>JAHEKM010000042.1 GCA_024638325.1 Gemmatimonadota bacterium | reverse complement strand
CACCTCTTCCAGCGCCACGAAACCCGGAGGTTCAGCTTCCCCGCGCTCCGGTACCTCCAGCGCACGGAGAAGGAGCACGCCCGCCGCATCAAGCTCAGGCAGCTGCTCCTCCTGCTGACAAGGGTCGCGATTCTCCTGCTACTGGTCGGTGCTGGTGCGCGGTTGGTCGTCGCGGGCCGGGGGGGGTCGCACCCGCCCACCGCGGTGGCCATCGTCCTGGACAACTCCCTCAGCAGCGGGCTCGTCGTCGGTGAGTCTCGCGTGCTCGACACGCTGAAGGGGCTCGCTCTGGAAGCGCTGGAAGACGCGACCGATGAGGACCGCTTCTGGGTGATCCGCGCCGGCGAGCCGTGGCTGCCGGCGATCCCCGGCTCGGCCGCCGAGGCCCGCGCAGCGATCGTGGCGACGGAGCCCAGCGACGCGACCGGTGACGTCACGGCGGCGCTCGAGCGGGCCGCCGAGTTGCTGCGCACGTCGGACCTGGCGGACCGAGAGATCCACCTCCTCTCCGACCTGCAGCGCACCGGCTTCCGTCTGCCCGGCGGCAGTCCCGCCGGGGACCTGCCCGTGGTGGTGTGGGCGGGCGAGGAGCGAGCCCAACAGAACCGGGCGCTGACGGCGGTGCTCGTGGGGGGAGGCCTCCCCCCCCTGGAGGGACAACGCACCGCTCTCACCGTCCGGGCTCTCGAGGGCTCGGAAGACACGACCCAGTGGGCCGTTCGCGTCGTCATGGACGGGCGGGTACGCGCCGCGGGTGAGCTGGCTGCCGGAGCCGAGACGTCGATCGCGCTGCCGCCGACAGGGGCAGGCTGGGTCACCGGATACGCCGACGCCGACGCCGACGCGCTCCGGGCCGACGATCGGCGGTACTTCGCGTACCGTTCGCGTGGCGCTCCGAGCGTGTCGCTGGCGGGGGTGCCGGGGCTCTTCTTGGCCGAGGCGGTCTCCGTCCTCGAGAATTCCCGGCGGATCACTCTGGCCTCCGCACAGGACGCCGAGCTGCTCCTCGCCCCCGACGGGTTGGGGCTGGAGGCCAGGGGTCAGACGACCGCCGCGTTGGTGGTGCCACCCGACGATCCTACGCTGCTGCCGGCCCTCAATCGCAGGTTGGTGGACGCGGGTATCGCGTGGCGCTACGTCCTGAGGGGGAGCGTGGGCGAAGCGAGGCTCGAGGGCGCGGCCCTCCCCGAGTCGCTCGAGGGCACGAGGATTTCCCGGTGGTACTCGCTCGAGCCCGCCGGTGAGACGGGTACCACGCGGGCCCTGGCCGAAGCCGCCGGCGACCCCTGGGTACTGGAAGGCACGGACGCGATGGGACGTCGCTATCTGCTCTTGGCGTCGCCCCTGTCGGCCGAGGCGACGAGCCTGCCCGTGTCGACGGGGATGGTCCGGTTCGTCGACTGGGTCGCCACGGACTGGGCGGGATCCGGAGGCAGCGGCGAATACAGGGTGGGAGATCACTTGGCCGCCCCGCCGGGGGCGACACACGTCCGCTTCCCGTCCGGCCGAGAGGTCGAGATCGACGGCACCAGGACCGTGCGCGGTACCGGCGAGGCCGGCCCGTACATCTTTCTCGCGGCGGACACGACCGTGTCCGTGGTCGCGCTCAACCCGGACCCAGCCGAGTCCCGGCTCGGTCTCCTGGGGCGCGACGAGGTCGCGGCCGCGATCGGACCCCAGGTGGCGATGGTGTCCGACCCGTCCGACTGGAGACAGGAAGCCTACCGGAGTCGGCGCGGCCCCGAGCTCTGGCGCCTCTTGTTGGTGATGGCCGGCGTCCTCTTGATTCTCGAATCGTCCGTCGCTGCGGCCGGACGCTCGGGATCCCGGTCCACGCGGCGACAGACGGCGGCCGTCGCGGAGGCGTAGTGTCGAACGTCATTCTCGACGCCGTAGCGGCGTGCCCCGCGCTCGTCGAGACGCTGGGCGCGCTCCCGGGTCCCGGACAGCGGGCCCGCCTGGGTGGCGCCCGGGGCTCACTGGCGGCCGTGGTACTGGCCGCCCTGCACCGCGGTCGGCCGGAACGCACGTTCGTGGTCGTCACGGACGGGCCGCAGTCGGCCATCGCCGCACAAGCGGACATCGAGGCGGTACTCGACCGCGAGGGCGAGTCCTACCTGTACCCGCAGAAGGAGGCGCTCCCCTACGAGGAGTCGGAGCCGCACCTGGAGATCGGGGGGCTGCGCGTCGAGGCCGTCGAGGCGCTCTTCTCGGGGCGCGTGCACGTTCTGGTCACAACGCCACGGGCTCTCCAGGAGCGTGTGCCGATCCCGAGCCACCTCGCCGAGCTGAGGCAGACGCTGCGCGTGGGCGACTCCGTGTCGTTCGCCGAGCTACCCCGGACGTTGGAGGAGCGTGGATTCGACCGCGTCCCGCTCGTGGAGGAGGTCGGCCAGTTCGCCGTCCGTGGTGGCATCCTCGACATCTTCTCCGTCGCCGCGGGCGATCCGGTTCGCATCGAGTTCTGGGGTGACGAAATCGTCTCGATCCGGCACTTCGAGGTCCTGGATCAGAGGTCCACGACGGAGGTGCCCGAGACGCACGTCCTGCCCACGGACTTCCGTCGTGAGTCGGTCAGCGCCGGCGAAACTGTGTCCCGATCGCTCGCGGAGCTGCTGCCCGCGGACGCGGTGATCGCGACGCTCGGTCCGTGTGACCTGCGGAAGGACGCGGAGCGCACCTGGCGGAGGGTCGAGGAGCTCTACGAGAGCCTCGTCGAGTCGGGGGCGCACCCGGCTGCGCCGGAGGCGCTCTTCGTACCCCCCGACGAGCTCCTCCAACTGCTCGAAGCCCGGCCGCGGCTCGAGGTCGTCGAGGAAGCGTCGGCCGGGCCCAGCCTCGACTCCGAGCCGCCGACGGCCGTGAATCGTGACATGGCGCGTCTGGAGGCTTACCTGCGCGAGGGCACGGCGACGGGACAGGAGACCCTGCTCCTCTGCGACAACGACGGCCAGCTCCAGCGACTCGAGGAGATCCTGGGTGGTCCCGCCAGGATACCGCCGGGCACACGCCTGGGCCTCGGGGCACTGTCCTCGGGCTTCGAGCTGGCCTGCTCCGATCCCCCGCTGCGCGTGCTCAACGACCACGAGATCTTCCGGCGCGCGCGACGCGTCCGGCGCAGTCGTCGCTTCCGTGGAGCCGTGGCGATCGAGAGCCTCGCCCAGCTCACCCCGGGGGACTACGTGGTCCACATGGATCACGGCGTCGGGCGCTTCATCGGGCTCGAGCACATCGAGGTGGCCGGCGTCGAGATGGAGGCGCTCGCGGTCGAGTACGAGGGCGGAGAGACGCTCCGGGTTCCGGTCTATCGCCTGGACCTGGTCGAACGTTGGGTCGGTGAGACCGACGAGGCCAAGCCGCCGCGACTTCACCGGATCGGCGGCAAGCGCTGGAAGAACCTGAAGCAGAAGGCCGAGAAGGCGATCGAAGACATGACCGTGGAGCTCCTGGAGCTCTACGCACGCCGACAGACGGCCGAAGGCTTCTCCTTCTCCGAGGACACCCGTTGGCAGATGGAGATGGAGTCGTCCTTCCTCTACGACGACACGCCGGACCAGCGGCAGGCGGCCGAGGACGTGAAGCGCGACATGGAGGGCAAGCGCCCCATGGACAGGCTGCTCTGCGGCGACGTGGGCTACGGCAAGACCGAGGTCGCGATCCGCGCGGCGTTCAAGGCCGTCCAGGACGGAAAGCAGGTCGCTGTGCTCGCGCCCACGACGATCCTGGTGGAGCAGCACCGTCATACGTTCGCCGAGCGACTCGCCGACTATCCAGTCCGCGTCGGCTCGCTGAGTCGCTTCCGGACCGCGAAGGAGCAGAGGCAGATCCTCGCGGGGTTGGCCGAAGGCTCCATCGATATCGTCATCGGCACGCACCGACTGCTTTCGGAGGACGTCGTCTTCAAGGACCTGGGGCTGCTCGTCGTCGACGAGGAGCAGCGCTTCGGCGTCAAGCACAAGGAGCGCCTGAAGCGCCTGCGCGCATCGCTCGACGTGCTCTCCCTGACCGCGACGCCGATCCCGCGCACCCTCTACTTGTCGCTCTCGGGCATCCGGGATCTTTCCCTGATCCGCACGCCTCCCCGTGATCGCATGCCGATCTTCACGAACGTCCTGCCCTGGTCCGATCACCTCATCGCGGACGCACTCCACCGCGAGCTGGACCGCGGCGGCCAGTCGTTCTTCCTCCATAATCGTCTGGACACCATCTACACCGTGGCCGAAGAGCTGCGCGCGCTCGTTCCGGAGGCGCGCATCGAGGTCGCGCACGGGCAGATGAACGGCCGCGACCTCGACGAGGTCATGCGGGCCTTCGTCGACGGCGAGGTCGATGTACTCGTGTGCTCATCGATCATCGAGAACGGACTCGACGTGCCGAACGCGAACACGCTCATCGTGGACAGGGCGGACCGTTTCGGCCTGGCCCAGCTCTATCAGATCCGCGGACGCGTCGGGCGCTCGGACCGTCGCGCCTACTGCTACTTGCTGGTGCCCGACGACGTGAACGAAGACGCCGAGCGGCGGCTACGCGTGCTCGAGCACTACACCGAACTGGGCTCCGGCTATTCGGTCGCGCTGAGAGACCTCGAGCTCCGAGGCGCCGGCAACTTGCTCGGCGCCGACCAGTCGGGGTTCGCGCAGCAGGTGGGCCTGGATGCCTACATGAGGCTGCTCAAGAAGACCATCCGGCGCATCGAAACCGGCGAGGACCTCGTGGACCGTCCCGACCCCGAGGTGTCGCTCGCCGGAGCGGCGTTCCTGCCTGACGACTACGTTCCAGATTCGAGTCAGAAGCTCCATCTTTACCGGCGGCTCTCCAAGGCGGGTGGGATCGCGGAGGTCGAGTCTCTCAAGGGCGAGCTGGCGGACCGATACGGGGCCCTGCCGCCCGAGGTGGAGAGGCTACTGGACGCGACGGTCCTTCGAGTGCTGGGACGGGACGTGGGTGTCGAGCGCATCCTCGTGCGCTCGGGCTCGGCGCGGGTCACGTTCCGCGCCGACGTCGTGCCGAGGATGGCCGTTCTGGAAGGCCCGCTCCGGCAGCGGCGAGCGCGTCTGGAAGTCGGCCGGGTGCATCCGCTGTCCGTGCGCTTGGAGCAGGACTCGCACGAGTCGATCGTAGAAACACTGACCGTGGCCCTGGCGGCCCTGAGGACCGCCAGGTCGGCTGCGGCGTAGGAGCCCATATGTCGGCACAGAAAACGCGGTCCGGGGTCGGAGCTCGCATCGCTCGCGCGGGGTTCGCCGTGGCGTTCTCGGCGCTGTACGCCTGCGGGGGCGATGTCACGACCGAGCGCGAGCTCGTGGCGCGAGCGGGTGACTTCCAGTTCACCGTGGATGAGGCCGTTCAGCTTCTGGTCGACGAGGAGAGCCTCCCGATCCAGGCCTCGGTGGTGCAGTCCCTGGCGGAGTTGTGGGTGGACTACACGCTGCTGGCGGAGGCCGCCGCCGCAGACACGACCTTCGCTCAGCTGGACTTCACCGGAGTCCTACGGCCGCTCGTCGAACAACTGATGGTGCTCGATCTGCGGGAGTCCGTCATCCAAGTCGACACCGCCATCACGCCGGAGGAGCTGGAAAGCCTCTATGCGGCCGAGTCTCCGGACGTGGAGCTCCGGGCGCGCCACATCCTCATGACGTTCCCGGTCCAGGCGACGCAGGCGCAGCGCGACAGCGTGCGTACTCGACTGGAGGGGGTCCGCACACAGATCCTCGCCGGCGCCTCCTTCGAGGACATGGCTCGCAGCCTGAGTCAGGATCCCGGCACGGCCCAAGCCGGCGGTGACCTCGGCTTCTTCGGACCCGGTGAAATGGTCCAGCCCTTCGAGGATGCCGTGACGAACCTGGAGCCCGGGGAGGTCAGCGAGGTCGTCCAGACGCCCCTCGGCCTACATCTCATTCGCCTCGAGAGTCGACGGGTCCGCGACTTTGCGGAGATCGCACCCGACTACAGGGCTTTCGTGCAGGCGCGCCGCTACGCTCAGGCCGAGTCCACCTTCATCGCGGGCCTCGAGGGCAACTCGACTCCGACGCTGACCAGTGGAGCGGTCGCCGCTGCTCGTGAGCTGGCGCGCGCGCCGGACTCCCGGCTCTCCGGTCAGGCGGCCCGTCGCGCACTGCTCGAGTGGCCCGGCGGCGCATACACGGCCGGGGAGTTCCTGGAGTTGGTCCGAGCCGACCAGGGTGCGCTCCGCGACGAGATCCTCAGAGGCACGGACGACCAGCTTCAAGAGCTTCTGCGTGCCCAGGCCCGTCGTAAGCTGCTCGTCGAGGAGGCTCGCGGGGCCGGGCTCGAGCCACCTCAGGAGCAGGTCGACTCGCTCACCGCGGAGGCGAGGCGCCAGCTCCGCCAGGCCACCCGCTCCATCGGGCTGCTCCGGCTCGACCGGGCGCCGGGGGAAGCGCTCCGGCCCGCGATTCAAAGGGGAGTGCGGGAAGCTCTGGCCGACAACCTCTCCGGCGCCACCCGCATCGTACCTTTGGGTCTGGTAGGCTACCAGCTACGAGCGGGGGTCCCCATCGCGATCTTCGAGCCGGCGATCGGTCAGGTGCTACTCCAGGTCGCCCAGGCACGAGCGTCCCGCGCGCCGTCCGTGCTGGAGGAGAGCCTGGGCACCCCCCAGCCGCCCGAGGACACCACGGCTCGATGACCGGAACCCGCCCTCTCCCCGGGGTTAGGACGCACCCATGTTGAACCGAATCTGTGCCCTCCTGGCCGTCGCTTCGGCGGTGCTCCCGCCCGGCGCCAGTGCTCAGGTCAGCCTCCAGCCCGACCTGGTCGATCGCGTGGTGGCCATCGTCGGGGACTCGGCCGTGCTGCAGACGGAAGTCATCGTGGCCGCCCAGCGCTTGGCGCTGGCGGACTCCACGCTGCCGGGTCCGCTGGACCCGACGTATCCCGACTTCCTCCAGGAGGTGTTGGGCTCGCAGATCGACCGGCTGCTCGTCATTCAGGCGGCCGAGCGGGACACGCTGATCCGCGTCGACGAGGCGACGATCGATCAGCAGATCACGAGCTACATCGACGGGCTGGCGACGCAGTTCGGCGGACAACCCGCCCTGCAGCAGGCCATCCGCGAAGAGATGGGCATGACCCTGGCCGAGTTCCGGGAGGCGAGGCGCACCGAGGCCCGTCAGGAGCAGATCGTGCAGCTCTTCATGGCGACACAGCGTCGCACCGCCCGCCCGGTCAATCTCAGCGAGGACGAGTTGCGGGAGCGCTTCAGAGAGCTCCAGCCCCAGATGCAACAGCGGCCGCGCACGCTCACGTTCCGCCAGGTCGTGGTTCGGCCGGAGGCTTCGGACAGCGCCCGTGCCCTGGCCCGGGCGGAGATCGACTCCATCGCGGCCCTCGCGCGCGGAGGCGCCGACTTCGCGACGCTGGCCGAGCAGAACTCCGCGGACCTCGGAAGCGCAGCCCTCGGCGGGGACGTAGGCTGGTTCCGCCGCGGCGACATGGTCACCGAGTTCGAGGACGTGGCCTTCGCCCTGCGCGCCGGCCAGATGGGCATCGCCGAATCCGTCTTCGGATACCACCTGATTCTCGTGGAGCGCACCCGTGGCCGCAGCGAGGTCATGGCCAAGCACATTCTCAAGGTTCCGGAGCTCAGCGAGAACGACATCGCCACTGCTCGTGAGGTCGCTCGGACCATCCTGCAACGGGCGCGCGACGGTGAGTCGATGCAGGACCTCTACGACGAGTTCGGCGACCCGACGGAGCCCGACT
The DNA here is from genome assembly GCA_024638325.1 of Gemmatimonadota bacterium. GTDB lineage: Bacteria > Gemmatimonadota > Gemmatimonadetes > Longimicrobiales > Gaopeijiaceae > UBA2982. Next base: position 12,414 of record JAHEKM010000042.1, on the reverse strand, counting down.
CGTTGACCGTCGCTTATCCGCAGCTCTCGCAGCTGCCGCCCGCCTACGGCGGAGCGCTGGGGACCGCCTCGGTGGGTGACGTCGTCGGTCCGCTCGAGTTCCGTGTGGGCGCAGGCACCCAGAGCGACCTTCGCCTCGCCGTCGTCAAGGTCGAGGAGATACGGGAGGCCGGCGCATTCACGTTCGAAGACGTCCGCCCCCTGCTCGCGCAGCAGCTCCAGGAGATCCGGCAGACGGAGCTCATCCTGGAGCGGCTGAGGCAAAACACGTACGTCGACATACGCATGTAGTGTCACAGCCTCGCATCGCGCTCACGCCGGGTGACCCGAGGGGCATCGGCCCCGAGGTGATCCGCGTGGCGCTCACCGCCCTCGCGGGCGAGATCGAACGCGCCCGTGTCGTCGTGGTCGGCCCCGAAGGCGTTCTCGGGGACGACGCGCTCGTCCGCTACGCTCATCGCTCGGACGCACTCGGCTCCGACCAAGCGGCAGGTGCGGCCTCCGCCGCGGCCATCGAACGTGCCGTGGAGATGGCGCTCGCCGGGGAACTCCATGGGATCGTGACCGGCCCCGTGCACAAGCCATCGCTGCACGCAGCGGGCCGCAAAGTGCCCGGTCAGACGGAGATGCTGGCCGCGCTCGCGGGCGCCGACCGCGTCGGCATGTTGATGGCGGCCGAACGCACGCGTCTGGGTGCGCCGCTCCGTGTCCTGCTCGCCACCACGCACCGGGCGCTTCGTGACGTCCCGGCCGCCCTCGACGCCGCCTTGCTCGTCGAGCAGACGACCTTGCTCGAGGCCGCCCTCCGCAACGACTGGCGCATCGAGCGCCCTCGGGTGGCCCTCTGTGCCCTGAACCCGCATGCCTCGGACGGGGGGCTTTTCGGCGACGAGGAGGAAAGGGTGTACGCGCCCGCCCTCGCGACCCTGCGGGACGCCGGGCTCGACGTGGACGGCCCCCTCCCGGCCGATACCGTCTTCTCTCGGGCCCTCGCCGGGGACTTCGACGCGGTCGTGGCACCCTACCACGACGTGGGCATGGCCGCCTTCAAGACGGTGTCGTTCGGGACAGGCGTGAACGTCACGCTGGGTCTGCCGTTCGTGCGCACCTCACCCGACCACGGGACAGCCTTCGATATCGCGGGGACCGGGCGCGCCGACCCCTCCTCGATGGTCGAGGCCATCCGACTGGCGATCCGGCTTTCGAACGCGCGCTTTGACACGGGTATGGGCCATGTCTAACCTTCCTGTCCGGAACCAGGTCGTGTCTCCAGCGAGCCCTGTCCGGTGATCAAGCTTACCCATGTGTCGAAGGAATACCCGCGCCGCGGGTACGCCCTGCGCGACGTCTCCTTCCACCTGAAGAAGGGCGAGTTCGCCTTTCTGACCGGCCACTCGGGGTCAGGGAAGTCCACGACCATGCGCCTCGTGCACATGTCGGACCGACCCACCGACGGCGAGGTGCGCGTCGTCGGCTACTCCTCTGAAAAGGTCACACAGCGACACATCTGGAAGATCCGCCGGAGAGTCGGCTTCGTCTTCCAGGATTTTCGTCTCCTGCCCGGGCGCACCGCGCTCGAGAACGTCGCCTTTGTGCTCGAAGTCACGGGCACCCCACGCAGCGCGATCGTACCCAAGGCGCAGCGACTCCTCACGCAGGTCGGTCTCTCGCCCAAGTCGGGCGCGTACGTCAACGAGCTGTCCGGCGGCGAGCAGCAGCGCGTCGCCATCGCGCGCGCCTTGGCGAACGAGCCCTACGTGCTCCTGGCGGACGAGCCGACAGGCAACCTCGACGACCGGGCGACGCGCGGCGTGATGGATCTGTTCTGGGACATCAACGCCAAGGGCATGGCCGTCCTGATGGCCACCCACGACCTCGAGCTCATCAAGCGCTACCCGCACGCCAGGGTGTTCGAGTTGGACCACGGCGAGCTCGTCTACGACTCGGCCGAAGCCGAGGCTCCGGTGGAGGCCTGACGACGTGTACGCGCTCCGCGAAGCCATCGCCGCGTTCCGCCGCGCGCCGGTCCTCACCGGGCTGTCCTCCGCCATGGTCGGGCTCGCGCTGTACGTGGTCGGGCTGTTCGGGCTGGCAGCCTACAACCTCCAGCTCGCGCTCTCCTCCGTGGAGGAGCGGGTGGAGGTGGCGGTCTACCTGCGCGACGACGCTCGGCAGAGCGAGATCGACCTCCTCCTCACGGAGCTGGCCGCGATACCCGAGGTGCGATCGGTGCGCTTCATCTCGAAGCGCGACGCCATGGCCCGAGCGCAGGTCGAGTTGCCGGAGTTCGGCGAGCTCTTCTCGGATCTCGAGGTGAACCCGCTCCCGCAGTCACTCGAGGTCGAGCTTCGACCCGGCTCTCGCAACCCCGAGGTGGTGGAGCGCGTGTCGCAGTCCGCCCTCCTCTATCCGTTCGTGGAGGACGCGCGCTACGGCCGCGAGTGGGTGGACAAGCTCTTCACGCTGCGCCGCATCGGTGCGGCCACTACCGCGGTGCTCGGTTCGGCTTTCGCGCTCGTCGCCGCGCTCATCATCGGCACGGCGCTGCGCATCGCGATCTTCGCCCGCCGGGAGGAGATCTACGTCATGCGCCTGGTCGGGGCGACGAACGGCTTCATCCGACGCCCGTTTCTTCTCGAGGGCGCCATGGCCGGGCTGCTGGGTGGGGCCATCGCCTGGGCGCTGACCTACGCCACCTACCGCGGCGTGTACGCATACCTCTTCGAGGTCGCGTGGATGCCCGATGGCTGGGTCGCACTCGGCATGCTCGCCGGGGGCCTCTTCGGCGCGTTCTCCAGCACGCTGGCGATCCGCCGCCACCTGGAGGCGATCTGATGACGCGCATGCGACTGCGGACGGCCGTCGGGCTCGCCTGCCTCGGCGCCGTCCTGTCCGCTGAGCCCGCTGCCCCGCAGAACCAACCGAATCTCAATCAGGAGATTCAGCAGAGTCAGCGTCGCCTCGAGCAGATCCGTGTGGAGCGCCAGCAGCTGGAGCGCGAGCTCGGCAACATGCGGAACCAAGTGCGCGACGTTTCGCAGGAGCTCGCCAACGTCGAGCGAAGGCTGTCGTCCACCACGGCCATCCTTGCCGAGGTGGAGTTCCAGTCCGACGCGGTCTCCGAGCAGATCCAGAACACGACCCGGGACCTCCTCTTCTCGCAGGACCGCCTGTCGGAGAGCGAGGCCCGCCTCAATCGGCGCCTGCGCGACATCTACAAGATGGGCGCCCTGCATACCGTCCAGGTTCTGCTCGGCGCGCGCTCGTTCACCGATCTCCTGAACCGGTACCGCTACCTGCAACTCATCGCATCGTCCGACCGCCAACTGGTCGACCGGGTGCGCGTCCTCGAGTCCGGCCTGGTAGAGCAGAACGACGACTTGCGCGAGCGCATGGCCATGCTCGGCCAGTTGCGCCAGCAGCGGGTGTCCGAGGTGGCCGAGCTGCGCTCGGTCGAGAACGAGCGCGAGCGCACACTCCAGAGCTTCCGTTCCCGCGAGCAGCGGGCGTCTACGCGCCTCGAGGAGCTCGAGGCCGACGAGGTCCGCATGACATCGCTCATCGCCGATCTCGAGGAGCGACGCCGCGAGCTGGAGGCCCGCCGCCTGCGGACCGGGGGCGCCGCGATCGCCGAAGCCGACGCCGGTTCACTCGACTGGCCGGTCGACGGCGACCTCGTCTACCGGTTCGGGCTGGAGCGGCGACCGAACGGGACGACGTTCCGCTGGAACGGCATCGGCGTCGCAGCTCCGACCGGCACGCCCGTCCGGGCGGTACGAGCTGGCGAGGTGCTGTTCGCCGGACCGTTCGAGGGCTACGGGCCCATTGTCATCCTCCACCACGGCGGAGGCTTCTACACGCACTACATGTACCTGGAAGAGATCGGCGTGGTCGAAGGCCGCACGGTTCAGGCGGGCCAGGTGGTCGGAACCGTCGGGGGTGCGGAGACGCCGGAGGGGCCGCACCTCGAGTTCCAGATCCGCGCCCCCGTCGAGGGCGACCTGCCACGGGCGCAGGACCCCCTCGAGTGGCTGCGGCCCAGGACCGGCGGGTGACGATGCACGCGCTCGTCGGTCACGAGGACGCACGGGCCTCGGTGGCGACGGCACACCAGCGCGACCTGCTTCCCGCCGCCCTGCTGCTGCACGGGGGCCGCGGCATCGGCAAACAACGGATGGCGCTCTGGCTCGCGCAGCTGCTCGTCTGTCAGAAGCCCGGTGACGAGCCGTGTTCGACCTGCGCTCCGTGTCGCATGGTGCTCGGGCTCGAGCATCCCGATGTGCACTGGTACTTCCCCCTTCCCCGTCCCAAGGGCGCTGCCGGCGACAAGCTCGTCGAAGCGCTCGAACAGGCCCGCTTCGAGGAGATCGCCGACATCCGCGAAGGCGCGCTCCGGCCCTCCCACAGCGAGGAGGTCCGGGGCCTCTACCTGGGCACGGTGAAAAGCATTCGAGCACGCGCCCACAAGCGACCGGTCATGGCACGAGGCCCGATCTTCATCATCGGCGAGGCGGAGCTCCTCGTCCCGCAGGAGTCGAGTCCGGAGGCAGCCAATGCGCTGCTCAAGCTGCTCGAGGAACCGCCCGGAGGTGGCCGGTTCATCCTGACGAGCAACGAGCCTGGACGACTGCTACCGACCATCCGCTCGCGGACCGTACCGCTGCACCTTGGCCCGCTCTCGACAGAGACGGTGCAGGACTTCCTGGAGCATCACGCCGGGGTCGCCCCGGACAAGGCAGAGTGGGCCGCGCGGCTCTCGCAGGGGTCGCCGGGCCGGGCGCTCGGCTTCCTGCCCGACACCGACGAGCGCGGGCCGCTCGATGCCCTGCGGAGGCGTGCGTACGAGCTCGTCACGGCCTCTCTGGCCGCGGGCACCGCCAAGGGGTACGGAGTCGCGCTGGGCTTCCCACCGGCTGGAGCACGCGGGCTCGTGGACCTCTTCGACTTCGTCGAGGAGTGGCTGCGCGACCTTGCGGCCGTCGCGTCCGGCGCGAAGGACGCCGTGCTCAACCACGATGCCGTGGCGGAGCTGGAGCGGCGCGTGCGGGACTCGGGCATCGCTCCGTTCGCCGCGGCGGACGCGTTCGCGTCGGTCGAGCGCGCGCGTGAGCTGGCGTGGGCGAATGTGAATCCACAGCTGGTGATCGGCGGACTGATCCGCGACCTGTCCGGGGCCTTGCGTGGCGGCCGAGCCGCGGCGGTGCGCACGTGAGCGGCTCCGACGAAGGGCTGACCCACCTCGACGCAGAGGGCCGAGCGAACATGGTCGACGTCACGAGCAAGGACGTCACCCAACGTCGTGCTGTGGCCGAAGGCCATATCGTGATGGCCAAGGAGACCCTCGACCGTATCGTGTCGGGTCAGACACCCAAGGGGGATCCGCTCAAGGTCGCCGAGCTCGCAGGCATCATGGGGGGCAAGAAGACCGCCGACCTCATTCCACTGTGCCACGCGCTCCCCGGGGCCAGCGTCGAGGTCTCGCTCGAGGTCGACGCGTCGCTGCCCGGCGTGCGTGCACGGGCGGTGGCCAAGGTCAGCGGCCAGACCGGTGTGGAGATGGAGGCGCTGACGGCGGTGTCGGTCGCGCTGCTCACCGTGTACGACATGGCCAAGGCGGTGGACCGCGGCATGCGCATCGGCGGCATTCGGCTACTGGAGAAGGAAGGCGGGCGCTCGGGCAAGTTCACCGCCGAATAGGTCCTTTCGCCGGACAGTCTGGCCGAAGTGTTGCCACCGGCCCGCATTCCCGACAATCTCGGTACATCGCGTCGACTTCGTGGAGATCGTGAAATGAAGCACCGCACCGTGGTAGTGACCCTTCTGGCCCTGGGCCTAGGCTTGTGGGCCCCAGCCCTTCAGGCCCAACAGGCCTCGTCCGACTGGGTGACGCCGCGGACCGAGTACGGCCACCCCGACCTGCAAGGCAACTGGTCGAACGCCACCATGACGCCGATCGTGCGTCCTCCTGGCGTCGCGGCGGTGCTGAGCGCGGAGGAGGTCCAGGCCCAGGAGCAGGCGCGCGCGGAGTTCATCGCGGCCGACCTCGCCGACAGCGATCCGGATCGTCCGCCCCCGCCCGTCGGCGGCGAGCTGACCGGGGACGTGCGCTGGGACGCGGGCGCGGGAGCCGTCGGCGGCTACAACCAGTTCTACATCGACGCCGGCGACGACGTCGCGATCTACAACGGCGAGTACAGGAGCTCGCTCATCGTCGACCCACCGAACGGGCAACGTCCGCCGCTTACGGCCGAGGCGCAGAGCCGTCTGCGCGACGCCTTCCGGGCCAACTCCCAGTTCGGACAGTACGACAATCCGGAGAACCGGCCCATGGCCGAGCGCTGCATCATGTCGTTCGGTTCGAACGCCGGTCCGCCGATGATGCCCAACTACTTCTACAACAACAACTACACCATCGTGCAGACGGCGGACCACGTCATGATCCTGACGGAGATGGTCCACGACTTCCGTGTGATTCGCCTGGGTGAGCCCCAGCCGCTCGCGGAGGACATCCGGCCCTACATGGGCGATTCGTGGGGGCGTTGGGAAGGCGAGACCCTGGTCATCGAGACCACCAACATCAATCCCATGCAGAGCCTCGTCGGAAGCGGCGCGGCCTTCAGCGCATCGCCTCAGGCGAAGATCACCGAGCGCCTGACTCGCGTCGGACCCAACACCATCAACTACGAGTTCACCGTCGACGACCCGGGCACGTTCACCCGTCCCTTCAGCGGGGAGGTGCCGTTCCGACGTCTGGACGCGCTCGTCTACGAGTACTCGTGCCACGAGGGCAACTACGCGATGGAGGGCGTCCTGAGCGGCGCGCGGGCGCAGGAACGGGCGGACGCGAGAGAGGGCCGGTAGACGTTCAGCCGCTCACGTTCCGGCCGCGCCACCCCTGACGCTGGGGGCGACGGGGACGGTCAACAGCGCACCGATGCGCAGGTACCGTGGGCGCAGCCCCGGGTTCGCGGCCGTCAGGTCGGCGACCATGACGCCGTATTGCACGGCAATATGTGAGAGGGTCTCTCCGGGCTCGACGCGGTGCTCCACGAAGGTGACGCGCTCGTGGGGCAGAATGTCTGCATAGTTCCGCGTGAAGACCTGACCCTGACCGGCGGGCACGCGCACACCCATCTCCCGCCCGGGCGGCGTCATGCCACGGGTGAAGTGCGGGTTCAACCGCTCGATCTCGTCGAGCGGCACCTCGGCCGCGAACGCCACCACGTCGAGCGTGGTCGCATCCGGGACCGTGACCTCATCGTGCGCGAACGTCATGGGTGACTCCGGGCCACCGATTCCGAACGCCTGCGGCCTACTCCCGACCAGAGCGGCACCCACGAGCTTGGGGATGAACTGACGCGTTTCCCGTGGGAAGTGCTCCCGCAGCGCCCAGAACAGGCTGTCGCTCGGTTCGATGTCCGGAGCGTGGCGACGCAGCACCCCTCGGAGCCTCGTCGGCCCTCCGTTGTACGCGGCCAGCGCCAAGAACCAAGAGCCGAACGACTCCCGTAGCTCGGCCAGGAACCTGACCGCGGCGTCGGTCGAGCGGACCGGGTCCCGACGCTCGTCCATCAGGCGGGTCACCTCCAGCCCCATGCCCCTGGCGGTTGCCTCCATGAACTGCCACATGCCTACCGCGCTCGCCACGCTCGCCGCCGCCGGGTTGTAACCACTCTCGATGAGCGGCAGGAAGCGGAGCGACGGCGGCAAGCCGGCGACCTCGAGCGTAGAGTCCACCCGTTCCTCGAACGCGGACATGCGCCCGAGAATCGAGGGCATGGCGCTCGCCGCCTCCACGCTCCAGTACTCGACCCACGTCAGCACGTCGGCGTCGAAGTCGGGATCGCCGAACACGGGTGAAGCCAGGATCTCGTCGAACGGAGGTGCGTCGACCACGTGGCGCACCGGCTCCAAGCTCGCCTCGAAGAGCACTGCGGGCTCGATAGCCACCGGCGCCAGCATCAGCGCTGGCTCGGGAGTCGGCTCCAGCGCCGTCTCAGGAGTCGGCGCCGTCGCGCAGGCCCCGGCGGACAGCGCCAGAACCCAGGGTGTGACCGTGCTGCGACCCCGACCCCGCCCCGCGGGAGGGCGTACCCTCAGCGGGTTGCACGGGTCGGGGGCTCGTCGTCGCACGTGAGGGGGTTACATCCGGTAGTTCGGTGCTTCGCGAGTGATCGTCACGTCGTGCGGATGCGACTCCCTCAATCCGCCGGTCGTCACGCGGTTGAAGCGCGCGCTCGAGTGGAGCTCCGAGATGGTGGGGGTACCACAGTAGCCCATGCCGCTCCTCAGCCCTCCGACCAACTGGTAGATCGTGTCCGAGACCGGGCCTTTGTAGGGGACCCGCGCCTCGATGCCTTCGGGAACGAGCTTGTTCTTCTCCAGCTCGCCCTCCTGGAAATAGCGGTCTGCGGAGCCCTCCTCCATGGCGGAAAGGGACCCCATGCCCCGAACCGTCTTGAAGCGCCTGCCCTCGAGCAGGAAGCTCTCGCCAGGGGATTCGTCCGTCCCAGCGAACATCGAGCCCATCATCACGGAGTGCGCGCCGGCCGCGAGGGCCTTCACGATGTCGCCCGAATAGCGGATACCGCCGTCGGCGATAATGGGCACGTCTCCGCCCGCACCCTCCACCGCGTCCATGATCGCGGTGAGCTGAGGGAGTCCGACGCCGGTGACGACCCGGGTCGTACAGATGGACCCCGGTCCGACGCCGACCTTCACGGCGTCGACGCCGCGCTCGACCAGTGCCTGCGCGCCCTCGACGGTGCCCACGTTGCCGCCGACGAGCTGCACGTCCGGGAAACGCTCCCGGACCCTCGCGATGGCGTCCAACACCCCCTGCGAATGGCCATGGGCGGTGTCGACCACGATGAGGTCCACGCCCGCATCCACGAGCAACCCGGCGCGCTCCAGGTCGGTCTTCGAGGCACCCACGGCGGCCCCCACGCGGAGGCGCCCGTGCCCGTCCTTACACGCATCCGGGTACCGGCGGCGCTTGAAGATGTCCTTGACGGTGATCAGGCCCTTCAGGATGCCGTCTCCGTCGACGACCGGAAGCTTCTCGATGCGATGCTGATGTAGGATCGCCTGCGCCTGATCCAGAGTCGTGCCGACCGGCACCGTGACCAGGTTCTCCGACGTCATCACCGCCGCGATCTTCTGGCCGAGGTCGGTCTCGAACTGCAGGTCGCGGTTCGTCACGATGCCGACCAGGATCCCGCCCTTCTTCACGATCGGGACGCCGCTGATGGAGAAGCGCGCCATGAGTTCGTGCGCGTCCTGCAGCGACGCGTCGGGTGACAGCGTGATGGGGTCGAGAATCATCCCGCTCTCGGACCGCTTCACGCGATCGACCTCTTCGGCTTGCTTCTCCGCTGGGAGATTCTTGTGGATGATCCCGATGCCGCCTTCCCGCGCCATCTGGATCGCCATCGCCGACTCGGTCACCGTGTCCATCGCCGCCGACAGGAGCGGGATCCTGAGTTCGATGCCGCGTGTGACCAGGGTGGACACGTCCGTGTCCTTGGGATGGATGAGCGAGTGCCCCGGGATGAGCAGCACGTCGTCGAACGTCAGCGCTTCCTTGAGGATCCGAGCATCGGCTCCGGACGTCTCAGGCATCAGTCGAACACCTTTCCAAATGAAGAACGCCCGCCCCCGTCACCGGCCCGGTCGTGGGCCTCGGAGGGGCGAGCGTTGGTCGCTCCGTAGGACTTTCCTCTCTGCATAGGGGAGGATATCCGGAGCGCGAAGGAGCGTCAACGGGCCCCGGGTGCGGGCCCGTCGCCTGTCAGGAGGCTTCGGCGTCCCGCTCCTCGGGAGACGCCGGTGCGGCCCCCGACGGGGGTTTGGCTCCGTCTCCGCGCGCCTTCACGGAGTCCGCACGCGGCTCCGTTTGCGGCCGTGCGGCCCGCTCTTCGTCACCGTCGACGGGCTCCAACGCCTGGTTGAGGTCCGCGAGGATCTGCTTGCCGGCAGACGACACCCCGGACAGTACGCGATCGGCAGCGGAGATGAGCTGGAACGCCTCACGGATGGTGTTCGGGCTCACCGCACGCTTGCGCAGTTTGTCCTCGAGGCCCTCGGCGAACTTCTGAAGCCCCGAGGTCTCGATAGGGTCGGTGTCGGCGTACTTCGACTCCAGGAACTCGATGTAGTCGAGGACCTGATAGATCTGCTCGTCCGGCAAACTCTCGATCTTCCGCAGCAGGCGCTGCCTGAGGACGTCATGCATGGACCTAAGTTAGTCGGCGACAGGGACGCCGCCCACCTTGCCACCCGTGCGAATCCGGGTAACGTCCCTGCCTATGCCTTTTCTGCCTCTGAGGCCCGTTCCGGTAGCCGCTGCCGCCGCCTCTCAGTACGACGAGTGGCTCGCCTGGCTTGCCGAGACCCTCGATGACCCGGGAACGGACCGCAACGAGTTGGTCCGCGGGATCCTGACAGACCTCTACTTTCCCGGCCTGGCGAAGGCGGACGCGTCCACTTTGCCGGCGGCCCAACAGGTCGCGTTGTTGCAGATGGACCCGCGCAATGTCACGCTCGAGCCCGAGTACTACGGGGAGCTCGACGAGGCGCGTTACGCGCCGCGGAAGCCCCTGCTCTGGCTCTGGGAGATGTTCGACCGCAGCGCGCTCGGTGAGAACATCGCGCTCGGTATCCCGTTCCGGCGCATTCTCGCCAAGCACGTGTTCGCGAGCTGCGGCAAGAACTTCAAGGCGTTCACGCACGTCCGCGTCTCGTTCGGCTACAACCTGAACGTCGGCGACGGCGTGGTCATCCACCGGCACGTGCTGCTCGACGACCGGGGCGGCATCGACATCGGTGACGGCTCGTCCGTGGCCGACTTCGCGAACGTGTACTCGCACTCGCACAACATCGTCGACGGCCGCATCGTCTACACGCCGAAGACAGTCATCGGCAAGGGCGTGCGCATTACCTACCACGCGACGATTCTGGCGGGCACCAACCTGGCCGACGACTCCATGGTCGGCGCGGGGGCGCTTCTCACCAAGGACACCGAGCCGCACTGGCTCTACGTAGGCGTGCCGGCGAAGAAGATCAGGGAGAAGTCCGCCGAGGAGCGGGCGAACAAGGCGCCGCCGACCGTCGACCCCATGGTGGACGAGTAGGGCCTACCCCTCCTCCTCCTCGTGCTGCTCCTGCAGCTTCTTCACCACAGCCGGATCCGCCAGCGTCGTCGTATCCCCCACCTTCCGGCCTTCAGCGATGTCGCGTAGCAGCCGCCTCATGATCTTTCCGGACCGCGTCTTCGGCAGATCCGCCGCGTAGACGATCAGCTCCGGCTTGGCGATCGCGCCGATCTTCTTGCCGACGTGCTCCCGCAGCTCGCCGAGCAGCTCGTCCGTTCCGTCGAAGCCCTCCTTGAGCGTCACGAACGCGGCGATCGCCTCGCCCTTGATGTCGTGCTTCTTGCCGACGACGGCGGCTTCAGCCACCGAGTGGTGGTCGACGAGCGCGCTCTCGACCTCCATCGTGCCGATGCGGTGCCCGGAGACGTTCAGGACGTCGTCGACACGCCCGAGGATCCAGAAATAGCCGTCGTCGTCCAGCTTGGCCCCGTCGCCGGGGAAGTAGATGTCCGGCCACTTCGACCAGTACGTGTCCCGGAAGCGCTGGTCATCGCCCCACACCGTCCGCAACATCCCGGGCCACGGTGAGGTGATCGCCAAGTACCCCGCCGAGCGTTCCTCGCCATCGTCGTTCAGGATCGTGGCGTCGATGCCCGGGAACGGCAGCGTGGCCGTACCTGGCTTGGTCTCCGTGATGCCGGGCAGCGGCGTGATCATGATCCCACCTGTCTCGGTCTGCCACCACGTGTCCACGATCGGGCAGCGCTCACCGCCGATGAGCTCGTGGTACCAGATCCACGCCTCGGGGTTGATGGGTTCACCCACGGTCCCCAGCAGGCGCAGCTTCGACAGGTCGGACTTGGTAGGCCACTCGTCGCCCCACTTCATGAAGGCGCGGATCGCCGTCGGAGCGGTGTAGAACACCGTGACGCCGTACTTCTCGCAGAGTTGCCAGAAGCGGCCCCGGTCGGGCGTGTCCGGCGCGCCCTCGTACATGAGAATCTGCGCGCGGTTCGCGAGCGGCCCGTAGATGATGTAGCTGTGGCCCGTGATCCAACCGACGTCGGCCGTGCACCAGTAGACGTCGTCGTCGTGCAGGTCGAAGACGACCTGAGTCGTCGCATACACCTGCGTGAGATAGCCGCCGGTCGTGTGCACCACACCCTTCGGTTTTCCGGTCGTGCCCGAGGTATACAGGATGAACAGGGTGTCTTCGGCATCCATCGCCTCCGCCGGGCAGTCCGAGGACGCCGCGTCGACGAGGTCGTGGTACCAGTGATCGCGACCGTCTTGCATGGAGACGGGGGTCTGCTCGGTCAGCG
>JAHEKM010000166.1 GCA_024638325.1 Gemmatimonadota bacterium | reverse complement strand
CTGCTCCTGGAGGTGCAAGCCCTCGACACGGCAACGGACCCCGAGGGCGATCCACTCGCGCTTCCCCATGGGTACCCGATCGAGGTGCACGAGCCCTGGCTCAACGCGATTCGGCTCGCGGTGCTCCACGGCATCACAGTGATCGAGCCAGCCGGCAACCCCTCCAAGGGCGCGAGTCCGAACCTGGACGACGTGAAGTGGCCGGTCAGTGGCCCTGACGCTCGCAGCATGGACCCCACCGACCCGTCCTTCGTGGACTCCGGGGCGATCATCGTAGGCGCGTGCGCGGACGTCCCCGACGCAGACGACCTCCACAATCGCGCAAGCGGGCATTGGTATGGGAAGCGCATCGACTGCTACGCCTGGGCCGCCAATGTGCTGACCACGAGCTGCTCGGGCCTTTTCCTGCCCGACGGCACGTACAGCTCCGTAAGCGAGTGCCTCGATGCCGACCCTGCCGCGAAGACCTACTTCTACTTCACTGGGACGAGTGCGGCGTCGGCGATCATCGCGGGCGCGGCCGCGCTCACCCACGAGATGTATCGGAAGAGCATGAGCGTACCCGCCCTGCCAGAAACCATCCGTACCATCCTCGGTGACCCCAGCCTGGGCACCCCCATCGGGGACATCGGCAGCACGACGAAGTCGATGCCCGACCTCGGCCTGGTTCAGGCCAGCCTGACGGCGATGCCGAACGTGTACGTCCGCGACTCGCTGGCCGACGTGGGTGAGGAACCTTCGGCAGTCGTCTCCATGAGCCCCGACGTCTTCGTCCTCAACGGTCTGCTGGACCTGACGACTCCGGGGGCGCCGTACGACGATCCCTCGAAGATGGTTCCGAACGACCTCGTCGTGCCCGACGCCGACAACTACGTCTACCTACGCATCTCGAACCTGTCGACCGCCGCCGATGCCGTGGGGTGTCAGGCGATCGTGTACTGGGCGCCCGTGAGCTCCCTTTTGACACCGTCCGACTGGAGGGAGATCGGTTGGCTTCCGGCGGCGGTCGACGTGGCGGCAGGCGCCCAGGTGCTCGCCGGACCCGTCGTCTGGCATCCCACGGCCGCGGAGCTCCCCACAGGGGAACACGGCTGCTTCATCGCGCAGCTCGACCATGCTCACGATCCCCGTCCCATACCGGCGCCCGACCTGGTAACGTGGCACGAGTTCAAGAACTACATCGGCCGATCGAACAATGTGGCCTGGCGAAACTTCAACGTCGTCCCGTCGATGAGCGCGGCACCGACCCTGACAGCTGTCCTGGGCGGGACCTGGGAGCGCGCCGATTTCTTCATGAGGGGGGCGCCGGACCGGCCGGTCCACTTCGGTTTCGCCCTCGTTCCTGAAGGCGTCCCAGAAGATGCGCAATTGCTGTGGCTCATGCCCCCGGAAGCCTTCCGGGTTCTGGAGGCTCAGGCCGCGCTGCGCGACACGCTCAGGGTCGTGGAGCACTCCGACGAGGGCGTGCTACTCGAGCTCTCTACGACTGCGCCGACCCTGCTCGAGCATGTGCCCCTCCCAGCGGACGCCGCGATACCGATGAGTCTCGCGCTCGTCGTCCCGCCCGAAGCCGGGTCGCGGAAAGCGGCACGTGTGGAACTCCGCCAGTACTTCCGCGACCTGGAGGTCGGGAGGATCACGTGGGAGTTCACGCCGGAGGGCGGCTCCGCTCTCACCTGAGCCGAGCCGCCAACCGAGGCTACGTCACGGACATCACGGAGGCGGTGGAGGCGGCGGTACGAGGTGCGGACCACCCTTTTCCTGGTTTAGCCTGTCCGTGATCTCCTTGGCCCACTTCTCGAGATCGGCGTGGAAGGCCCGAATGGCCGCGCACGCCTCGTCGCAATCCTGGCAACGCCCGGTCGGGACGCCGGGCACAGACTCGGTGGCCTTCCAGTTCAGGCACCCCTCGACGGCATCCGTGAAGTCTTCGGCCCACTTCCTGATATCCTTCGCCCAGTCCTTGAAGCGCTTGCAGACCTCACGGCAGTCGGCGGTGTCCTCGCAGCCGGTAAGCTTCGGCACGGGCGGACGCTGTTCGTCAGGATCCGGACAGCCAATCTCGTGATAGTGGAGGTGGGCGTGAACCGACCACAGGTACCACGGGAGCACGGACTTCTCGACGAACCATTCACATGCCTCGACGGGGTCGTCCGGGCAGTCGCTAGCGGGCACGGTCTTGGAACCCTTGGCCATACGACACCTCCGCTGGGGGGTCTGGGTGTTAGTCGCAATCGACGGCAGGTGCCGCTCGCTGTCAAGCTGCGGCCCACCTTCAGCGGACCCCTTCGAGTAGTCGCGCCATCCAGGGCGCGAACAACACGCCAGCGACCGTTCGGTGCGTAAGGTCGCGCTCGAGCACCGAAGCTGCAGCGTCGACCGAGTCGACAGCCAAGAGGAGTTCGGCCTGCAATAGGCGTTCGGCGACCAGCGGCTCCCAAAGGCCCCAGACCAGGTCGCCCATCGTGCCTGTCGGCTGCAGCGCGTCGAGCAGGTCGAGCGCACGCTCGACATCGCCCTCTACTGCCGCAAGCCACACGGCCGCGACGTCCCCGAGGAGTTGGTCCAGCCGCTCCTGCGACGCGGCGCGCTCGATGAGCACACCCGCGATGCGGCGGCTTTCCTCCGTGCGGCCGCTGATGTGGGCCCACTGGAGCATCATCCACAGGTAGGGCGACGGCAGAACGGAGTAGTCTGTCGTCAGCGACTGGTAGACGCTGTCCGCCATGGGAGCGAGCGTCGGCTCGGCCACGGCGTCCACGAGCAGGACGTAGCTCGCGGGGAGTCCCTCGACCCGGTCGGACCTCAACAGGTCGAGTAGCTCCTCGAGCCGCCCATCGGCCAGCAACACGCTCTGCAGAACCAGGAAGGCCCCCCACGCCTCCGGCGATCCTGGCCTCAGCGCCGCATCCGCCCCAGCCGCCGCGCACCCACGCAGCCGCGGGGCCGCAGACATCGCTTGGGCGGCGGACAGAACCGCGTACGCGGCGGTGTCGGCGACCTCCGCCCAGGGCACGGATGTCGGGCCGGACTCGGCGCAGTCGACCATGAGCCGGAGCTGGAGCGACATCACTGGGTTCGGATTGACGGCCTCCAGATACCGCGCGGACGCGCGCGCGCTGGAAAGGTCGCCCCCCCGCACCTCCATCTCCGCCAGGTGATACAGCGGCGGCATGAACAGAGAGTCGGCCGCGGCCGCGGCCGTGAAGGACGCACGCGCGAGCGAGTCGAGGTTCGGGCGATCCGGCGCCATGTGGTAGTAGACCTCACCCAGCGCCATGTGTCCCTCGGCCCAGTCCGGAAATGCCGCCACAGTCTGATGCAGAAGCGGTAGGGCCTCTTCCACCCTCCCCACCTGGTAGTCCCGAACACCGCGCGTGAAGTCCCGGTACTTGAGCGGGAGCAGGGAATCGTGCCGTATCGCGAGGTCGGCCAACTCGATGGCCGCCGCGACCTCGGCGTTCGGCCACGCAGCCGCCATCGCCCCTTTCACCGCAGCGATCGCGAACAGCGAGTCCTCGGTGACCGCTGCCTGGTAATGGGCGAGCGCCTCGGCGAAATGCGTTTGCCGGTACGCCAGCTCTCCCTGATAGAAGTGCGCGATCGCCGCGGGGCTGCGTTCCGTGAGCACACCCAGGTCGACCCGACGTCCCGGTTCGATGATGTCGGCGAGGAGTTCGGCGACAGCGCGCGCGCCGAGACGGGCCTCCGAGCCACCCGTGGGTGCGCTCGCACCCGAGCGACCGATGACCGCCCTGGTGTCCGCGTCGACGAGCCGCTGGATGACCGTGACCGAGTCCGGCCCCCTGATGATGGTGCCGTCGATGAAGTACCCTGCGCCCGCCTCACGCGACACACGCACGCGGTCCGAGAGGCCGAACGCCGCCATGTCCGTGGTGGACTCGACCCAGTCCCGAGCCTCCTCCCACCGCAGCGGATCCGTGCCCTCCAGCACATAGCCGATGTAGTTCGCCACCTGCTCGCTGACACCGGTCTGGGCCGCGCCATCCAAGGGTGGGAAGACCAGGACCCGCGCGCTGTCCAGCTGTCGCGGCTGAAGGAGCACCCACCCGACGACGAGTGTGGCGACGACGACGGCGCCGGCGGCCCACCGTCGATAGTGGGGCTCGGCGGTGCGGACCGGCGCAGGTCGGCGGAGGGCGCTGACGAAGTCCCCGATCGTGCCGTATCGGTCTGCCTCGTTCTTCGAGAGCGCTCGTAGCAGGGCCCGGTCCAGGCCCGGGGGGACACCCGGACGTACCACGGCTGCGGAGGGCGGTTGCTCGCTGATGTGCCGGGCGATGACCGCCTTCGCCGTAGGGCCCGTAAAGGGCGGTTCACCAACGAGAAGCTCGAAGAGCACGCAGGCGAGGGAGTACTGGTCCGAGCGTGGATCGACCCGCCGGTCCCCGGCACCCTGCTCGGGACTCATATAGCGCGGCGTGCCCACCGAGTGACCCGACATCGTGAGCGGGTCTCCACCGGCGGTGGTGATGGCCCTCGCCACTCCGAAGTCCATCAGCATCCAACCGGACGGGCCTCGCATGACGTTCTCGGGCTTCACGTCCCGGTGGATGAATCCCGATTCGTGCGCTTGGTCGAGGGCGCCGCCGATCTCCTCGGCGATGTCGAGGACCTCGGCGACGTTCAGCGGCCCGGACCGATCCAGATACTGCCGCAGCGTCTCGCCTTCGACGAAGGGCATGACGAAGTACAGGAAGCCGTCCGCTTCGCCCGCATCGAGGACGGGGGCGATGTGGTCGTGCTGCAGGCTCCCCGAGATTCGGATTTCCTGCAGGAAGCGGTCGGCAGCCACTCCGGAGCTCAACTCGGGGCGAAGGACCTTGATCGCCACCGGCGTGTCGTTCTCGAGGTCGCGCGCACGGAACACCAAGGCCATACCGCCCTCATCTGCCTGCTCGAGGGCTTCGTAGCGGCCGGCGAGTGCCTGCTTGAGACGGCTGCCGATATCCCTAGCCACAGTGCCTACTCCGGGGGGGGCGGC
>JAHEKM010000041.1 GCA_024638325.1 Gemmatimonadota bacterium | reverse complement strand
AACCTCCCGGCCTGGACCGCGACGGCCGGTGAGGACTACGCGGATCTGGCGGAGCTCTACGGGGAGCTCATCGGCATGTGGAATCGCTACACCGGTCACGTACGGACCGTCGTCGGCGGTGTCTACGCGACCATGAAGTCCTCGGACCAGGACGGCGAGGTCTACACGCCGGTGCCGGGGGACAAGCAGCGCGCGGCGACGGCGTTCATCATCGAGCACGTGTTCCAGGACGTGGGCTGGCTGAACGACGAGGGGATCCTGAGCCGCATCGAAGGAAGCGGGGCCATCCCACGGGTGGAGGGCATCCAGGCCGCCAACCTCAACTCGCTCTTGAATCCCGATCGCATGGTGCGGATGACCGAGGCCTCCCTGGTGGACTCGGACGCCTATTCGCTACTCGAGTTCTTCGACGACCTCAGAGAGGGCATCTGGGCCGAGTTGCAGGATGGCGACCCCATCGACACGTATCGGCGGAGCCTCCAACGGACCTACCTGGAGCGCTTGGCGTTCCTCATGGGCGAGGGTGACGACGACGACTCGGCCGCCCTCGTGCGCTCGGACATCCGCCCCATCGTGCGCGGCCAGCTCCGGACCATAAGGGAAGACGCCGTGACCACGGATGGGTCGGACCCCATGACCCGCCTTCATCTAGAGGACGTGGTGGCGCGAATCGACGCGATCCTGGAGGGCTAGGCCGAAGTCCCACCTGGGAAGGAAGCCGGGGGGCGCCTTGACCCCCCGGACGCCTCTCGGATATCATTCGTGGCTGTATTTCCTAGCTAGCCTTCGTCCGGCCCCGGGCATGAGAACGTATACACCGAAAGCGGAAGACATCACGCACCACTGGTGGCTCGTCGATGCCTCCGACAAGCCACTCGGGCGGCTCGCTACCGAGATCGCCCGCATCTTGCGCGGAAAGCACAAGCCGACCTTCACGCCCCACCTCGACGTCGGGGACAACGTGGTGGTCGTGAACGCCGAAAAGGTGCGCCTGACCGGGAAGAAGGCCGACCAGAAGACGTACTTCCGCCACTCCGGCTACATGGGTGGTGAGAAGCACATCCCCTACCGGCGCATGCTGGAGACGCATCCCGAGCGCGTCATCGAGCTCGCGGTGAAGGGAATGTTGCCCAAGAACGCATTGGGTCGCTCGATCCATAAGAAGCTAAAAGTGTACGCGGGTGCCGAGCACCCCCATCAGGGCCAGCAGCCCGAGCCCCTGGACGTATGACGACAGAGTCCCAGATCCAGACTGTAGGACGCCGGAAGCGCTCCGTAGCACGGGTTCTCCTGACCCCGGGTAGCGGACAGTGGAAGGTCAACGGCCGAACCATGGCCGACTACTTCCCCCGGCCCACGCACCAGATCCGGGTCGAGGAGCCCCTGAAGGTCACCGGCCTCGAGGGCACGTTCGACATCACCGTGCGCGTGCGGGGTGGGGGCCTGACGGGCCAATGCGACGCCGTTCGCATGGGACTCGCGCGGGCGCTCGTCGAGCATGACGAGGAGCATCGCCCCTCACTGCGGGAGCGTGGCATGCTGACGCGTGACGCGCGCCAGGTAGAGCGCAAGAAGCCCGGCCGGCCCAAGGCCCGCAAGCGCTTCCAGTTCTCCAAGCGTTAGCCGCACTCAGTATCGGTAGCACAGATAGAAGCACGGTGCGGCTCGCCGCATCGAAATCCTGACCGGGGCGTACATCGGCCCCATTGAAGAAGGCACGACGAGCCAATGTCCGACGTACGTCTCGATCAGCTCCTGGAAGCCGGGGTCCACTTCGGTCACCAGACGCGCCGGTGGAACCCGAAGATGAAGCCCTTCATCTTCGCCGAGCGCAACGGCATCCACATCATCGACCTGCGCAAGACGCTCGACCGCCTCAAGGTCGCGCAGCAGGCCGTCCGCGAAGTGGTTCTTCGCGGAGACCGGGTGCTCTTCATCTGCACCAAGAAACAGCTTCGTGGCGTCGTCGAGGTCGAGGCGCAGCGCAGTGGCTCGTTCTGGGTGACGGAGCGCTGGCTCGGCGGGATGCTGACGAACTTCCAGACGATTCGGAAGCAGATTCGTCGGCTCAAAGAGCTCGAGCGCGGTCAGGAAGAGAACGCATTCGAGTTCTACACGAAGAAAGAGCGGCTCATGCTCGACCGCGAGCGCGTGAAGCTCGACAAGTACCTCGCGGGCGTGAAGGACATGGGCAGGCTGCCGGGAGCGGTCTTCATCGTCGACGCCAGGCGGGAAGGCATCGCGGTCAAGGAAGCGGCGAAGCTCGGCATCCCCATCATCGCGATCACCGACACGAACGCCGACCCGGAGTTCATCGACTACCCGATTCCAGGGAACGACGACGCGATCCGCTCGGTCACGCTCATCGCCAAGGCCATCGCCGACTCCATCGACGTGGCGCGGGGCGAAGTGCCGGAGGACGAGCGTCGCCGTGTGGACGAGCTCGAGGCGACCACGTACTCGACCGAGACGGGTGAGACCACGGAGAAGGAGCGTCCGCAGCGCAGGCGCCCGAGGCGGAAGCGCAGGCCGAAGCCCGAGGTGATTGCACAGCATCTGAAGGAAGGCGACGACGCGAATGAAGACTCGGATGACGCCGACGAGACCGAATCCGACGAGCCGACCGCCGAGGCCGAGAAGGCCACGGAGTCGGACGACGCGGGCGAGAGTGAGGACAAGTCGTAGGACCCCGGTAGCACATCAGTGACCGATTAGAGGCGGCGAAGGGCCCGGGGTAAGCGGTCCCCGCCGCCTCTTTCACGAACCGACCGCTTGGTGGCCGGCGAGAACAGCGAGAGAGACGAGATGGCTGAGGCGACGATTAGTGCGAAGGACGTCAAGAAGCTCCGCGACATGACGGGCGCGGGCATGATGGATTGCAAGAAGGCGCTCACCGAAGCGGACGGAGATCTCGACAAGGCCGTGGACCTCCTGCGGGCGAAGGGCGCCGCGAAGGCCGCGAAGCGAGCCGAGAAGAATGCCAACGAGGGCACCATTGGCAGCTACATCCACTTCGACAACAAGACGGCGGTCATCGTCGAGCTGAATTGTGAGACCGACTTCGTCGCGAACACCGACCAGTTCAAGGGCCTGGCCCGTGACGTGGCGATGCACATCGCGTCCGCCGCGCCGCTCGCGGTGTCTCCCGACCAGATCGATGCGGCTGTGGTGGAGCGGGAGCGCGAGGTGTACCGGCAGCAGGTGAAGGAAGAGGGCAAGCCGGACCACATCGCCGACAAGATCATCGAGGGCAAGGTCCAGAAGTTCTTCAAGGAGAGCGCGCTCCTGGCGCAGCCCTTTGTCAAGGACCCCGACAAGACCATCGAGCAGCTCATCACCGAGGTCTCGAGCAAGACCGGTGAGAAGATCGAGGTCGCACGGTTCTCGCGCATGAAGGTCGGAGAGGGGGCCTGACGTCATGGCCGACGCCGCTGACGAGCTGAGGTACCGCCGAGTCCTACTCAAGATCTCTGGCGAGGCGCTCGCCGGGGAGAAGGGCTTCGGAATCGACGGGAAGGTGGTCGACCACCTGACCAACGAGATCCGCTCGCTCCACGAGATGGGCGTCTCGTTGGGCATCGTCATCGGCGGCGGCAACATCGTGCGCGGTGCGATCGCCTCCAAAGAAGGCATGGACCGCGTGCAAGCGGACTACATGGGCATGCTCGCGACGGTCATCAACGCGCTCGCCGTCCAGGACTTGTTGGAGACGAAGGGCGTCGACACGCGTGTCATGACGGCCATCCGCATGGAGCAGCTCGCGGAGCCGTACATCCGCAGACGCGCCATGCGCCACATGGAGAAGGGGCGCGTCGTGCTTTTCGCGGGCGGCACCGGCAATCCCTACTTCTCGACGGACACCGCAGCGGTCCTGAGGGCCATCGAGATGGAGGCCGACGTGGTCATCAAGGCCACGAAGGTGCAGGGGGTCTATACGGCGGATCCCACCCAGGACCCGGACGCGGAGTTCATTCCCGAGATCTCCTTCCAGGAGGTCGTGGCACGGGAGCTCGCGGTCATGGACGCACCCGCGGTCTCGCTCTGCAAGGAGAACCACCTGCCGATCATCGTGCTCACGGTTCAGGAGCCAGGTGCGATCGCCAACGCGATCCGTGGTGAGCGCATCGGGACCCTGGTATCCTGAACAAGTCAGCGACCCGCTAGCGACTCGGAGGAACTGATGCCGACGGTGGAAGACGCCAAGAAACGCATGGAGGAGGCCCTCGAAGCGATCCGACGCGAATTCGCGTCGGTCCGCACGGGGAAGGCGACGCCTGCACTGCTGGACACGGTACGCGTGGACGCGTACGGCTCGAAGATGCCGGTCAACCAGGTTGCGACCATCAGCACGCCCGACGCCTCCCTGATCGTTGTCCAGCCTTTCGACAAGACCCTGCTCGTCGACATCGAGAAGGCAATCATGTCGGCCGACCTCGGCCTGAACCCCGCGAACGACGGGAACCTCATCCGAGTCCCGATCCCGCCGCTCAACGAGGAGCGCCGTAAGGAGTACGCCAAGGTCCTCCACAAGATGGCCGAGGAGGGACGCATTTCGATCCGGCACGCGCGGCGCATCGTCCGCGAAGAGATCCACGGCCTCGTGAAGGAGCATGAGATCGGTGAGGACGAAGGCCGTCGACGTGAGGACGCTCTCGAGAAGGTCACACAGGAGTACCAGGACAAGATCGACGAGCTTCTGAAGGCCAAAGAAGAAGAGGTCATGGCCATCTAGGGAGCCCCGAGCTCCCAGGCCCCCACGCGCTCAATGTCCGACCTCCTCGACCGTATCGGCCTGAACGGCGACGTGCCTGCGCATGTCGCCATCATCATGGACGGAAACGGCCGCTGGGCCGCCGAGCGAGGGCTCCCGCGCCACCTCGGTCATCGCGAGGGGATGAAGTCGGTCCGCGAGACGATCTCGGGTGCGGTCGAGGCCGGAGTCGAGATTCTGACGATGTTCGCGTTCTCGACCGAGAACTGGAACCGGCCGGCTCAGGAGGTCTCCGCGCTGATGCGGCTACTCCAGCACTACGCCCGCCGAGAAAGCGACGAGCTCAGGAAGCAGGGGGTCGAGGTGCACGTGCTGGGCGAGTTGGGTCGAGTGGACGACGCGACCCGGGCGGCGGTGGACGCGATCGTCGCAGACACGCGCGGCGGGTCCGCGCTTCGGCTGAATCTCATGATCTCGTACGGAGGGCGCGAAGAACTCGTGCGCTCCGCACGGGTCCTCGCAGAGCGCGTCCGGCGGGGTGAGCTCGCGCCCGAGGACATCGACGAGGCGGTGGTCGAAGACACGCTGTTCACCCGCGACGTGGCGGCCCCCGACCTGCTCATCCGCACGTCCGGCGAGTACCGCATCAGCAACTTCATGCTGTGGCAACTCGCGTACACCGAGCTCCATATCACCCCGGTGTACTGGCCGGAATTCGGTCGCGAGCACCTGTTCGAGGCCATCGTGGACTACCAGAGCCGCGAACGGAGATTCGGGCGAGTAGGCTCGTCGTGAGCGGTGGTCCGGGTTCGCCGTGAGCGACCTCGCCAAGCGTTGGGTCGTCGCCGCGGTAGGCGTTCCAGCCGTCCTGGGTCTGCTCTACCTGGGAGGGTGGTTCCTCGCGGTGCCCCTAGCGGCGTTGGCGGCGCTCGGCGCGCTCGAGGTCGATAGGCTCTCGGCCCACGCGGGCGTCGCGCCGCTTCCGGCCCTGGGCTCGGCGGGGACCACCACCGTCGTGTTGGCCGCCGGCTGGCAGCCCACATTCATGGACTTTGCCCCGGTGGCCCTGGCGCTCCTGGTGGCCCTCACCTGTGTGTCGCTGGTCGGCGCGATCACCCTTCGTGCGCCGGAATCCAAGCCGCTCTCGGCTGTGGCGGCGAGCCTCTTCGGCGTTCTCTACGTGGGTCTGCCGATGGCGTTCGTGCCGCTCTTGCACGCCCTGCCGGAGACGCACGGGTGGTCCGGCGGCTCGGTGTGGGCAGGAGCGCTCATCGTGGCGCTTCCACTGGCTGCGACGTGGCTCGGCGACGCCGTCGCGTTCTTCGTCGGTACGGCGTGGGGGAAGGGTGGGTTGGCGCCGTCGATCAGCCCGAACAAGAGCTGGATCGGCGTCTGGGGAGGGCTCACGGGCGCGGGACTGGCGGGAGCGGTCTGGTACCTCGTGGTGTCCTCCCGGCTGCCGGGCCTACCTGTACCCGGTGTCGTCGGCGCCGTCGGAATCGGGATCGTGCTCGGCGCCGCGGCGATCGCCGGCGACCTGGCCGAGTCCCTCCTCAAGCGGGACGCCGGCGTGAAGGACTCTGGCACGTTCTTCCCGGGTCACGGGGGTATCCTCGACCGGCTCGACGCGCTGATCTTCACGCTGCCGGCGGCCTACGTCGCGCTCCTCGCCATGGAGGCCGCGTCGTGATTCGCGTCGCCGTGCTCGGTTCGACCGGCTCCATCGGACGCAGCGCACTGGAGGTCATGGGGCGCCATCCCGAGCGCTTCGAGGTGTGCGCGCTGGTGGCCAATCGCAGCGCCGACGAGCTCGCTGAGCAGGTGCAACGGTTCAAGCCCCGGCGGGCGGTCCTATGCGACGGCGCCGACACGCAGCCGGGTGGGGGCCCCACACGCTGGGAGTCCGGCTGGTCGGCTCTGCTCGACGTGGCGGCCGATCCGGACGTAGACGTCGTGGTCAATGCGTTGGTGGGTGCCGCCGGGCTCGAGCCCACCTTGGCCGCGCTGCGCGCGGGGCATCGCCTCGCGCTCGCGAATAAAGAGTCGCTGGTCGCGGGCGGCCGCCTGGTCACGGAAGCTGCCTCCGAAGGGGGTGCCGAGATCGTGCCGATCGACTCGGAGCACAGCGCGATACTGCAGTGCCTGCACGGCCATCACGACAGCGAAGTGCATCGGGTGGTACTGACGGCGTCGGGCGGGCCCTTTCGCGGCAGGAGCGCAAACGAGCTTTGGCGCGTGAGCTCGGACGAGGCGCTTCGACACCCCACCTGGGACATGGGCGCGAAGATCAGCATCGACTCCGCGACACTGGCGAACAAGGCGCTCGAGGTCATCGAAGCCCATCACCTGTACGGACTCGGATACGACAGCATCGATGCCGTCCTTCACCCGCAGTCGGTCATCCACTCGTTCGTCGAGTTCGTGGACGGGTCGGTGTTGGCTCAACTCGGGTTTCCGACCATGGAGTTGCCGATCTTGTATTCGCTCAGCTACCCGGAGCGCATCGCCGACGCGGCGCTGAGGACGTACGACCCGGTCACGGCGTCGCCCCTTACGTTCGAGGAGATCGACCACGCCTCGTTCCCCATGTTCGGGCTCGGTGTCGAGGCGGGTCGTCGTGGTGGATGCTCGCCCGCCGTGTACAACGCGGGGAACGAGATTGCCGTCGAGGCGTTCTTAGAAGACAGGATTAGATTCCCGGAAATGGCGGACGCGGTGCACAAGGCGATGGAAGAGGTCGGGGGGGACGTGATTCGTGACGTGAGGGACGTGCTGGAAGCGGACACAGCCGCTCGGGCCGTAACGGCCGAAGCGGTACGCACACTGGCCGACGCGCGCGCGGAGGCAGCCCGATGACAGTACTCGCGACGGTCATCGTGCTGGGCGTGCTCATCTTCGTGCATGAGCTCGGCCACTTCGGCGCCGCCAAGATGGTGGGCATCGAGGTGCAGCGGTTCTCCATCGGGCTCGGGCCGAAGGTGGTCGGCTTCACGGCCGGGGAGACAGAGTACGTCCTCAGCGCCATCCCGCTGGGCGGGTACGTGAAGATGGGCGGCATGGACGACGAGGTCATGGAGCGCATCGAAGGCGGAGCCGAGCCGGATCAGCCCCGCCGCCAGCCCAGCGACAGTGACTTCGACCAGAAGCCCATCTGGGCGCGCACGATCGTCATCTCGGCGGGCGTGATCATGAACATGCTGTTCGCGTTCGCGGCCTACACGTTCGTCGCCGCGCAGTGGGGCGTGGTCGGGTTGGCCACGACCCGGATCGGCGACGTACTCGAGTATCAGCTCCCGGCCGGGGCCGAAAGTCTCGCGTCGGTGCCCTCGGGGAGCCGCATCACCAACGTCAACGGCGCACCCATCGGGACCTGGGGCGACCTCGAGGACGCGCTTCTCGACTCGCCGGCCGGGCCCATCACCGTCGACCTGCTCGAGCCGGCGGCGTCGGTCCAGATCACCCTGGCCGAAGAGCGTCAGGCGCGAGTCGCGCTGGTACAGTCCATTCAGCCCTGGCTCGAGGCCGGCGTGGGCCTAGTGCGTTTCGCCTCACCGGCCGAGGAGGGTGGCATCGAGGCGGGTGACCGCATCACGGCCGTGGACGGTGTGCCGGTCGGGAACTGGTTCGATCTCGTTCGAGAGGTCGAAGCGCGGCCCGGTGAGCGGGTGGAGGTCGCGCTCAACCGGCAGGGTCGGGAGCTCATTCGGGCCGTCACGCTGAGCGCCGAGCCCGTGACTCGTGATGGGGAGACGATCACGATCGGACGGCTGGGCATCGAGCCCGCCAACGGTCCGACCGCCTACCGCGACGTTTCGCTCGGTGGCGCCATCGTGCGGGGATACGACGAGACCGTGTACTTCACGGGCTACATCCTGGGCTTTCTTCGCCGGCTCGTAACGGGCAACGAGAACCCGCGCGCGCTCGGCAGCATCTTCACCATCGGGGAGGCGTCCGGCCAGGCGGCCGAGCTCGGGTTCGACTACTTCCTCCGCTTCATGGCGCTGTTCAGCATCAACCTCGCGATCCTGAATCTGCTTCCGATCCCCGTGCTCGACGGGGGCCATCTTCTGTTCCTCGGCATCGAGGCCGTGCGAGGGGGCCGTCCGCTCTCCATCGAACAGCGACTCAGGTGGAGCAACGTCGGCTTCATCGTGCTGATGGGCATCATGATCTGGGCGCTGTCGAACGACTTCCTGCGGATGCTCGGCCTCTAGAGCGGCGACCGCCCAGCGGCGCTACAGCAGGCTGAGCTGTGCGGGCCCCGCCCGGTGGCGCAGGTCTTCGATGTCCAGGAGCGCCGTGGGGTTGTCCTGGGTCGCGACTTCGAGGTGGCCCTCCCAGCCGGCTTTGCGCAGGGCGTCGCCGACCACCCGCTCCGCGAGCATCGGTCGGTTGCACTCGCGCGAGAGGTGCGCGAGAACGACGGCGGCCAGGCGCGGGTGCAGGAGGTCGACCGCGAGGCGTGCGGCTGCCTGGTTGGACAGATGGCCGTGGCTCGACGCGATGCGTTGCTTCACCGACGCGGGATACGGTCCGGTGCGCAGCATCACGTCGTCGTGGTTCGCCTCGAGTACGAGCAGGTCACAACCCGAGAGCGCATGACGAATCTGGGCGGTGGGCCGCCCGAGATCCGTCGCGATACCGGCGCGGATGCCGGTGCGCTCGTCGACGACCGACACGCCCACAGGGTCGGCCGCGTCGTGGACCGTATAGAAGGGCTCGAAGCGCAGGTCCCGGATCGCGAACGGTGCGCCGGGGGCGTACTCGACGACCTCCTCGCCCCCCGAGAAGAGCTTGGCGCACGCTTCGCGCGTTCTGGGCGTGAGGTGGATCGGCGTGGAGTGCCGGCGCGCGAAGACGCCGATACCGCGGGCGTGATCGCCATGCTCGTGCGTGACGACGATGGCGGTGATGGACTCCGCCGAGATGTGGAGTCGCTCGAGGCGCTCGGCCAGCGAGCGGGCACTGAAACCCGCATCCACGAGAATCCGTGTCTCGCCGGAGCACACCAGCACGGAGTTCCCCGCGCTGCCGCTGCCCAGAACCGCGACCCTCACCTGCTACGCCTCACGATTCCAGGGCGCGCCTTCCCGCGGTGTCGTCCCACGCCTCCTGCAGGATGCGTCGCTGCCCGGCGGTCAGGTCCTGATCCCGCCGCGACATGGCGTGCTCGGCCGTCACCAGGAACTTGTCGAGATTGTGATCTCGGAGGTCCGGCCCCGACCCCCAACTGAACGGGGGTACCACCGTAGGCGGCATGAGCCCGCCGAAGATGTTACTCCCGGCTCCGACCACCGTACCCGTGTTGAGCACGGTGCCGATCCCGGTCTTCACGTGATCGCCGAGGAAGCACCCGACCTTGAGCAACCCGGTGTCCAGATCACCGTCGGGCGTCCACACGTGAACAGGCCGGTAGTTGTTCTTGAGGTCGGAGTTGGTGGTGTACGCCCCCAGGTTGACCCAGCGCCCCAGCATGGCGTGTCCGATGTACCCGTCGTGCGCCTTGTTCACGAATCCGAGGAAGACGCTGTCCGCGATCTCCCCGCGCACGACGCACACGGGCCCGATCGACGACGTGCCGACGCTGCCGCCGAGGACGCGCGTCCCGCGCCCGACGAAGAGGGGACCGGTGAGACGGGCTGGACCCTCGACGCGGACGCCCTCGGCGAGCCGCACGGGGCCGGCGCGCGTATCGACGTGAACGCCCGGCTCGATCTCGGCGCCCTCACCCAAGGAGATGGCTCCGGTGCCGATGCGCACGACACCCGGGGCGTCGTCGTCTTTCTGCCACATGGCGTCCACGTCGGTGGCGATGCGGTTGGCGTTCGCCGCCACGAGGTCCCAGGGCCTTTCCAGCACGCTGCCCGGGAGTTCGATCGCTTCGGCGGGCTCGGCAGGTGCGGTCGGCGGATCCCGCAGCCACAGCTCGGAGGGACCAGGAGATCCGGGCGGGCAGACCCACCCGACGGGTTGCCCGCCTACCGTGATGCGACGCGGCGCGTCGCCCGGCTCGACGGGCTCGAGCTCCAACACCGCGCGACTCGACAGGAGCACCCGCGTCCCCTCCGTCCCGATCGCGTCCGCGTCGACCGTCGGCGGGCTACCCGGCTCGTCGAAGCCGCGAAGCGCGTGCCGTGTCACGTATCCCTCGCACGGAACCCGGAAGACGCGCTCCGCCCGTTCCCTCAGCTTCAGGCAGCCATGGAGGATCTCGCCCACAGGGCGCGTCAGTGTGAAGGGGGCCCACCGGCGGGCGCGCCGGTCGTCGAACAAGAAGAGGCGCACCGATTCCATCAGGTGTCTCCGTCGAGCTCGGCGAGCAGCGTCTTGAGCTCGGCGGCTCGCTCGCGCGGCAGGACCATCGTGGTCTCGTCTGTCCGCACCACCACGAGGTCCTCGACTCCGAAGAGGACGACCGAGCCTTCCTCGCAGAAGACGACATTCCCGCTCGAGTCGACCGCGTGGGCCTCGCCGACCAAGACGTTACCGGCGCCGTTCGCCGTCCGCGTGCGCGAAAGCGCCTCCCAGCTGCCCACGTCGTCCCAGGTAAACGTGGCGGCGACCGTGCCGACCCGTTCGCTGCGCTCCATCACGGCCCGGTCGATGACGCTCACCGGGACCGCCTCGAAGAAGGCTTCGTCGCTCTCGTCCAGCAGCGGAAGATGTGCGGCGATCTCCGGAGCGTGCCGCTCCAGCTCCTGCAAGAGCACCGACGCCTTCCAGACGAAGATGCCCGTGTTCCAGAAATACCCTTCGTCCATGTAGCGTTGGGCGGTGTCCGCGTCCGGCTTCTCGTGGAAGGCGCGTACCCGATATGCGCGGGCCGGTCCGTCCAGATCGATGGGGTCGCCCGGTTCGACGTGCCCGTACCCGGTTTCCACCCGGTCCGGCCGAACGCCGATGCAGACCAGCAGTTCGTCTCGTGTCGCCACCTCGACCGCCGCGCGAACGGTGTCACGGTACGCGTCCAACGGCTCGATCAGATGGTCGGCGTGCAGGGACACCATGACGGCGTCCGGGTCGATCTCAACGAGGCGGTGGGCGGCCCAGGCGAGCACGGGCGCGGTCCCGCGCGCCTGGGGCTCGATCCAGTAGGTGTCGAACGGAAGTCCGGTGAGCGCGGCTCGGAAGGGCTCGGCGAGGTGCAGGCCAGCCAGGATCCTCACTCGCTCCTGGGGAGCGATCGCGCTGGCCCGCTCCATGGTGTCGACGATGAGCGGTCGTTCGCTCGCGAGGGGGAGCAGCTGCTTGGGACGCTCGGGTGTGCTTACCGGCCAGAAGCGTGAGCCGATACCCCCGGCGAGGACGACCACCCACACGTGGTCGTCAGCGGTCACCGAGAATCTCGTGTATCCGGGCCACCAATTTCTTCGGACTGAACGGTTTGGTCAGGAAGTCGTCGGCACCTCCGGCCATCGCGGCCTCGCGGTCGGTGTCCTGACCCTTCGCGGTGAGGATGATCACGGGAGTCGATCCGCGCTCGGGGTCACTCCGGATCTTGGACAGGACTTCGAGCCCGCTGGCGCCCGGCATGACCAGGTCGAGTATGACGAGGTCGAACTCCCCCTCGGACCACACCGAGATGCCCTGCACGCCGTCGCGCGCCAACTTGACCTGAAAGCCCTCCATTCCGAGAAGAGCCGTCAGGATACGCCGGATGTGAGGTTCGTCGTCGACGACGAGGATGCGCCCGAACGGTTTTTCGGCTTGCTCGTCGGGCACCCATCACCTCGGGAAAAAGGCGGTCGGCCGAGTGGCCGCGGCGGGCGACCCGGACCCGCCGGCAACGCGCGCGGAACCTACCCGCCGGGTGGGGTAAAGTCAAGCAATCATGCGACTTTCCGGGCTTGACCCCTGGGTCGGGTCCCGACAAGTTCGTGCTCCTTTTCTTCGGCTCGCCGGAGGGCCGCCCGGACCTTGATCAACGACCTCGCCACGCGCCAGAGCGCGCCACGGATCGTCGCGCTGACCGCCGCACTCGCGATGGGGCTGACGGCATGTGGCGACGATCCCTTCGCGTTCCCGTGGAGTGACGTTCCCGACACGGTGAAGCTCTACTCGCTGGCCCGGCCCGAGCTCGACATTCCGACCGGGTTCAGCTTCGCGGACGGACTCGCATTCGCCGTCGAAGCTCCGGTCGCGACCGGCCGGTGGGATTTGGCGCTCGGCACGGAGGGAGGCTCACTGGTCCTGCTTCCGCCAGCCGCGCTCGGCATCTTCGGGCAGCGGGCTCGGGTCGCGAGCTTCCCCAACACGAACTACGCGGACATCGTGCAGGCCCCGAGCGACACCACCCTGTACGAGGGGGACGACCCGGTGGCGGTGGAGGCGGGCACGATCTACGTGATCCGGACGAACCTGAGGCCAGGCTCGTTCGGATCTGCCTGCACCTATTACGCGAAGATGGAGCCGGTGGTGATCGACGTCGCCGGTGGGAGCCTCACGTTCCGGTACATCACCAGCCCGATCTGCAATAGCCGCGATCTCGTACCGCCCAACTGATGCTGGACATCCGGAGGCTCAGGGCCGAGCCGGAGATGGTGAAGGCTGCGCTCGCCAAGCGTGACCCGGACCTCAGGGCCGAGGTCGACCACATCCTGGAACGCGACAACGAGCGGCGCGATGCGCTCACCCGGGTCAACGAGCTGAAAGCACAGCGCAATGAAGCGTCCAAGAGGGTCGGCGAGCTGAAGCGAGCCGGTGAGGACGCTGAGGAGCTCATCGCCAGCACGCGCGCGCTCGGCGACGAGATCGACGCGCTGGACGAGGTCGTCCGTGCCTGCGATGAGGACATGGAGAGCACCCTCCTCGCGGTGCCGAACACCCCGCTGGACGAGGTCCCGGAGGGCGGCGAGGAGGCGAACGTGGTCACCGCCGAGTGGGGCGAGGCCCGCGGGTTCGACTTCGCGCCGCTGCCGCATTGGGACCTCGGTGCCCGGCTCGGAATCCTGGATCTGGAAGGAGGGGCGCGCATTGCGGGTTCCGGCTTTCCGGTGCTGCGCGGGCTGGGGGCTCGATTGCAGCGAGGCCTGATCAACTTCTTCCTCGACGTGCATACCGGCGAGCACGGCTATACGGAGCTCAGGGTCCCCTACCTGGTCACCGCGGACTCGATGCGTGGCACGGGTCAGTTGCCGAAGTTCGGCGACGAGTCGTATCAGACGGAGCGGGACGAGCTCTGGCTGATCCCGACAGCGGAAGTGCCGGTGACGAACCTGCACCGGGACGACATGCTCTCGCTGGACGACCTGCCGATGCGGTACACCGCCTACACGCCCTGCTTCCGTCGCGAGGCGGGCGCGGCGGGCAAGGACACGCGTGGACTCCTGCGGGTGCATCAGTTCGACAAGGTGGAGCTCGTCCGGTACGAGCTACCCGAGCGCAGTCGAGAGGCACTCGAGAAACTCACGGGCGAGGCGGAGGTGCTGCTGCAGCGACTCGGGCTCCAGTATCGGCGTCTCACGCTGGCTACGGGCGACCTGGGGGCGAGCAGCGCCATGACCTACGACCTCGAGGTATGGGCACCCGGCGTGGAGCAGTGGCTCGAGGTCTCGAGCTGCTCGACGTTCACCGACTACCAGGCGCGGCGAGCGAACTTGCGCTTCAAGCGGAAGCAGTCCGAGAAGCCCGAGTTCGTCCACACGCTCAACGGCTCAGGGTTGGCCTTGCCCCGCGTGGTGGCGGCCCTTCTGGAAACGCATCAACAAAGCGACGGGAGCGTCTCGCTTCCCGAGGTCCTCCATCCGTACGTTGGGACCGACCGGCTGCCGGTGCCGGCCTGATCCCAGCGAGGAGAAATGATCCGCGTAAAGTGGCCCGTCGCGCTCGCGACGGTGTTCGTCCTTCTGCTGGGGTGGTGGCTGCTGTATACCCAGCAGATCGTCCAGCGCGTGGAGGAGAACTCGGCGCTTCTCGTCGAGATCTACGCCGAGGTCCAGGAAGGCCTGCTCGCGCAGGATCCCGCGCGCGAGACACAGGCGCTCTTCAACCTGCAGACCATGATCGTGGACACCGAGGTCCCGCTGGTGCTCATGGGCGCGGGAGAAACGGTGATCGCCCACGCCAACCTCCCGTTCGACGTCGATCACCTGACACCCGAGGGACAGGACAGGGTCCGCGAGTACGCACAGCGGCTCGATCAGATGAACCCGCCCGTCGGCGACACCAGCTTCATCCATATCCACTACGGTCAGACGCCGGCCGTGCGGCGCTTGGTCTGGATTCCGGCGCTCCAAGTCAGTGGTCTTCTGTTGACGCTACTGGTCGGGCTGATGGTGGTGCAGACTCAACGACGTGCCGAAGGAGAACGTGCCTGGACCGCCATGGCACGCGAGCTGGCTCATCAGCTCGGCACCCCGCTCTCCTCCCTGAAGGGCTGGCTGGAGGTCTTGAGGCTGCCCGATCAAGACCGCCCCGCGCAGCTCGACGACGCCGAGATCGCCGCGTCCATCGAGGAGGACCTCGAGCGGCTCGAGCGGGTCAGCCACCGCTTCGAGCTCATCGGCACGGAGCCCGAGCTCGAGAGCTTGTCCATCCGTCAGGTCGTGAGCGACCTCGAGCACTACCTCGCGGCGCGGATCCCGCGGCTCACGCGGAAGAGCATCGAGCTCGTGGTGGACATCCCGCCGGGGATGCCGCGCGTGAAAGGCAACGACGTGCTCCTCTTCTGGGCCCTCGAGAACGTGGTGAAGAACGCGCTCGACGCGCTGGCGGGCCGCGGCGGGAAAATCACGATCTACGCACGCCAGATCGGCGGGAAGTGGGTGAGCCTGCGGATCCGTGACACCGGGCCGGGCGTCCCGGCCGAGATCCGCGACAAGATCTTCGAGCCAGGCGTGAGCTCCAAGTCGGGCGGGTGGGGCGTCGGCCTCGCGCTGTCACGTCGGATCGTCGAGGGTGTGCATTCCGGCCGCATCGAGCTCCTGGAGACGGAGGAGGGCACCACGATCCAGATCCGACTCCCGGCGGCCGATGCCTGAAGGACCCCACCTTCAGGGTCTGAACCCCGAGCAGCTCGAGGCGACGACGCACTTCGAGGGACCTCTCCTGGTGCTCGCGGGCGCCGGCTCGGGCAAGACGCGGGTCCTGACCTCTCGTGTCTGCCACCTGATCCACGAGCATGGGATCGCGCCGGATCGGATCCTCGCGGTGACCTTCACGAACAAGGCGGCCGGCGAGATGCGGGAACGTATCGGACGGCTTCTGGGCGGTGACCCCACCGGCATGTGGGTGGGCACCTTCCACGCCATCGGAGCCCGCTTGCTCCGACGCCACGCCGACCGACTCGGGTGGGACCGTACCTTCAGCATCTTCGACGCGGACCAGTCTCTTCGGTTGATGAAGAGCGTCCAAGAAAGCGAAGGTCTCGATCCCAAGAGGTGGAGTCCCAAGGGCCTCCGCGCCGAGATCAGCAACGCCAAGAACCAGCTCGTCGATGCGAAGGCCTTCGCCGCGGAAAACGAAGGCTCGCGCGACTTCTTCGTGAAGAACGTCGCGCGCGTGTATCCCGAGTATCAGAAGGCGCTCGCGCACCAGAACGCGTTCGACTTCGACGACCTGCTCGTGAAGCCGGTCGAGCTGCTCGAGGCCAACGCCGGGCTGCTGGAGAGCTACCGCGACCGCTTCGCGTTCGTGCTCGTCGACGAGTACCAGGACACCAACCGTGCGCAGTTTCGCTTTGTGGAGTTGATGGCGGGCGCGCACCACAACCTCATGGTTGTCGGCGACGACGATCAGTCGATCTACGGTTGGCGCGGTGCAGACATCAAGAACATCCTCGACTTCGAGAAGGCGTTTCCCGGAGCGCATATCGTGCGGCTGGAGCGCAACTATCGGTCCAGTAAGAGCATCCTCGACGCGGCGAATCGGGTCATTGCGGAGAACGTGAACCGGAAGGGCAAGACGCTCCGCACCGAACGTGAGGGCGGGGAGCCCATCACCCTACTGGAGTCACTCGACGAGAACGACGAGGGCGCCTGGATCGTCGATGAGATGGAGGCCCGCGTCCGCAACACGCCGGGGCTCGCGTACAGCGAGATCGCGGTGCTGTACCGCACGAACGCGCAGGCGCGGGCCCTCGAGGACGCGCTCCGGAGGGCCGGCGTCCCCTACCAGGTCGTGGGGAGCGTACGCTTCTACGAGCGACGAGAGATCCAGGACGTGCTCGCGTACCTGAGGCTCATCTCGAACCCGCGCGACGCGGTCGCGTTCGACCGCGTCGTGAACTACCCCCGCCGAGGTGTCGGACTGACCACGCTCGAGCACCTGAGGCGCTGGGCGGACTCGCAGGGCGCGTCGCTCCTGGAGGCCGCCGCCCGCGCGGACGAAGTACCCGACATCCGCGCGGCGGGAGCCCGCGGACTCATGCACTTCGCCGCGCTGATCCAACGGTTCAGCGTGCGAGCTCTTCAGGCCGACATCGGTGAGCTACTGGAAGAGCTGCTCGAGGACCTCGACCTCATGCGCCATCTCCATGAGGAGGGCCCCGAAGGGGAGGATCGCGCCCGCAACGTGGCAGAGCTCATTGCCGGTGCGCTCGACTTCGACGCGAGCCTGGTCGTGGGCGCCGACGACGAGGTCGACACGTTCACGGAGCTCGACCTCTTCCTCCAGCAGGTCGCTCTCGTCGCGGACGTCGACCGTCTGGACCCGGACGCGGATGCCGTTACCCTGATGACGCTGCACAACGCCAAGGGATTGGAGTTTCCGGTGGTCTTCATCGCAGGCATGGAGGAAGGGCTCTTCCCTCTGGCGAGAGCCTACGACGAACCCGATGCCCTCGAGGAGGAGCGTCGGCTTTTCTACGTCGGAATCACTCGGGCCGAGGACAAGCTCACGCTCTCGTGGGCCCGACAGCGTCGGCGCGCCGGAGATTTCACGCACAACATCCGCTCGACGTTCCTGGACGCGATCCCGGACGAACTGCTCGACGAACGCCGCACCAAGCGGCTCTCGGCGTTCGGGCATCAGACCCCACACCGGCGACGGCGCGTCCACGAGGCGAGCGAGTCGTACTACGAGCCCGACCCCGATCCCGAGTACGGCATGAACCAGGACGCCCCGCGCTTCGTGAAGGGGGAGCGGGTGGTGCACGAGACGTTCGGATCGGGTTCCGTCATGGAGATCTCGGGGTTCGGCCGCGACCTGAAGGTGACCGTCCGCTTCGACGAGGTCGGCACCAAGAAGCTTCTGCTCCGCTATGCCTCGCTCGAGAAGGATTGGCCATGAGCGTCGACAAGGACCACGCCGCCACCATCGCATCGCTCGCTCGTCTCCGTTTCGACGACGACGAATTGACGAAGATCACCGCCGAGCTGAATCAGGTGCTGAGTCACGTCGAGACGTTGAAGGGGCTCGAGGTCGACGACATCCCACACGACGAAGATCCCCTGGAGGGCGAGGGCGATGCGACTCGGGGAGAGGCGGCCGACACGCCCGATGCGCTCCGACGCGACCTGGATGAGCTGGCGCCCGACGCGCTCGACGGCTTCTTCGTCGTGCCGCCGCTACCGGGCATGCACGCCGAGGAGGCCGATTGAGCAGCGGGGACGGTTTGGCCGCGGCACGCGCCGCGGTCGCGGCCATCCAGGACCTGGAGAGCGGCCCCGAGGCGCTCAACGCGTTCCTGGCAGTGGCGGACGTCGACGAGCTCACGCTGCTGAACGCGGATGGACCGCTCGCTGGGGTGCCCCTGGCCGTCAAAGACAACATCGCCACGCTCGACCTGGACACGACGTGTGGGTCGAAGGTGCTGGAGGGGTACCGGTCTCCGTTCGAGGCGACCGTCGTGCGGCGCGCGCGGGAGGCCGGCGCGGTGGTGGTCGGGAAGACGAACATGGACGAGTTCGCGATGGGCTCTTCGACCGAAAACTCGGCGTACGGGCCCGTGCTGAACCCGCACGACAGGACCCGCGTTCCGGGCGGAAGCTCCGGAGGGTCGGCGGCGGCGGTAGCCGCCGGCCTCGTGACGATGGCGTTCGGCTCGGACACGGGTGGCTCCGTCCGTCAGCCCGCGGCTCTCTGCGGCGTGGTCGGGATGAAGCCCACGTACGGGCGAGTCAGCCGATACGGCCTGGTCGCCTATGCGTCGTCGCTGGACCAGGTCGGCACCTTCGGTCGCTCGGTGGCCGACTCCGCGCGGCTCATGGACGTGATCGCCGGCCACGACGACCGCGATGCCACCTCCGCACGCCGGCTCGTGCCGGATCTCGAGGCGGCCGCCGGCCGAGGGGTGGAGGGGCTCGTCGTGGGACTGCCCAAGGAGTACGTGTCGCGTCTACTCGACGACGACATGCGTGCCTCGATCAACACGGCCGTCGACGCGCTTCGTGACGCGGGCGCCCAGATCCATGAGGTGTCCTTGCCCCACGCGAAGCATGCGATCCCTTGCTACTACGTGATCGCGCCGGCCGAGGCGGCGAGCAATCTTTCCCGCTACGACGGTGTGCGGTACGGCGTCCGCCGGCCCGGCGACGACCTGGTCTCGATGTACGAGGCGACTCGCTCCGCCGGCCTCGGCCCCGAGGTGAAGCTGCGCATCATGCTCGGCACGTACGTGCTTTCGGCCGGCTACTACGACGAGTACTACGGCACGGCCCAGCGGGCGCGCAGGCTCATCACCGAGGACTTCGGTCGGGTCTTCGCGGCCGGGGTCGACGTGATCCTGACGCCGACGACGCCGGGCCCGGCGTTCGAGCTCGGTGAGCGCACCGACGATCCGCTCGAGATGTACCTGTCCGATGTCTTCACGGTGCCGGCGAACATCGCGGGCATTCCAGGCATCTCGGTCCCGATCGGGCGCGTGAGGGGTCTGCCCGTGGGTGCCCAGATTCTGGCGCCCTGGTGGCAAGAAGAGCGAATGGTCGCCGGGGCCGGCGCCCTGGAGGCCGCCTTCGGCGTGGGGGGCGCATGAGCTGGGAAGCCGTCATCGGGTTGGAGGTTCACCTCCAGCTTCGCACCGAGACCAAGCTCTTCTGCGGCAACCGCGTCGTCTTCGGCGACGAGCCCAACACCCACGTGTGTCCCGTCTGCCTCGGGCTACCAGGGGCGCTTCCCACGACAAACCCCGCAGCCGTCGAGCTGGCCGTGCGGACCGCGCTGGCGCTCGGCTGCACGGTGCACCCGCGCAGCGTGTGGGCCCGCAAGAACTACTTCTACCCGGACCTACCCAAGGGCTATCAGATCACACAGTTCGAGCAGCCGATCGCGACGGATGGGCTCGTACTGTTCGACGCGCCGGACGGCACCGAGGGACGCGTGCGCATTCGACGTGCCCACATGGAGGAGGACGCCGGCAAGTCGATCCATGATCGCGTGCCTGGCGGCACGGCCGTCGATCTGAACCGTGCGGGAACCCCGCTCGTGGAGATCGTCACCGAGCCGGACCTCCGTTCTGCTGCCGACACTCGTGCCTTCCTGGTGTCGTTGAAGCAGCTCCTGGAGTACGTCGACGTCAGCGACTGCAACATGGAGGAAGGCAGCCTGCGTGTAGACGCGAACGTCTCGGTGCGGCTGGCGGTGCTGTTCAGGGTGCCGGTAATCGTTATTTGGCTGCCTGTCGAGGCGGCCGACAGCAGGAC
>JAHEKM010000165.1 GCA_024638325.1 Gemmatimonadota bacterium | reverse complement strand
GGCCCACGTGTCGGCGCAGGAGCCGGCGCTTCCCGATGATCCCCTCTTCAACTCGCTCTTTCCGCCCGAGCTCATCATGCAGCATCGGCGCGCGATCGAGTTGACCGACCGGCAGCGCGATCAGATCAGTCGTCTCATCGGCGACCTGCAGGGCAGGGTCGTGAGCCTGCAGTGGGAGCTGCTCGACGAGATGCAGGAGCTCACAGAGATCATCAGCGGACCGCGTGTGGACCTGGACCGAGCGCTGGATCAACTCGGGAGCGTCCTCGACACCGAGCAGGAGATCAAGCAGTCCCACCTCGAGATGCTCGTGCGCGTGAAGAACCTCCTGAGCCCGGCGCAGCAGGCCGAGCTGGAGAGACTACGCAGCCCCTAAGGCCACCAGCTGATGCCGACGTTGAAGCGCGTCGACTGAGCCTCGACGTCGAGACCGCTCACGGTGGTATTGCCCACTTCGATCTGCGTGAACGTTCCGCCGGTCCAGTCCAGCTGCAGGTCGAGCCCGAACGTCTCCGAGAAGTAGATCAGGAGCCCCCCGCCGAGCGTCAGGCCGCCGCCGACCAGGCTTATGTCCTCGGTCTGAGCTACGTCGTTGATCGCTCCATCGGTGACGCTCACCACGCGCCCGGTGATCGCGGCCTGCAGGTACGGCACCCAGCTCCGTAGCGAGTTGGCGAAGTGGAAGCGGACGCCGAGGTCGCCGTGACCCATCGTCCACGTTCCTTCGACCGTCGCGTCCTGCACGT
Source organism: Gemmatimonadota bacterium (assembly GCA_024638325.1). GTDB lineage: Bacteria > Gemmatimonadota > Gemmatimonadetes > Longimicrobiales > Gaopeijiaceae > UBA2982. Next base: position 4,368 of record JAHEKM010000165.1, on the reverse strand, counting down.
CGAACTCGGCCCCGTCGAGCTGCAGGAAGAGCTGGACGGTGCGGTTGAAGCCATACCCCAACCAGATGCCGCCCCCGCCGGCGTTGCTGCGCTCGTCGTCGATGGTCAGCGAGGAGCCCTGGGCGTGCAGGCCGACGTTGAAGCCACGGGTCGTCGACTCCTGGGCCAGCGCGGGAGCCGTCGCCAAGAGGGAGAACGTCAGCGTGAGCGCGAGAGAGCGGCGCATGATGTGTCCTTCGCTAGGAGAAACGATCTCCGGCCCGCCGCGGACGAGCACCTTCGAAGATGCGCCTGCGGCAGACCGGAGTCCACGGGAGTCGTCAGAGAATGATGGCGAGGATGATGATCTCGTCCACGGGGTCGAGAAGGTCCTCGAGGAAGTCGAAGACGTCTTCGGCGCCATCGAAGATCCGGTGGAGCGCCAGGCGCTCCCGGAGCGTCAACGGCTCGCCGGTGGCGGACACGATCACCGGGTCGGAAGCGTCACCCGAGATGGTGGCGAACACCGACCCGTTCACGAAGACCGAGCCGTCGATCTGACCGTTCTCGCCTTCGACGTCGAGGCGAATCGAGTCGTCCCCGTGTCGCACGATGAGCTCGATGGAGCCGTCACCTTCGACCGCGTCCTCGATGCCGCTGACCGTCCCGGTGATCGAGAAGTCATGCGAGTCGACGGCGAGCTGGAAGGCGACGTCGAGCATGGCCTCTCCCTCGCCGACCACGGTGGACGTGGCGTCGATGTCGAAGTCGAGCCGAGGCCCGTCGGGCTCCTGAAGCGCCCCGTGTACGCCGAGCGTGCCTCCGCTGGGCAGGACGTCCAGCGTGGTCCGGTAGTCCAGGACCGTCGTCTCGTACGCCACGACCACGAGATGCAGCGCGATGTCCTCCACGCTGTCGTCGCCTTCATCGATGAGGTCCGCGTGGCCGATCTCGTCTTCGGAGACGGGGTCTCCCAGGAAGTCGGTCTCGTAGAGCACGAACCGCACGCCGGTCTCCGGGGCGTCGGTTCGCGACGGATCCTTCACGTACTCGTCGGCCACGAAGTCGTAGACGAAGGTGGCTCCACGGTGTTCGTCGGAGATCACGGGCGCGGTGGCCGGCCCGGCGCTCCCCGCGAGTCGGCCGACGCGCGTGGCGAGGTCGACCGCGAAGCCGCGCCCGCCGTCCGCCACGCTGCCCCGCTCCAACACGCCCAATGCGGCCGACGCCGCGGGCGAGCTGGCGAACGGCGTCCGGCCCTGAAGGAGCTGCAGGCTCGCGAGGGTCGGTGAGGCGAGCGCGCTGTCTACGCTCTCATAGGCGGCCAGCGTCGCCTCGCTGTCGAAGTCGATGCCGAGGTTCGGCGCGGTCGTGGGCTGGCACGCCGCTGCGAGGGTGAGTGAGGCGAGCAGGGGCACGAGGCGGCTCGGGTGCGGGATGCCCATCGGACGTCTCCATCTCGAGTTGTCTGTGGTTTGGTCGTGGGTGAGTGACCTGGGCGCCGGCTCTGTATGACAGGGTGGACTCGCCGGCCTCGATTCGTGTTCCTATCTTTCCGTCCATGGACGAGCCCACCCCTGTAATCCGCCCCGAAGACATCGAGTCGAGGAGCATCGAGCGGCGCACCTTTCTCGGACGCTTCGGTGCCATGGCAGGACTGAGCGGCCTGATCGGTTTCACCGTCGGCTGCGAGAACACGGATTCGTGCGATAGCGACGACGGAGATCCGGTCACATCGGATTCGGACTCCAGCGACCCCCCCGTGGTCGATTCCGACTTCGGGGACGCCTGCGACTCGGACGGGGTCTGACCCTTCCCGGTCACCCCTTCGACCGGCCGTAGAGTGAAGACCGACGTACCCGCCCTGGAAGCCGACGCCCTGGCGTGGCTACTTGGAACCGCCGACTCGGACGACTTCCGCGCGAACCGTCTCGGCAGGACGTGGGTGCACGCCGAGCATCCGGATCGGAGTCGCTTCGCCGACCTGCTCTCGCTGGGCCAGCTCGACGAGATCCTCGGGACCCATGCGATCCGACATCCCGGGATTCGGCTGGTTCGGGCGGATCAGGACGTCCCGGCGTCGGAGTACATCTGGCGAGACCAGATGGTCGATCCGGCCCAGGTCGCGCGACTGTTCGCCGAGGGCGCGACGGTCATCTTCGGCGCCTTCCACGACCGCCACGAGGGCATGCGGCGGCTCTGCGCCGAGCTGACGCGTCAGGCCACGTCCAGGACGCAGACCAATATCTACCTGACGCCGCCGGACTCGCAGGGCTTCAAGCCACACTGGGACACGCACGACGTGTTCGTCCTCCAGATCGAGGGCTCGAAGCGCTGGCGTATCTACGGCGGAGGTCCCGAGCAGCCGCTCAAGGACCAGAAGTTCGATCCCGAGCGCCACGAGCCGGGTGGGGTCGAGGCGGAGTTCACGCTGAAGTCGGGCGAAGTGCTGTATATCCCGCGCGGGATCATGCACGCGGCCGTCACGACCGACGAGATCTCCCTGCACGTCACGCTCGGGGTCATCGCGTATACGTGGGCGGACCTGCTCGTCGATACCGTATCGGAGGTCGCCGAGCGGGTCACCGCGTGGAGGGAGGGCGCACCCTTCGGCTTGGCCCTACAGGACGCGGACGGTAGCCGCACGGCGGAGCGACTCCGGGGGATGCTCGCCGAGCTCGGCGAGCATGTCGACCTGGCCGCCGTCATCGCCGAGCGACAGCGCGCGTTCGACGACCTGTACCGACCACGGGAGACCGACCTCATGCGGCAGGCCCTCGCGGCCGCGACCGTGGGCGAGGACGACCAGGTGCGTTGGCGCTCGGGCGTGCCCGGCCAAGTGGAGCGGCGGAACGGCCGCGCCGTCATCGTGGCGACAGGCCGGGAAGTCGACTTCCCCGGGGCCGCCGCGCGCACTCTCGAGACGCTCATCGGCGCGGAGCCCGTGAGGGCGGGCGACCTGGACGACGGACTCGACTGGGAGAGTCGCCGCACCGTTCTCGAGGCGCTCGTGCGGGAAGGCTTCGTCGCGGTGGAGCGGTCCGAGTCTCCGTGAGCACCCTGCAGCGCGTCCTCGCCGTGCTGGCGGTCGCGCTCTGCATCGCCTTCGGCTCGGTGATGGTGACGTCTCCGACCGCCCTCGAGAAGTGGACGAAGTCCGAGGGTCCCGCCCTGTCCCCCAGCTTACCGGACGATGCCGCCTGGATCACCGAGAGCGAGGACGACCTCGTCGCGAGGCTCGTCGACGATCCCGTGAAACTGCGGGGACTACGGGCCTTCTCGCGCGAGCACCAGGTCACCCTGAAGCAGATCATGCAGCGCACCGAGGAAGTGGTGCGGCAGACTGCACGCGACGCACGGGCCTCGGGGCGTCTGGGCCGCGAGGAGCGTGAAGCGGTGGATCGAGCCCTTACCGAGTACGTCGCGGAGCTGGAGCGCCTCTCGGCCGTGAGGTAGCCCGCAGGCGGCCCGGGCCGCTAATGTGCTGGTTCATCAACCCGAACATGACCCTCTCGGAGGAATCGATGGCGACGTATACCTGCGACAAGTGCGGCATGAGCGTAAACATGACGTGTGCGACGTGTGGAGCGGAGCTCGTGCATGACACGCTCACCAAGGACGACGGCAGCACGGTGGATGTGTCGAAGTGCCCGGACGGCCACGGCAAGATCAAGTCGCCCATGTGCTGCGCGCAGGACATGACCTGTAGCGTCTAGGAGTGGGGGCGGGGTGGAGGTGGCATCGGACTTGCGGCTCACCACCGCGAACCGACACGACTCCCGACTGACGGAGTGACAGAATGAAGAAGCGATTCGTAGTCCCGATCGTCATCCTCGCGGGCGCGCTCGCGTTGACCGCCACGCCCGCCACCGCACAGAGCGTGGAGGCTCAGGTGGCGACCGCCGTCGTCGATCGCATGCCGCAAGGCAGCGCCATGTCCTTCCCCGCCGACGTCGGCGAGCTCTTCGTATGGTCGCGCGTGACGGACGCCGGAGGCACCTCGATCCAGCACGTGTGGATGCACGACGGCAACGAGTACCCCGTCACGCTCGCCATCGGCGGATCCCCGTGGCGCACCTGGAGCAGCAAGGTCATCCCGCCCGAGTGGGCAGGGGAGTGGACCGTCGAGATCCGCGCCGCGAACGGGACCGTGCTGGAGACGCTGACCTTTACGGTGGGGTGAGCGGGTCCGCCTTCGCGACGATCACGCGCGAGCCGGCGGGTCCGTAGTCGTGATCATAGGTCACGAACTCGGCATCGAGCCCCGCCGCGGTGAGGAGCTCGAGCCACTCGGCCTCTGAGAACAGGCCCTCGATGTGCCGATCGTGGTGCACCTCGGTGGTCGTGCCCACGCGCAGCAAGTAGGCGTAGTCCGTGACGAACGTGTGG
>JAHEKM010000164.1 GCA_024638325.1 Gemmatimonadota bacterium | reverse complement strand
CGGTCCTGCAGCTCCGCGACCGGAGTGAGGTCGGGGCGCAGCACGGAGACACTGATGCCCGCGACGTCGAGCGGACGCGTGACCAGCGTGAGGTCGACGGTCGTGGTTCCACCGGCCGCGACGGTCACGGTTTGGGTGACCGTTCGGTACCCGAGCGCCTGTGCGACGATGGTCCGGGTGCCGGCGGGGACGGAACTGAGCACGAACTGGCCGTCGGCGCGAACGCTCACCCACGCGCCGGCTCCGTCCCATTGGACGGCTGCGTAGGGCACCACCTCGCCGGTCGAGGCGAGCACTCGCCCCGTCACGGTCCCGGTTTGTGCCGTGGCGGCCTGGGGGCCGATCGCGAGCAGGCCGCAGGCGGCCGCCCCCGTGAGCAGGCGGCGCATGCCGCTCCAGATTTCACAGTGGTGTGTCATCGATATCCTCCAGCTGGCGCACGCCAAGGCCGACGGCCGGCGAACGCTGGGTCGTGTGAGGGCGCCCATCGGGGCGTCCGGAACCCCCGGGAGGGGGGGAGAACCTCAGACGACGGCGGGAGGAGGTCTCGCCAGAGGAAGGTCGAAGAGCTCGTGCCCCTCATGGGCCCGCACGGCCGGGGCGGGCAGCGCCTTCGGCACGGCGGAGGAGTACGCCACTGCTGCGACACCGGCCCCGACGAGGCCGGGCGCCTGTTGGATACTGCAGCGGCCGAGGCAGGAGCACCCGTCGTGCCCTGTCGCCGGCCCCTCGTGGTCCAAAAGCGTCCCGTCGGCGGGCCCATGATGCGTCCCGTGGCCATCGTGGGTGGCCTCCTGTGCGAGGTCCTCGACGGCACCGTGCGAGCCGGACCCGTGGCCCGGGTGCGCCAGGCAAGTGCGGAGGGGTCCCGAGGCCGAACCGAATGCAAAGGCAGCCAGGAGACCGAGCGCGAGCGCTCTCACCGGAAGCTCATTGTGTCGGGCTCGTATCATGGCGCCTCGTTCTTCGTTACCCGGCGCCGCCACCAGACGCCCGCCGGGCGCGTCCATTGCAAGGACACGTCACTTCGTACGGGTGTTACGAGGGCAGGGCCCCGAGCATAGACTGCGGTGTCGAGGCTCACAAGGCGTACGCTCGACGCCCGACGCGAGTTCCTGGTGCCGAGTCTCAGCGCAGGAGCGAGGCGATGGTGTGCTGCACGCGGGCGATGTCCGTGACCACCAACGTATTGGAGCTCTCGATGATCGAGACGCTCCCACGCCCGGAGAGGAGTGGGGCGACCGTGCCCTGGAGCTCGCTCGCCCGCTGGTAGGAGGTGCGGTAGGTCCGAGTGAGCAAGGGTTCCACGACCTCCCGATCGGCGACGTCCGCCATGTTCTCCACGCGGATGATGCCGTACTCGTTCTCGCTCGCCACGAGCCCGTGCACCGACAGGATCGTGTGCAAGGCCACGTCCCACGGCTGATCGTTGATGTCGGCCGTTACTGTCGTGCTCACATTGGTGCCGGCCACGATCGACATGCCGGAGTACACGGCGAAGGCCCGCAGGACGTCTTGGATCGGCACCGAGCTCCACGAGACCGACATGCGCCGCGCCTCAGGAGGGGCCCCCTGGGCCACGAGGGGCTGCCACGTGGCGAGGAGCACCGCGACCGCGACGATGGCCACCGACCCCGGGTGCGCCCGGGCGCAGACCGGCTGCTCCGTCCGACCGGGTCGCACCGTTCAGCCTCCGCTGACGGACGGAAGCACGACGACCTCCTTGGCTCCGTCCAGGGGGGTGGCGAGGCCGCCGGACCAGCGGATGTCGGCCGCTCCGACGAAGACGTTCACATGCGGGCGCAGCTCCTTCCGCTCCGTGAAGATGCGGTCGTAGAGCGCGGGGTTCTCCCGCTTCAGGGCGGCGAACGCGTCCCCGACGGTCCCCTCGTCGACGTCGAGACCTATGGCGCTCCGTCCGCCCGTCAGGTCACGCAGTGGGCCGGGTACCACCAACGTGATGCTCACGCGATCACCGCCGCCTTCACGCAGACGACGGGCGGCAGGCCTTCGTGCACCAACGACCACGAATCCCCGTCGTCGGCCGATGCGTAGACCCGTCCGCTGCGCGTCCCGAAGTACACACCGGCCGGGTCCGCGGAGTCCGTGTCCAGCGCATCGCGGAGCACGGTCTCGTACGCGCCTTCCTGGGGAAGCCCGCGGGTGAGCGGCTCCCATGACGCGCCGGCGTCGCGTGTCCGGTAGACCCGTAGCTTGGCTTCCGGTACGCACCGGAACTCGTCCGACTCCAGCGGCACGATATAGACCGTGTCCGGATCCCGCGGATGCATGGCCATACCGAAACCGAAGTCGGAAGGGACCCCGTTGGCGATGTCTTGCCAGGACTCACCCCAGTCGTCGGTGCGATAGAGGCCCCAGTGGTTCTGGAGGAAGAGGCGGTCGGGTCGGTCGGGGTGGGATACCACTTTGTGCACGCACTGACCGTACTCGGGGTGCTTGTCGGGGAGGAACTCGGCCCGCACTCCCGTGTTGCTCGGTGCCCAACTCACCCCGCCGTCGCTGGTCTTGTAGACCCCGCCCGTGGAGAAGGCGACGAGCATGCGGTCGGGGACTTCGCTGTGTGGGACGATGGTGTGAAGGCACAGACCGCCGGCGCCCGGGGTCCAGAACTCCCGATGTTCGTGGTTCATGAAGCCGTCCACCGGAGTCCAGGAATCGCCGCCGTCACGGCTCTCGAACAGGCAACTGGGCTCTACGCCGAGCCACAGGGTCTCCTGCTCGTCCGGCGGGCCCGGGCGAATCTGCCAGATGCGTTTGACCGACAGGCCCGAGTCCTCAGGGAACTTCACCGGGCGCTGATACATGTCGGACCACGTCGCGCCCAGGTCGTCGGAGCGTCGCAGCGTGGCGCCCCAGAACGCGCTCGTCGGCGCCGCCCAGAGCCTCGGCTCGGGACCCCGTTGATCGAGCGCGAGCGCGTAGACCTCAGTGCCCGGGAAGTGCGGTCCGTCCATGCTCCAACGCTTGCGCGAGGCGTCCGCGGTGAAGAGAAAGGCACCCTTCATGGTGCCGACCATGATCACCACATCGCCCGACCGGGCGCCGCTTCCAGATGGAGTCTCGGGCACGGATCCCCCCCGTTGTCATGGGCCGCCTCGGGCCCGCCACACATCCCCGGGCCAACGTACCATCCGGGCTCGCTCCAGGCACGACTCCGGAGAAGCCGGGTCGTCGCGGCTCGGCCACCGACCTTGGCCACGCCCCCGTCGCGGCACATTTTGCTCGCGTGACCTTTCCCGCCTACGTGAGGGCCCTCGCGGTGGCCCTCGTCTCCGTCGCGTTCCCTGTGAGCGTATCCGGCCAGCTCGGCGTCCTCGCCGGCGCAGCCGCCTCGGTCCCGCTAGGCCCCTATGGCGACGTTGCCACGCTAGGCGTTCAGGGTCGGCTGGGCGTCGTGCTCGGCCAGGACGCTGGACTCCGGTTCGCCGCGCACGGCTTCTGGGACCGAAATCCCCATCGCATTCCCGCGGACCACAGTGTCGTGTACGGCCTGAACGTCCTGGTCGGATTCGGGTTGAGCGCGGCCTACGAGCTGGTCGTGACCCCGTGGACAGGCCTGGGCGGGGCCGTGCACGCGCGGCGCTCCGAGCAGTTCCCAGGGCTGAACGCGTCTCGGCGTGGACTCGCGGTGACCGCGGGCGCGACAGTGGCCAGGCCCATGGGAGGGTTCAGCCCGTTCTTGTCGGCGTTCTACGAGCGCGGGCTCGGAGGGTTGGACAGCGACAGGTACCCGACCGGCTGGCTCACGGTCGGGGGAGGCGTGGAGATCCCACTGGGGGATTGAGGCGTCGAGGTGGCCTCAGGCGAGGTGGCGCCGGTCCGGCAGCGCCCGCCGCTCTCCGGCGCGGCGCTCGTCGATGGTCCTCAGAGTGGCGATGAGGCGGCGCTCAGCCTCCCGGCGGTCGTTGTCGATGGGGATCGCCTGTGCCGAACGGCGGTCGCCCATGCGGCGGGACGAGCTCCGACGCTCGTCGATCTCCCGCCGATCGTCGTCGCCTCGTCTTTGAGAAGTGCGCTCCAACATGTCGCAAGTACCTCTGGGGGAGTGTGTTGGCCTACCTATCCAAGATGGGCCACTCCTCCCGAAGGCGTCCAGTCTCGCGTGTTTCCCCTCAGAAGACGTCCGCACCGGCCTCACGCAGCGCGTCGCGCCGCGTGCGGTCGGCCTCGGTGAGGGCCTCGGCCATCGCCGGGCAGCTCTCGATGACCGCGTCGACGTCCGAGCGAGCGAGCTCATAGAGGGCGCAGGGCGTCACGGCCCTGCACGTCGCGGTGCGTGGCGCCTCGTGCAGCAGCGCCATCTCTCCGAAGAAGTCACCTGCCATGAGTGTGGCCAGGTCGATCGAGGCGTCGCCCTCGGTGCGGGTCACTCGTACCACTCCTCGAGCCACCAGGAACAGCGACGACCCCTTGTCGCCCTGCTTCACGATGGCGTCTCCGCTGGGGGCCGTGCGACGCTTGAGCTTCTCGGCCACGCGCTGGAACTCCTCGCGCGGGAGGCCCTCGAAGAACGGCACCTTCTTGAGCAGCTCGGCCGGATCCACCGCGAGCTTTCCTGAGTGGCCCGACCGCAGCGCCTTGAGCTCCCGCCTGCGCGTCTGGAGCATGACGTCCGCCACGCCCTCCGGAATCGTCCCCGCGTGGGCCTTTTCCTCGATGGCCTCCGTCTCCGCCTGCAGCGCCAGGCGCTCGGCCAGGCGCTCCTGAGCCGAGGTCACGAACTCGGGGAAGAGCTCGGCGGTCTGGTCGAGCCGAGCGCGCGCGTTCTCGGACCAGTACAGGTAGTACGCACGCAGCTCTTCCAGCGTGTCGGCGCGATGGGCGCCCGTGACCGCGAGCTGGTGGAGATCGCGGAGCACCCGCTGGTCCCCGTGGAAGCGCGCCCACGCGATCTCGTAGTCCCGCTCGGTGCGACCCTCTCGGAGCCGCTCGACCAGGCCGGAGAGAACCGGCCAACGCTCGACCGCGCGTAGCAGCGCCGCTCCCATCCGTTCTCCGCCGGGCGGATGGAGCGTGAACTCGGGCACATTGCCGTCGTGACGGATCGAGTCCGTCTGGATTTCGATGGAGTGTACGAGGTTGCGGTACGCCGCGGCGCTCAGATGACCCTTCGAGAACATCTCGTAGTAGGTCGTCTTCTCCTCACCGAAGCAGCGCAGATA
>JAHEKM010000163.1 GCA_024638325.1 Gemmatimonadota bacterium | reverse complement strand
AACCCGCCTCCAGCTGTCCCACGGCAGACAGGAAGCCCCCGAGGGCGACGAACGTGTCTGCCGGGATCGCTGGCACCACGTTTTCGAGCGCCGAGCCGACGCCGAGCAGCAGATAGAGCGTCGGGGTGGCCAGGCGTCGCATCCATGCGATGAGCTCGGTCATCGGGTACCCACGCGACCGGCGTGCGCGAGGCCGAGCGGACGCCGGACCCGCCGTGCCCCCTGCCCTGGGGTCAGAGGCCCAGCGTCAGCGTGTGCGAGTACTTGATGAGAAGCGCCCGCTCCTGCGTGAGCGGCGGCACGGGGTCCAGCGAGAAGCGGTCGGAGTTGAGCGATTCGTTCCACACGATGTACAGGTCGGTTCCCTCACGGGGGTTGAAGCGGAAGCGCGCGTTCACCGCCACGAGGTCCTGGTTGCTGTTGTACTGTACGAACGCGGAAAAGGACGTCTTCGTCGAGAACGTGAACTCGGTCCTCGCCCTCACCAGGTGCGACGTGAAGGTCTCGTCGCGGCTCCCGAACTCGATGTGGTTGATCTCGTAGGTAGCACTGAGCCGTGCGTGTCGGGACACGGACCAGGCGGGCGAGAACGAGGCCGAAATCCGGTTGCCGTCGTAGAACTGACCGACCGTGACGCTACCGCTGGGCCGGAAGATCCGTCCAGCGTTGGGCGAGAACGAGATCGAACCGTCCGTGAACCAGTACGATCCCACGGGCACGGCGACGTCGGGTGACAGCGCCAGCGGCCGCAAGAGGTCCTCGTACGAGCGGTTCATGTCCGCCCGCACCTGGTCCCCGCCCCGCGTCTGTAGCGAGCCGCTCATGCCGTACGAACCGGACTCGGCCGTGCCGTCGGCGTTGCGGCGCACGAAGCTGCCGTTCACGTCGAATCCGAAGCGGTTCAGCGCCGCCCCCGCTCCCGGTCGCCATCCGTACCCCGCGCGGGCGAAGCCGCGCACGTAGTCGCGCCGGCGCAGGAAGCCCATCCCGGGCTCGAACGCCTCGCCCGCCCGCACGACGCTGGCCTCGTACGTGGGGCCGTCCGTGCCCCGGTGCTCCCAGTTGGCGCGCACCAGGCTGCGGTCGAAGGCATCCACGCTCCCGGAATCGGTGTCGTCGAAGCTCTGCGACCAGTTCACCGTGAGGTAGTCCTGGTCGAAGACGCGCACGGACGCGTCCGCGCCGTACAGCACGTTGTGGCTCCCACCGGCACCGAGGCGACTCGTCACGATGCCACCGAGGTAGGACGCGTCGTTCAGGAAGCGCCTCCGCAGGCGCACCACGCCGAGGTTCTCCGAGGGCACCGCACCCGTCTCCTCGGAGTGCATATCGAGGAAGCCGACGTCCCAGTCACCCACGCGGCCCACCACGCGAGCACCGCCGTAGATGGGGATCTGTCGGCCGGAAACGAGCCCGATACGTCGCGAGTGGAAGAGGCGCTCGTTCGAGCCCAGGTTCACCTCGAAGATGCCGCTTCGTTCTTGGAAGAACTGGCGTTGCTCCGGGAAGAAGAGCGAGAAGCGCGTGAGGTTCACCTGCTGATTGTCAGCCTCGACCTGGGCGAAATCCGTATTGACCGACAGGTCGAGGTTGAGGTTACGCGTCAGCGCGTAGCGGACGTCGCCACCGACCTCGAAGACCCGCTCGGTCGTTTGGTCGAAGCCGGTGCCGGGCGCGTCGGGGCCCGTGGTCAGCCCCCCGCCGCCGAGCACGTACGGCGTCACGTACAAGGGCTTTCTGGGCTCGCCCAGCCCCGTGAGGATCATCTTCCGCATCTGGGTCGGCTTGGCGACGCCTCCAGGCCCCCAGTCGGGCGCGATGCGCGGGTGCACGATCGACTCGGCGTTGCGCACCATCGAACGCGTGACCGAGAAGCCCATGACCGCACGGCCGTCCACCACCTGGTATCCCATGCTCGTGAACGGCACGCGCACCTCGGCCGACCAGCCGAAGTCGGTCAACCGCCCCTCCGCGTCCCAATACGTGTCCCAGTTCCGGTTGGGCGCCCCGCTCGCGTCGTTCGCGAAGGTCCAGTCGGTGCGCACGCTCGCCGGGGTGGTGACGAAGACGAGTGAGTTCTCCTCGTCGTTGTAGCTGTCGAGGCGCATGCCGCAGGTGTCCGTCACGTAGGGGCTCACATCCCGCTCCAGCGTCGTGATGCGGATCAGGGACGGATCGGTCTCGTACATGCGGCATCCGAGGTACAGGTACTCGCCGTCGTGAGCCAGCAGGAACTCGCCGCGCTGTGTCGGCTCTGCGCCGAAGTCCGGTACCTGCTGAAGGCCCTCGAGCACGACCGCGTCCGCCCACTGCGGCTCGTCCAGGATGCCGTCGATGTCGATGCCCCCCTCGATGAGCGGAAGGTCGAGGGGTGGCTCCCCGCCGGGGCCGTTCCTGAGTTGCTGGGCGGACGCGGCGGCTGGAGCGAACCCGCCGGTGAGCAGTAGGCAGCCGAGGACGATTCCTTTCGACGGGCTCACGGTTTCTCCGCCGCGATCAGCGCGACCGCGTGGACCGCGAGACCCTCTCCCCGCCCGATCCAGCCCATGCCTTCGTTCGTCTTCCCTTTGACGGACACGTGTGCCGCAGTCACCCCCAGAGCCGCCGCCAAGCGATCCCGCATCGCCGAGGCGTGTGGGCCGATCTTGGGAGTTTCACACACGACGGTCACGTCCACGTTCACGACACCGTAGCCGAGCTTCCGGAGCACTCCGGTCGTCCGCTCCAGGAGTTCGATCGAGTCGGCACCTCTCCAGGCGTCGTCCGAAGGCGGGAAGTGGCTACCGACGTTGCCCGCCGCAGCGGCGCCGAGGATGGCATCGATCACCGCATGCGCGATCGCGTCGCCGTCCGAATGGCCGGCGAGTCCCGCATGGTCCGGGATGCGGACACCGCCGAGCACGAGCTCCCGGTCCTGAGCGAAGCGGTGTGAGTCGTACCCGGTTCCGATCCTCATGTCCGCTCCGGCTGCCGGCTACCACGGGATCCAGCTCGCGACGGGCCTCACTCCCAGCGCCGCATCGCGAGGCACACGTTGTGCCCGCCGAAACCGAACGAATTGGAGAGGGCCAGCCGCACGGGCCGCTCCACCATGCCGCCGTGCGCGTACTCGAGATCGCAGTCGGGATCGGGACCTTGAAAGTTGATGGTGGGCGGAATCTTGCCCGTGCGCAGCACCTGTAGACAGACGATGGCCTCCAATGCGCCGGCCGCTCCCAGCAGGTGTCCCGTCATGGACTTCGTCGAGCCCACGACGATCTCGTGCGCGTGCGGACCCAGCACCGCCTTGATGGCGGCCGTCTCGATCGCGTCGGCCATGGTCGAGGTTCCGTGGGCGTTCACGTAGTCGACACCGGCCGTCGAGACTCCCGCGTTGGCGAGCGCCATGCGCATCGCGGCCTGCGCTCCGTATCCGTCGGGCGGCGGCGCCGTGATGTGGTAGGCGTCGCCGGACAGGCCATAGCCGACGACCTCGCCGAGGATCGTCGCGCCGCGGGCCTCGGCGTGCTCCAGGGCCTCGAGGATCACGGCCCCCGCTCCCTCGCCCATCACGAAGCCATCGCGATCGGACGAGAACGGGCGGCTCGCGCCGGCCGGGTCGTCATTGCGCGTGGACATCGCCTTCATCGAAGAGAAGCCGGCGTACGTCATCGGCGTGATCGTCGCCTCGGACCCTCCTGCGAGTATCACGTCGGCGTCGCCGTAGCGGATGTGGCGCATGGCGTTGCCGATGGCATGGGCCGACGAGGCGCATGCCGAGACGGTCGCGTAGTTCGGACCCCTGAGGCCGTAGCGCATGGAGATCAGCCCCGCCGAGATGTCCGGTATGAACATCGGGACGAAGAAGGGGCTCACGCGACCGGGCCCGCGCTCGAGCATGGTGGCGTGCTGCTCCTCGAACGTGGCGATGCCGCCAATGCCACTGCCGAAGATGACGCCGACCCGCTCGGGGTCCATGCCGTCCGGAAGCGGGTCGAGCCCGGCGTCGGCGACCGCCTGCGCGGACGCGGCCAGGGCAAACTGGGCGACGCGGTCGAACCGCTTCGCGTCGCGCTTGTCCATGTACTGGAGCGGATCGAAGTCCTTCACTTCACAGCCGATCCGGCACGGGAAGTCCTCTGTGGCTTCCCACGCTGTAACCGTACCGCCGCCGCTCTTTCCGGCGATCAGCCCCTCCCAGCTGGAGGCGACATCGAGCCCCAGCGGAGAAACGAGACCCATGCCGGTGACGACGACCCGTCTCGGGCTATCGCCCGGTCCGTTCCCCATCGATGACCTGCTCGGGTTGTTGGAAAGACTTGGCCTCAGCCCTCTCCGCCACTCTTGTCGCGGAGGTAGGTGATCGCGTCACCCACGGTGCGCATCTGCTCGGCGTCCTCGTCCGGGATATCGATCCCGAACTCTTCCTCGAACGCCATGACGAGCTCGACGGTGTCGAGGGAGTCCGCACCCAGATCTTCGACGAACGACGCGTCGTTGGTCACCTTCTCCGGCTCGACGCCCAGCTCGTTGACGATGATCTCGCGGACCCTGGCCTCGGTAGGCTCGCTCATTTGTCTCTCCTTAAGGGGATTCTCGGGATCACATTACCATCCCGCCGTCGACCGTCAGAACTTGGCCGGTAATGTAGCGCGCACCGGGGCCGACGAGAAACCGCGCCGCGCTTGCCACGTCCTGGGGTGTACCCAGCTCTCCCAGAGGGATCCGAGCCTGCAGATCCGCCTTCTGCGCATCGCTCAGGGCGTCGGTCATCGCCGTCTGGATGAAGCCGGGCGCGATGGCGTTGCAGCGCACCCCGCGCGAGGCGAACTCGCGCGCGTTGCTCTTGGTCATGCCGATGACCCCCGCTTTGGACGCGGCGTAGTTGGCCTGGCCGGCATTGCCCATGAGCCCCACGACCGACGCGATGTTCACGATGGTGCCCGCCCGTCGCTTCATCATTCCACGCGATACGGACTTGGTGAAGTTGAAGGTGCCCTTGAGGTTGACCGCGATCACTTTATCGAAATCCTCAGACGACATGCGCATCACCAGATTGTCCCGGGTGATGCCCGCGTTGTTCACCAAGATGTCGATGGGCCCCAGGGCCTCCTCCACCGCAGCGACCGTGTCCTGCGTCTGCTGGGGGTCGACGACGTCACACGCGAATCCGGCATGGCCCTCACCAGGCAGCTCGGACGCCGTCTCCTGCGCGCTGTCCCCCACGACGTCCACGACTGCGACGCGTGCGCCGCCGTCGGCGAGCGCCAGGGCGATCTCACGGCCGATGCCCCGCGCTCCTCCGGTG
>JAHEKM010000040.1 GCA_024638325.1 Gemmatimonadota bacterium | reverse complement strand
CCGTATGGATGCTGCAGTCGCTCGTTGCGGTCTCGCCCTCGGACGAAGTCGACGACCCTTCCGAAGAAGGACCGTCGGAAACCCAGGTCTTCGGCCGAGCCAAAGCTCCGGATGTGCCGAATACGAGGGGGGTCCGGCGGAGCGGGCCAGACGAGCTCCTCGCCCAGCGGTCGCGGGTTGTCGAGGCGGATGGCGCCTCCGGCCACGCAGCCGTCCAGCCACGTCAGCACGACCAGGGTCCCCAGAAGAACGGCGCTTCGGGGTCGGCGTGCCGAGCGATGGATACGTGAGCGGTCCGACGTCATTCGGCTGGGAGGTTCAGGGAGCGGGAAACGTGCCTGTTCTTAGCTCTATAGAGCAAGATCTTTGCCGCGCGGACGCCTTGTCCCGGCGCGGGCCCTCCGCGTCTCCACGGGTCAATGCGCGCCCCACGTGTGACGCTCGACGTCCCACGTGCCGTAGGCACGCCGAGCCGTAGGCCAGGCGAAGCGATCATCTAAGTGGCGCGGACTCAATCGGTTGCAGGGTCGTATCGAGCGGGTGGCCCCGATGTCGGGCTCGGGCCTGGATCCTGCTTATGCGTTCGGCAGACAATTCGAGTAGCGGCGGGGTCGCCGCCCACCTACAGAGGAAACCATGATACGCTCAACCCTTCGAAGCCTCGTCCTCACCTTTGCGGCTGCCGCTGTCCCCATGGCGCTCGCGGGCTCACAGGGGCCCGAACTGCCCGAGTGGATGAAGGTCGATGAGGCCGCCAAGAAAGTGACGATCACCATCGTTGCCGGCACGGATATGACCAACAACGGCTGGAACTACAACACCGTCTTCAAGGGCGCAAAGTCCATCGTCGTTCCAGTCGGGTTCGAGGTGGAGATCGACTTCCGCAACAGCGATCCGACCGGAGTGGTCCATTCTATTGGTGTCGGCCAGATGTCAGAAGTAACGAGTCCGCTGTTCACCGATCCGACGCCGGCCTTCCCAGGTGCCATCAGCGACAATGCGGCCGACCCCGTCAACGCGACCGCAGCGGGGGCGTCGGAGACGGTCACCTTCGTCGCCGATACCGCGGGCGAGTACGCGCTGATCTGCTATGTGCCGGGACATACCCTAACGGGAATGTGGATGGGCTTCCGCGTAGCCGCGGACGGATCCGTCGGCGTCGAGTGATCTTGGCCGGGTAGGAGCGGACCTCCCAGAGCGTCTGGCGCGTTCAAACCGGCGATTCGCCCGATGAGCCCAGGCCGGGGCCCCGCTGGTGGGCCCCGGCCTTCTTTCAGCCTCAGACGGCGCTGCAGCAACTACCCGACGCTGTCGTTGTCCTCCTCAGGTCGGGGGCGACGCCTTTCCGTCCGCCCCCGACCGTTGGGTAGTGGCACCGGGCCACGACTCTGCCTGAGCCCAGCCACCGCATTGCCCATCCAAATGGCCGCGGAGCGCGACGACTCGCGAGTCGCGGTCTCAGGGCCCATCCTTAGCCCCGGAATGGCATGCCCCCGAACGCAGGAGCGATCAAGGTGATCAAGGAATTCCGGCTCAGAGCCATCCTCGTCGCCGGGTCCTTGCTGCTTCCCCTTCCTCTCGCGGCGTGGCAGGGCGTCGCCCCCGTCCGGCCGGTGACCCAGGAACGGCTCGAAAGCCCGGAGCCAGAGAGCTGGCTCAGCTACCGGGGCAACTTCGCGGGGTGGGGGTTCAGCCCCCTCGACCAGATCACTCCGGACAACGTCGGGGAACTCCGTCCGGCCTGGACCTTCGCGACGGGCGTGAACGGCGGCCACGAATCGCCCCCCATTGTGAACGACGGCGTCATGTACATCACGACGCCCGGCAACCACCTGTACGCGCTGGACGCGCGCACCGGCGACTTCTACTGGGAGTACGAGCACGACCTGCCGGACCGCCTCGTGGCCATCCACAACACCAATCGGGGTGTCGCGCTCTGGGGCGACATGGTCTACATGGCGACCCTCGATGCTCGCGTCGTGGCGCTCGACGCGGCCACCGGGAGCGTGGTCTGGGATGAGTCCATAGCAGACAACACATCGGGCTACTACATGACCATCGCGCCGCTGGCGGCCGAGGGGCGGATCATGGTCGGCGTGTCGGGCGGCGAGTTGGGGATCAGGGGGTTCGTCGTGGCGTTGGATGCCGAAACCGGCGACGAGGTGTGGCGCACGCACACGGTGCCTGGCCCCGGCGAGTTCGGCCATGACACCTGGCCCGGCGATACGTGGCGGACGGGTGGCGCCCCGGTCTGGCTCCCAGGCCACTACGATCCCGCGACCGGCCTGACGTACTGGGGGACGGGCAACCCGGGACCCTGGGTGGGCGATCAGCGCGACGGCGACAACCTCTACACCAACTCGGTGCTCGCCCTCGACGTGCGAACGGGGGAGATCCGCGGCTACCACCAGTATCACTGGAATGGTTCGTGGGACTGGGATGAGGTGTCTACGCCGCTTCTGCTCGAGGTCACCCGGGAGGGCCGGACCTTCCCGGCCCTCGTCCATCCAGGCCGCAACGGTTACCTCTGGCTGCTGGAGCGACGGCCCGACGGTATCGGCTTCGTCGACGCCACCGAGTACGTCTTCCAAAACGTCTTCACGGAGATCCATCCGGAGACGGGCCGACCGAGCTACGACCCGGCCCACAAGCCGGCCACCGGACAAGTGACGGCGTTCTGCCCCTCGCTGTGGGGCGGCAAGGACTGGCCGCCGGCGGCCTACAATCCGGTGACCGGTCTCGTCTACATCCCTGCCAACACGAACCACTGCGGCACCATCGAGGGGCTCGAGGTGGAGTACGTACCGGGAAGGGGCTACACGGGAGCAGACTCGGATCTTACCCTCGCCCCCGAGGCCGAGGACCACATCGGTGAGCTGCAGGCGTGGGACATGGACGAGGGCCGTGAGGTCTGGAAGGTCGAGTTCCCGAGCCTCAACTGGGGCGGCGTTCTAACCACGGCGGGTGGGCTGGTCTTCCAGGGGGGTACGCCGGACCGGTACTTCCGGGCCTTCGACGCCCGGACCGGTGAAGAGTTGTGGGGCGAGAGGCTGAGTTCGGGAGTCATGGGCGTCCCGGTCTCCTACTCGATCGATGGCGTCCAATACATCGCTGTGCAGTCCGGGTGGGGTGTCGATCCGGCCAGCATGACCCGTCGGATCGACGGGGTGCGGGGCACCTACACGCAGGTGCCTGAGGGTGGTGTGGTCTGGGTGTTCGCTCTGGAGCGGTAGTCGAGGCGAAGTCGAGCTTGGCGCAGCGCCTCACCTACCGCGTGCCCTGCACGACCCGGTTCCTCAGCACCCCGACTCCCTCGACCTCCACCTCGTAGACATCGCCAGGCTCCATCGCTCTCGTGGAACCCATGGTTCCGGTCCAGATGAGATCGCCGGGCTCCAGTGTGAAGTACTGGGAGACGTAGTGCAGCATGTAGTCGATGCTGAAGATGAGGTCGGACGTGTTCTCACCCTGCACCCGCTCGCCATTGTGGCGACCCTCGATATCCAGGTCGTCGTAGTCCAGTCCCGTAACGAGGTGCGGACCGACGGCGTTGAAGGTCCGGCTGCCTTTGGCGCGGCTCCACTGGATGTCGTTCCGCTGCCATAGGCGCTCGCTCACGTCGTTTCCGGCGGCGACGCCGAACACGTAATCCCCGGCGTCTTCGACTGAGACGTTCTCCGCGCGGCGCCCAACCACGACGACCATCTCCGCCTCGTAGTGCAGAGCGCGGGCGTCGGGGGGGCGCACGATGTTCTGCTCCGGCCCGATGATGGACGATGGCGGTACGAGGAAGAGACCGGGATACTCGGCCGGGTCCCCGGTGATGTGGCTGCGGAAGTTGAATGCCGTCATGAAGATCTGCGTGGGGTCGACGGGCGCCCGAAGCTCGGCCTGAGACAGCGCCACGGTCTCGCCCGTCCGTGATCCCCCCAGGTAGGGGGCGTCGGAGAGCCGATGGACCGTCTCCCCTTCCAATTCGCCCCACGCGATGCTCGCCCCGGTCTCGTATCGAACGTAGCGGGCTGTGTCTTGAGCCTCGGCCGACTCGCTCCACGCTAGAGAGATCAACAGGACCGTCAGCCCTATGGTCGTGTGTCGCAATGCGCCTCCTCGATTCCAGTCGATGGCGGGTCCGCCCCGCAGGCAAGGACAAGTGACGGTCTGAGGCCCGTGCCCACAATGGGCGGCCCGTACGGTGCCGACGGGGCGTTCCTTCCATGGGCGCACCGAGGACGAGCCCACGGGTCCCATCAACCCAACGCACCCCCCGGGTGTCTCGGTTGGGGTCACCTTCGTCCTCCGCCCACTCACCTGAATGCCACGCACCCTGTCCGGTCGCCTGCGCCACGCGGCCCCCCTCGTCGCCTGCGGGGCCGTGGCCCTTACACTCGCCACTGTCCCTGCCGGCGCCCAAACTCCGATCGCTCTCGACGATGCGCCGCGCCCGACTGCCTCAGCAGCCCGTGCGACGGGCCCGGTCGTCGTAGACGGCGTCCTCGACGACGCCACCTGGGCGGCGGCGACCGTCATCGACGAATTCTGGCAGCAGAAGCCCGACGCGGGCATGCCGGCCACGGAGCGCACCGAGGTGCGCATCCTCTTCGATGACGACTACCTGTATGTCGGGGCCGAGCTCATGGACCAACCGGGTTACGAGCCCATCGTCCCGACGCTGCAAAGGGATCCCAACACTCGGGACGGCGACGCCTTCGGCCTCATGTTCGACCCCTTTCTCGACGGATCTACCGTCTTCGCCTTCTTCTTCAATCCCGGGGGCGCGATCCGAGACATGCAGACGGCCGACGACGGTCGCATCAACAACTCGGCGTGGGATGCGGCCATCGACATGCGGACCCGGGTCCACGACAGAGGATGGACGCTGGAACTCGCCATCCCATGGTCCCAGCTCCGCTTCGACCCCGCGCAGGAAGAGCAGGTGTGGGGACTGAACCTACTCCGCCGCATCCGCAGGAAGAACGAGGACTCCACGTGGGCGCCCTTGGATCGCCGGTGGCAGATCTACGTGAGCTCGCGCGGGGGACGGCTGACCGGGCTGGACGGCCTTCGTCCGGGACGCAACCTCCTGATCAAGCCCTTCGCCCTCGCGTCCGAGCCATCGGGGGAGCTTCAGGCCGGCGTCGACACCGAATTCGACGCGGGGCTCGACCTCAAGTACGGGATCACCCCGGGTCTAACGCTGGACCTGACGGCGAACACGGACTTCAGTCAGGTCGAGGTAGACCAGGAGCAGGTCAACCTCACCCGCTTCTCCCTCTTCTTTCCGGAGAAACGCGAGTTCTTCCTGGAGAACGCCGGGGTCTTCCAGTTCGGTGACCAGGGCAATCGGCAGACGCGGTCCGGGGCTACGGACCGGGACTTCACCCTCTTCCACTCCCGGCGCATCGGCCTCACGCCCACTGGTTCGCCGCTGCCCATTCTGGGAGGCGGACGCGTCACAGGGACGGCCGGCCCGGTCTCGCTGGGCGCTCTGAACATGCAGACCCGATCCGAGGGGTCGTTCGCCGCCGAGAACTTCACCGTCGCTCGGCTTCGTGGGGAGCCTGCGCCTGGACTCAGCGTGGGCGGGATCTTCGTGAACCGCACCGAGACGGGCGGTGGGCCCGCAGAGAATCGGAGCTACGGCGTCGACGCCAGCCTCCAGGCGATGAACGGCTACCTGCTCGTACAGTCGTACCTGGCGGCGACCGAAGGAACGGCGGCCGACGGCTCCCCAGTGGATCGTGCCCTGGCGGGCCGGCTGTCGGCAGGGTGGCGCGACCCGTTCTGGGAGGTCTTCGCGCTGTACCGCCACTTCGAGGACGAATTCGATCCAGGGGTCGGCTTCGTCAGGCGGCGTGGTATGCGTCACGCGTACGGCACGTTCGGCGTGCAGCCTCGGTTGAACCGCTTCGGCCTCCTCGAGCTCAATCCGTACATCGAAGCCCACGTGTACACCGACTTCGACGGAGGCTTGCAGACCAGGCTGAACACCGCCGGCCTTGGCCTCGACTTTCAGGACGGCGGCATGGCGAGCCTGGAGGTCACCGACCGCTTCGAGCGCGTTGACGAAGCGTTCTCCGTGCGTGGTGTCGAGGTGGCTGCCGGTCGCTACGACTTCGTCGAGGCATCCGGCTCGTACACCTTCAGCGGGGCGCGCGCCATCTCCGGACGTGTGAACGTGAGCGGCGGCGAGTACTTCGGTGGAGACCGTCGGTCCATCGGCGGGTCGCTCCTCGGCCGCCTCGGTGCGCAGATCCTCCTGGACCTCTCCCTGAACCACAACGAGATCGATCTACCAGGGCAGGCCTCGACCACCGCCGACGTGTACGGGGCCAAGCTCGACGTCTTCTTCTCGACGACGCTTCTCACCAGCGCCTTCGTGCAATACAACGAGGCGCAGGAGGAGCTGGTGACGAACCTGCGCTTTAGGTGGATCCACGCACCTCTGTCCGATCTCTACGTGGTCCTCACCGAGCGCCGGGACACAGCCTCTGGTATGGTGCTGGACCGATTTCTGACGGCGAAGGTGACGAAACTGCTGTCGTTCTGATTCCCGGCTCCTGATGGCAACCGACCCCTCCCACCCCGACGGTCTGGTTCGCACCCTCGGCCCGCTGGCCGCCGGGGCGTTCGTCGTCACCAACATGATCGGGTCCGGGATCTTCACGGTGCCGGCGTTCGTGCGTGTGGCGACGGGCAGCGCCCTCGCGTCGCTTGGGGTCTGGCTGGCGGCCGGCCTCCTCGGACTCTGCGGGGCGCTCTGTTACTCGGAGCTCGCCACGAGGATGCCTCGGGCCGGAGGGGAGTACCGCTTCCTCACAGAGGGCTTCGGGCAGCTGTGGGGCTTCCTGAGCGGGTGGACGTCTTTCGTGGTGGGCTTCTCGGCGGCGGTAGCGGCGTCGTCCCTCGGGGTGACGGCGTACGTGGCGCCCCTCATCGATGGCTGGGACCCGAATACGATGCTCTTAGGGGGCGTCACGCAGGGCGCGGCGGCAGCGGCCGGGCTTGTTCTCGTTCTGACGCTCGTCCACTGCGTCGGCGTGCGCTGGAGCGGAGGCTTCCAGACGACGCTGGCCGCGGTGGTGCTCGGAGCCATCGCCCTGCTGCTCCTTGCGGGCTTCTCCAGCGGCAACGGCGAATGGTCCGGGCTCGTGACCGCGGCGGAGCCGGAGAGCAACGGGTGGGTGGCCTTGTTGCAGGTGACTTACGCCTACGCCGGCTGGAATGCGGCGGCCTACGTCGCCGGCGAGGTGAAACGCCCCCGACGGAACCTCCCCCTGGCCATCCTCGGCGGGACGCTCTTCGTGATCGCTACGTACCTCCTGCTCAACGCGCTCTTCTTCTACGCGGTCCCCGAGGCTCGGTGGGAAGCGGAGATCGCCATCGGGGCTGTGGCCGCCGAACGGCTCTTCGGTCCGGTGGGAGCCCTGGCCGTGAGCGGCGTCATCGCGCTGACCATGTTCGGCTCGGTGAGCGCGATGACCGCCGTGGGACCCCGCATCTACTACGCCATGGCGCGCGACGGTGTCGCCCCGAAGATCCTGGCCCGGAAGTCCGAGCGGGGCGTGGCGCCGGTCGCTGCCATCGTAGCCCAGGGCTTGCTTGCCGCGGCGCTCGCCCTCACCGGCGCGTTCTCAGCGCTCCTGGTCTACATCGGCTCGTCGCTGTTGCTCTTCAATGCACTGACGATCGCCACGCTCTTCGTCGTCCGCCGGCGCGACGCGTCGACTGAGGGTGAAGTCTTCCGCACGCCGCTGCACCCCCTCCCCGCCATCGTCTTCATCGGCGTCACATTGGCGGCGTGGGGCAATGGACTGATCGGAGCCCCGGTTCCGACCGGTGCGGCACTCGGTACGCTGGCGTTGGGAGCGGGGATCTACGCGGTAGGACGGAGGTCGGATTGGTTCGAGCCGGGTGTGGAACCGCCGGGCTGACGGCCCTCACCGCGTGGGAACGCGCCGCCGCAGTTCTTCGAAGAAGTTCTGCACCAGGATGAGTTCCGGCTCGCCAGCGTATGCCACAGTGCTTCGGGACGCTCGATGCGGTAACGACCTTCGAGGGCCCCGTTCAGACGGGTGATGGCGTCGGTGGCTGTCATGGGTGCAGAAGATGTGCTGCGTGCGCGCGGTGCGCGAGGCGGAAGGGCCGGCGTTCGGCCCGGGTAAGTCCGCGACCCGCTATCTACCTACACCCCAACCCTTCCCCTGCAGTCTGCAGCCCCTCCGTGGTCGAGCCCATCAACGCATTGAAGAACAGCTTGAACGTATTCCGAGGCTGCCCGCGGAAGATGGGGTCGAAGGCCAGCAGGACGACGTCTCCTTCCTCCACCGCCGCCTGCGCCACCGCGGTTCGACCGGCGAGGTATTCGTCCCCGCCCAACGTCCATCCGCTGATGAGGTAGTCGGACTCCGCGTAGCACACGGGCGTGCTCACGCCCGGCGAGCGGCCGGCGTCGGTGCGTTCCAGCACCTGGCTTCGCGCGAAGAGCGTCACCGCTTCGGTCGCGAGGCCCCAGCCGAGCGGATGACCGTCGTCCACCCGGAGCTGGATGATGGAGCCCGGTAGGAAGAAGTCCTGTGAAGAGGCCCCGGCCACCGCGTTTCGGAAGGGGAGGTCGAAGAGCTCGATGGCGAAGTCGACGGATTGGTCCACCGCCACGAGCCGACCACCGTTGCGCACGAACGTCTCCACGGCGGCTACGCCCGCGTCGCCGAGGCCGCCGACATACTCCGGTGGCATGTCGCCCGACGCGTGTCCGTCGCGGATGCCTCGCACCGACTGCGACGGAACGATGAGCACGTCGTAGTCCGACAGCGATCCCTGGCGCACGTCATCGTCCCAGACATTCTCCCAGGCGAAGCCATACTGGTCGAGCACCCAACGTGTCCAGCCCTCGGGCATGCGAGCCTGCCACGAGCGATAGATGGCCACCCGAGGCATGCGGACCTCGACCGGGGCCGCGGCCGACACGTCCCCCTCCGGGCGGGCCGCGGTGAAGGCGAACTGCTCAGCCAGGCGGCGCGCGTCGTTCGCTTCGAGGTCGGGCAGCCAGTACGAGCCAGCCGCTATTCCTTCGATGGCCCGGGTCGTGCGGAAGACGCCACCCTCTCGAATCCGATCTGCGAGGCCCCGGTAGAGCCAGTTGGAGTTGGGGCGCACGATGTATCCGGTGCCGTCCGTGCCGCGAACGCGACCCACGTTGGGGTCGACGTCGTTCCAGACGCCGAAAGGCATGTCGAACGGCTCGTCGACGTTGACGACCTCGAGGCCCATCTGATAGCGGAGCTCGTAGCCCGTCATGTCGTAGGGCGGGATGGGTGGTCCGCCGGGGAACTGGCGCCGGTCCGGAAACTCCTTGGGCTCCATGAGATCGACCACGTAGGGCCGAAACGCCTGGGGTGGGATCACGTAGCTGCCGGGAGCGAACGCCCGCCCCCCGGCCTCGAAGCGGCCGGCGGCCCGGACGAATTCGATGCCCGACCGCTGCATGAGCTCCATGAACTCGACCACCGCCGACGGGTTGTGCGACGCCCGGGGCTCGAGGACGTACGCGAAGGGACCGCCGTCGGCCGCCCTACCGCGCTCGATCTGGCGACGGCCCATCAAGTAGTGATTGAAGAGGTAGTCCTCCCGGAGCTTCGCCCCCGTGTCGGCCACCCCGATCGCCGCCGTCATCATGTAGTCCATGGCGTCACGCAGATGCCAACACCCACCGAGCCAGGGGTTGTTGTGATTCGTGGAGCGTGACCGCGTCGGCATGTTCAGGTTGCGTGCGCCGAACGTCTCGGGGATCTCTTCGTCGCCGTAACACCGCGGTGTTGCGTAGCCGGCTCCGGCCGTCTCGGTGAGGAAGCCGAGCATGTTGTGGTAGTCCGGTCCACCCCGCATCGACCCGTTCCACCAGAGGTCGAAGGTGATGCCGCTGTTGACGCCGGTTTTGCCCTCGACGTCGAACCGTTTGCGCATCGACTGGCCCATGTGGTTCAGCGAGCTGACCAGCAGCGGGTCGAGGTTCGGATTCACCGGGTCGGCGAATGGCGGCATCCAGATTCGGCCGGGCCACGGGCTGCTCTGGTGCTGATTGTAGACGATCTGTGGGAACCACTCGTGGTAGAGCTGGTGCGTGACCGCCTGCGTCTCGACCTGCGTGATCATGTACCAGTCACGGTTGTTGTCGTGACCGACGTAGTGGTGGTACAGCTCCGGCACGCTCGCCATCTCGAAGGGACCGCCCACGTTCGACATGTACCAATCGGCGACGATGTTGAGGCCGTCGGGGTTCATGTTGGCCATGAGGAGCAGGATCGCGTTATCACGAATGAAGCGCGTTTCGTCGGACTCGTCGGTCACGAAGTAGTGCGCCATCTCGGGCATCACCTGCCCGTGTGCGACCTCGGTGGCGTGGAGCCCTCCGTCGATCCAGACGATGACCTTGCCTTCGCGGGCCAGCCGGCGCGCGTCCTCTTCGGGCAGAATCGAGCCCGGGCCTTCCTCGGGGTCGCGGGCGTAC
Organism: Gemmatimonadota bacterium; assembly: GCA_024638325.1. Lineage (GTDB taxonomy): Bacteria > Gemmatimonadota > Gemmatimonadetes > Longimicrobiales > Gaopeijiaceae > UBA2982. The sequence continues at coordinate 10,738 of JAHEKM010000040.1, read as the reverse complement.
GCGAGCGTCCGCGTGATCTCCTTGTAACGCTCCATGTTGCGGAGATTCTCGGGTGTCGAGATCGCCGCGAGATAGAGCGGCTCACCCCGAGTGCTCTCGCCGATCTGCTCCAGGACCATGCGATCGGTGGAGGCCGCGAGCTGCTCGAAGTACGCGGCGATCGGCGCGTAGGGAGCCAGCTTGTAGTCCTCACCTGGCGCGAAGCCGATGACGTCGGCCGGGGTGGGGGCCTGGGCCGCGGCGGGCACGGTCGCAGCTGCGATGGCCAGGCCAGCGAGTGCGGCCAGGGACGTGGTGGCCGCCAGAGACCCGACTGCGGCCAAGGAGGGTGCGACGAAGTAGGTGCGGCGCCGGATCATGGGCGGTTCCGTGAGGCTCGGGTGGTCCAATGAGACTCACATGGCACCCGAGGGGTGCTTTGGTCAATGTCGGGGCTCGATCGCATCGTGCGTTGACTCGCCCGCTCGGGAGCGGTGACCTATCGTCCTCGTCACACCCACCCCGTCCCAAGGAGATCGAGCATGCGATCGTTCATGCGCCTGTCCGCTACGGTTGCGTTGGTCGTGAGCGCATCGGCGAGCGTGTTCGGGCCGACCGGGCTCGGCGCGCAGGAGGAGTCGGACGAAATCCTACGTGCCTCGGAGATTGCCACGGTGGCCGATCTGGCGGAGATCATCGACGACTTCGAGGACTTCGTCGAGCGTCAGAGCCACGAGCAGGACGTACTTCGTCGCAAGATCGACGACCTCATGTTCTTCCTGCGGCTCTCCGACGTCGCTGAAGTCCAGATGGTGACGTTTCGCAGCGGTCCCCCGCGATGGCCCGAGTCCGACGGCAGCCTCCGCTACCCCCACGTTGTGCACGAAGAGGGCGACTCGCTCACCGTGCCGGCGTACGTGTTCATTCCGCACGACATCGACCGGACGGCGCCTCAACCGCTCATCGTTCTGGTCCATGGCGGCGTCCACTCCAATCATTCGAGCGGCACCGCCACGGTGATGCGTGAGATGCTCGAGCAGGGCTACACCATCATCGCTCCCGAATACCGGGGGAGCACCGGATACGGTCGCGATTGGTACCGCCAAATCGACTACGGGGATACCGAAGTCCTCGACAGCTACCACGCCGGCCAGCAGGCATTGCGGAGCTACCCTTTCCTCGACCCGGACCGTGTGGGGATGGTGGGCTGGAGCCACGGAGGCCTGCACGCGCTCTTCAACATCTTCCGCTTCTCCGAGGCGTATGCCGTGGCCTACGCGGGTGTACCGGTCAGCGATCTGGTGGCGCGCATGGGCTACACCGGCCAGGGGTATCGCGAGCTCTACTGGGCGGACTTCCACATGGGGATCTCCGACCGGGAAGCGATCCCCGAACTTCGTAAGCGGTCGCCGTCGTGGAACACCGACCAGTACCAGGGCACACCGCTCATGATCACCACGACGACCAACGACGGCGACGTGGACGTCCTCGAAGTCGAAAGACTGATCCAGGCTCTCGAGGCTGGCGGACACGAGGGGTTCCGGTACCGCATCTATCAGGATGCGCCCGGCGGTCACTCGTTCGACCGGCGCGACAACGAGCTCGCGCAGCAACAACGTCGCGAGATGTACGAATTCCTGGCCCAACACCTCCGCCCCGCGCGTCCGATGGCCTATTCGGCCCTCGGTTCGGGCGGCCCAAACCAATGAAGACGGAGACCACCATGAGATACGAGAATCACTTCCTTGGTGCCTGTGCGGTGCTTGGAGCGCTTGCACTTGGTCAGCTTGCCCTGTCGAGCGCCGCTGCCGGGCAGCAGTCGGCCGCTGCACCCCTGACGAAGGCTCACCTCGACGAGCTTCGTTCGACGCTCGAAGGGCACATGAATCAGGAACGACGGAGGTTGGACGGGCTCCAGCGTCAGGTTGACGTGGTCACGCTCTACTATCGTCTCAGCGACATTGCATACGTGGATGAGGTCCGCTTCTTTGGCCCTCCGGCCGAAGAGGGTGACGAGCCGCGACCCATCACTGCGCTGGTGTTCGTGCCGAAGAGCATGGACGGCGGCGAGCAGGGGGCGCTTCTGATCTGGCAGCGAGGGGACGACGAGCTGGAGATCGAGAGTTGGTCCGACGCCCCCGAACTGCGCGACCTCCTCGGACGCGGCGTGACCGTGTTCGCGCCGACGTACGAGGGCGCCCCCGATGAGCGACTTGATGCGGTACCGGAGTATGCTATCGGCCGCTACCCGTTCCTGGATGCCAACCGGGTGGAGTGGAGGGTGCCGCGTTAGGTCAGGCGACTTGCTGCCACGGACCTTGCCGACCTGACCATGGACTCTAGCGACCTGATCGACGCGCTCCGCCGGCCCGACGCCTATCCACACCGAGCAGAGACCCCGGAGATACGCCAGACGCACATCTCCATAGTAGCTCTGGCGGGTGCCTTCGCTTACAAGGTGAAGAAGCCGTTGGATTTGGGGTTTCTCGACTTCACCACTCTGGAGAAGCGACTGCACTTCTGTCGCGAAGAGGTACGCCTCAACCGTCGTCTGGCACCCGGTGTCTACCTCGAGGTCGTCCGGATCGTGGAGTCGGGCGGAAGGCTTCTCGTCGACGCAGAGGGCGTGCCCGTCGAGTACGCCGTGAAGATGAGGCGCCTGAGCGACGATGCCACGCTACTCGCGTGCCTGAAGCGAGGCGCCCTTGATGCAGGCGTCCTGGTCGGGCTGGCTCGCCGCATCGCCGCGTTTCACGAAGCGGCGGACGCAGGACCGGAGATCAGCCGTTTCGGCCGATGGACGACGGTGGCCGAGAATGCTCGTGAGAACCTCGATCAGTCGAAAGGCACCGTCGGGACGTGTATGAGCGAGGCGGTCTTCGAGAGGATTACCGTCCGGCTGGAGGAGCGACTTGACGAGCTTCGCCCGCTGATCGAGCGCCGCGCTGAAGCCCACGTGCCCCGGGACACCCATGGAGACCTGCGCCTGGGGCACGTCTACGTCTTTCCCGAAGAGGACCCTCCAGGCGATCTGGTCGTCATCGACTGCATCGAATTCAACGAGCGTTTTCGGTTCGCAGACCCTTTGGCGGACGCGGCCTTCCTGGTAATGGAGCTCGTACGCTATGGCCGTCGAGATCTGGCCGAGGACTTCGCCGATGCTTACATCGAGGCGGCGGACGACGATGAAGGCCGCGCCTTGCTGCCCTTCTACGTCGCCTACAGGTCGGCGGTGCGAGGCAAGGTCGCGGGCATGGTCGCCGGCGAGCAGGAGGTGCCGGCGAGCGAGCGGCGAGAGGCCATCGAGCGTGCTCGGGCGCACTGGCTCCTCGCTCTCTCGGAGCTGGAGGCCCCCGACCGACGGCCATGCCTCATCCTGGTAGGAGGGCTGCCCGGCACGGGCAAGACCACACTCGCGCAGGCGCTCGCTCGGCAACTGGGTTTCTCGGTCGTGTCGTCCGATCGGGTCCGCAAGGAGCTGGCCGGCTTGGAGGCGGACAGCTCCGCCGCCGCGCCCTTTTCCGAGGGGATCTACACACCGGCATGGAACGACAGGACCTATGCGGCGTGCATGGAGCGGGCTCGCGAGCTCGTGTTTCGTGGCGAGCGCGTCGTACTCGACGCCTCATTCCGGGAGGCCGGCCGCAGACGTGCCTTTCGCGAGGCAGCGCTCGGCTGGGGGGTGCGCACGCTCTTTCTCCACTGCACGGCAACGGCCGAGGTGGTGCGACGACATATCGCGGGCCGGCGCGAGGGAGCGTCGGACGCCGATTGGTCCATCTATGAAGCCGCGGTGAAGGTGTGGGAGGAGGCAGGCGAAGGCGAGGCCTTACTGGAAGTGCCTACCGGCGCGAGCGTGAGCGAAGCCCTCGACGTGGCACTCAGGCGCTTGCGCACCCACGGCCTGGCGTGAAATGGCCAACGATCGAGACATCACCCAGCTGCCGTGCCCTCCGCGGCCAGGGTGTAGGGCACACCCTCACCGACGCGGCTGACCGTTATCGAGCACGCATCTGGCACATGCACACGAATCGTGTGTATCTTCTGAGCATGACCACCAGAATCCACATCCCCATTGACGAGGCGGACAAGGCGCGGTTTCGGCGTTACGCCCAGCAAGAGGGCAAGTCCCTCTCGGCTTGGCTCCGCGACGCAGCGGAGGACCGAATCCGGAAGTTGCAGGAGCGGCCGTCGCTGCGAACGCGCCAGGCCCTTTCGACGTTCTTCACCGAATGCGACCGCCGCGAGGTGCAACCCGAGCCTGATTGGGAAGAGCATCGCAGGATTATCGAACGCTCGCGAACCGAAGGGCTCGACCTGTCGTGATCTTCGTCGACACCAACGTCTTCATGTACGCTGTCGGAGGTGAGCATCCGTTGCGCCCCGAGGCTCGACGTCGGTTGTTCTACGCGGTCGAGCAAGAGAAGGGGCTCGTGACCTCAGCCGAGGTCCTGCAAGAGTTGTTGCACGCCTATCTACCCGTTGGGCGTGGCGCCACGCTCGACGCCGCCCTCACCCTAGTGGACGGTTGCGTGTTCGAGATCTGGCCCGTGGAGGCCGCGGATGTGCGGCTTGCCAGAGCCCTCGATGCCGAGCACCCTACGCTGTCTGCGCGGGACCTGATCCATGTGGCGGCCTGTCGTCGGCGAGGCGTGGGTCAGGCGATGACGTTCGACAGGGGGTTGGCGGCGGTTCTGGGGTGAGGTCCCCTGCCTCACGTGCCGTGGCTTTTCGGGAATCGCCGGGAGTGGTCGTTGGCGTCGGCGTGGACCCTACAGCCCTGACAGCTCGCGTAGTCGCGCGCGGCACTCGGTCGCCTCTGCCACGCGCCCTAGTGCCGTTGCCAGCCGATCGCATGCTTGGAGAGCAAGGCGCAGGTAAATCGCGTTGGTCACGGCGCTGGGCGCGTCGAACCCACGGACCAAGGCGAGGGCTTGCTCGTAGTTGCCCCGACCTTCTTCAAGCTCCGCCAAGACGGCGCGCTCCAGGGCAAAAGAGCCGATGAGTTCGGCGAAGGTGGTGCCTTCGTCGGCGTTGGCCGTCAGACCGCGCAGGCGCTGGTAACCTCCGTCTTCATTCCCCTCGGCCAGCATCTTGTGGGCCTCGAGCGCGTCGGCCATCCGTCTCGTATAGGCCCTCAATACCTCGTCATCGTACCCTTCGGCGATCTCTCGGAGGCGGGCGGTGGCCTGGTCGGCTTCCGCGAAACGACCCTGACGTGCCTCCCAGAGCCCCAACATCCAGATGGACGTTCGATACGGGATGTCGGACCAGGCGCCGATTGCGCGTATGTCAGCGGCCCCGAGCTCGCCAAGGTCGTGGAGCTCAGGATGAACGGCAGCCACCAGGATCGCCAGCTCGGACCAGCGCGTCAGCGAGCCTTCGTGAATGCTGCGGAGCGGTACGTCCCGAGCGGGCCACGGGGCGTCATCCGCGGGCAATTGGACCCCCCTGTCGGAAACTACGGAGCGGTCGATGAGGGACTGGAAGCTCTCGAAGCCCTCTGAGGCCGCGACAATGAGCCGCCTCGCCGACGTTGGGTCGCCGCGAGCGAGCTTGGAGCCGGTCAGTCCATGCAGCCCGCTCCAGTAGCGACCTTCTGCCTGGTCTTCGGCGGTGTCGGCAACGAGCACAGCGTGGTAGAGCGCCTCGGCGCACTCCGGACGTCGCCCAGCCGCGAGAAGTTGAGCGGCGGCGAAGGCCACGTTCTGGCTGCCCTCCCGCGTGTTGTCGGTCCAGTCGCGCGACGCGGGTCCCTCCGAGACGCAGTCGTACATCACGTCGATCTGATGGAGGAGGTGGGGGTCCGGCCCTTGAGTCCGGAAGCGCGAGCGCACGCGGCTCGCTTTCGCGAGGTCGCCGTCCCGGATGAGCTCTTCGAGCCGGTGGAAGAGGACGTAGCCGGCAAGGGAGTCCTGGTCGAACGCCCTCGAGAACGGCGAGGGTCCATCGGTCCACGGCTCGCGAGGAGCTCGATGCCTGTAGACCTCACCCAGTGCGGCCCACGCGACGGTCATGGTCGTGTCCGCGCCGAGCGCTGCGCGAAGCTCTCTTGCCGCCTCCTCGGCATCGTAGCGAACGTAGGCCAGGACGCCCCGAGCGAACGACGCCGTCGCCGGGGGCAGGGGCCCACGGAGAGCCCGTGCGAGAAGGTCGCGGGCCGCCCCTTGATCGTGTTGCCAACTCGCGGCCTGCGCCGCGCGGATCCCTGCAACCCAGAACGTGGAGTCCGCGGCGAACGCCGACCGGAACAGCTCGAGCGACTCGCTGATTCGTGCACGTCTGTGCGCCGACTCACCTCGGAGGAAGAGCGCGACGGCAGCTGGTGCGGCGTCTGTGAAGTCGGCCCCAAACGCGGGGACCGCGGTTGGGATCAGTGTCGGCAAGAGATCGCTCATCGCGCTTAGCCCCGCGCGCCAAGCATCGTCGCTGCCGGTGGTTGCTTCGCTCCCACCCACCCGATCGCCCGAGCGCACGTCCCATAGGTCGAGGAGCACACGCATGCCGCCCTCCTCGCGGACGACTCGGCCTGTCACGAAGTGCGCGCAGGCCGCGTCGCGCGCGAGTGCCATCGCCCGCTCCAGTTCGAGGGTGCGCACGTCACCGCGCGTGGTCGCGTCCAGACGGGACCACCCGTCGACCCAAGTGAGCGGCTCGGCTCCATCGAGGGCGTGTCCAACGATCGTCGCCACGTCTTCCCCCACCGATGCGGCCACGTCGGTTCCGGCCACGAGTGGGAAGACCATGATGCGATCTGATGAGGTGGCGGCAGCCCGTCCGTTCCAGACAACGAGGGCCAGTCCGGCGGCAACCAGTGCGAACACGGGCACGGCGTACCGTGCCCAACTTCGCTGGACGTGGGCCGTCCTTGTCGATGAGCCGTGGCGCTCCCGGGCCCGGTCGCGGGCTCGGCGTTGTCTGAGTGCGTCGCTTCCGGCGTCGGAGGGAGTGTGCAGGCCGGTGGCACCGTAGTCGAGACGGGGGACGATGAAGTGAGCAATCTCGTCTGAGTCGCGGACCGACTCGAGGACCAGCCCCACCTCGGCCACGGATTCGAGGCGGTCTGCCCGATCCTTCTCGAGCAGTGCCATCGTGAGCCTCGACAGGGCCTCCGGGATGGTCCCGTTGACCTCTCGAGGCGGTGGAGGGTCATGCGTCACCACCCGGGTGAGTGTGCTGACGCGCGTCCGGCCAAGGAACGGCGAGTGCCCGGTGAGCGCCTCGTACAGCAGCACACCCAGCGAGAAGAGGTCCGACCGCGCGTCCACGGCGGATCCCTCGCATTGCTCCGGCGACATGGCGCGAAACGTCCCGATGGGTGCGTCGTCCCGTGTGAGCGCCCGTTCACCCTCGGGTTCTTCGTATAGCTTGGCTAGGCCGAAGTCCAAGATCTTGGCATCGCCATCGTGCGTTACGAGGACGTTCTCTCCCTTGAGGTCGCGGTGAACGAGACCCGCCTCATGTGCCGCCTGAACGCCATCGCACACTTGCAGGAGTACGTCGACGACTTCGCGAGCGTCGAGCGCGCCTTGCTTCAGCAGTTCGGCGAGGGTCGTCCCGTCGACGTACTCCATGACGATAATCTCGTCGTCAGGCGCGCCTATGATGTCGAAGATCTGCACCACGGACCGGTGGCTCAGCCGCGCGGCTGACCGAGCTTCCCGGAGGAATCGAGCCCGGTGCTCGGGGCCTGCTCCGGCCCGGACACGCTTCAGTGCGACGTGTCGCCGCAACCGGTCGTCCCGCGCGAGGTAGACTTCGCCCATCCCACCCGCACCCAACGCTCGTTCGACCTGGTAGCGGCCCTCGAGGGCGGCGTTGAGCCGAGCGATCGGATCGCCCATCTCAGTCCCGCGGCACCCGCGCCTTCAACTCCTCGGCGAAGTTCTGGACGAGCACCATCGTCGAGGCAGCGTCGTCACCGCCCAACTCCACCTGCAGTGCCATCACGAAGCGTTCGTCGTCGGAGGTGACGTCGTACGAACCGGTGCCACTTCCAATCAGCGCGCGGTCCGGGAGCGTGAAAAGGGGTTCGACGCTCCTGACCTGGAACGACCCCTCGGTCTCGACCGTGGCGGCCATCATCTGATCGTCCTGGACGAAGAAGATCTCGCCGCCACGATTCGACCAGATCGGGCCAATGCCGCCGTTTGTCGAGACCTGCCACTTCCCGCCGTCGACATCGGGGAAGGGTTGGACGAATACCTCCGGACGCCCCGTCTCGTGCGATTCGTAGGCCAGCCACCGTGCGTCGGGCGAGAGTGTCGGCGTTTGCTCCACGAACGGTGTCGAGATGAGGGTTCGAAGCTCGGTATCGATGCCTGGGCGCAGCGCGACGATCGAGCGGTCGCCCTCCGATCCGCCCGCCAAGCCCGCCGTCCGGAGAACGAGCCACTCGCCGTCCCTGCTCCACAAGCCTTCGGCGTACGTTCCCTCCTCCCAGACGGGCGTCGGCGAGCCCGTGCCGTCGGCGGCCCGGGACCACACCTGCCGCTCGCCGAACTCCCCGTTGAGGTACATCACGGTTGAGCCATCCGGGCTCCACCAAGGCACGCGCTGCTCGCTTGGGTCGAACGTCAGGCGGCGCAGTGGCCCACCGTCCAGGTCTTTGATCCAGATGTCGCTATTTCCCGCGACGCGACGCCGAAGCGCGAGCCTGGTGTCGTCCGGCGACAGCCGCCACACGTAGTTGCCGCCCCCGCGGTCGAACTCCAGCCCGTCTTCGAACGCGGGCGAGGTCTCACCCTGTCGATCCACCCAGACGAGCTCCGTGTCGAGGAGCTCGCCGTCGACGGAGGCGAGCGTCGTATAGACGAGGTCACCGTTGCGAGCGATCGAGAAGGCCGCGACGCCCTCGAGGAGTGGGACCGAGGGACCGACGATCTCGCGACGATCAGGGTCGAAGGGCGCCGCGATGAGCGCACCGTTGGCAGCGAGGAACACCAGGTGACCCGAGTCCGAGTAGCGGGGCCAACCGCCCTCGCCAAGCTGGTCGACCTCACCGGACTCCAGGTCGAGGACCCAGAGCTCGATGGCACCCCCGGCGCGGACCGCATGAACCAGGGCGGCGGTGCCGTCCGGAAGTGGATCGGCGACGAACACGGCCTGGATGTCGTCGCGGCCGGACTCCACGCGCACGGCTTCCTCGCGGCCTCCAGTCGCCGGGATCTGGTAGGGGAGGTTGCCGCGCAGGAAGTAGATAATGCTTCCGTCGTAGCTCCAACGCGGCCAACTCCCAGACGTCAACGTTCGTCTCGGCCCGCCCGACGTATTCAACACAACGAGGCTGGCGCCCCTCGACACGGCGAGCTCGCTCCCGTCGGGGGAGATCGACGGCTGGATCCCCGTCATCTCCACGGGTGTGGCATCGACGTCGGGCCAGTGGCGAGTCCAGAGCTCCGTCGACGCACCGGTCGAGCCGAGGGCCGGTCCACTGTAGGCGAGCATGGATCCGTCGGGGGAAAGAGCGAAACGCGACGGGCCGAAGAGGATCGGCCCCTGACCCTCCACGAACGGCATCGCGAATCGCGCGACGGGTCTGGGTTCTTCGGAGCGGGTCGATTGCTGAGCCAACGCCGCACCCAGCGCGACGCTGGCCACCGCCAGCACGCCCGCCAGGATCTTCCAAGGCCCCGCCGAGCTCGTGGTCGCTCTACTGGCCACGTCACCGTACCGGAATGTCGAGTCCGCCATCGCTTGGGCGAACTGCTCGCCACCGGTGAACCGATCGGCCGGCAGCTTCTCGAGTGCGCGGCGAAGGGCACCGTCCACATTGGGCGGCACGGACCGCCGCACCTCGGTCGCCGACACCGGGGCCCCTTGTATGATCTTGCCGAGCACGGCCTGCGCCGTGCTTCCTACGTACGGCGGATCGCCGGTCAGGAGCTCGTAAAGAACGGACCCGAGCGCGTAGATGTCGCTGGCCGGACCCAGCTGTTGGTCGCCCGTCGCCTGCTCGGGACTCATGTAGTAAGGCGTGCCGACGCTCAGGCCGGTCTCGGTCAGGCGTGTCCCACCCGCCGAACCCACGGCCAGCGCGATCCCGAAGTCCGACACGACCGGTTGGCCATCCTGCATGAGAATGTTGGCCGGTTTGATGTCACGGTGAATCACGCCGCGGTCGTGGGCATGCTGTAATGCCCTAGCCACCGACGTCGCGATTCCGACGGCTTCGTCGACCGGAAGTTGCCTCTCGCGCTCGATCCGCTCGCGAAGGGTCTCGCCTTCCACGAACGGCATCACGTAGAAGAGGAAACCGTCGGCCTCACCCGAGTCGAACAGCGGGAGGATGTGGGGGTGCTGTAGGTTGGCGGTAGTCTCGATCTCCGCCAGGAAGCGCTCGGCACCGACCACCGCCGCGAGCTCCGGCTTCAGAACCTTAAGGGCGACGCTCCGGTTGTGCCGCAGGTCCCTGGCCAGATAGACCGTGGCCATCCCTCCCTCACCGATCTCGCGCTCTACTTCGTAGCGGCCCTCGAGGGCTGCCTTCAGGCGTGCGGTGACGTCGGACATGTAGGATGCCCTCTGGCGAGTGTCAGGCTGAGCTCAACATCCTATCCGCACTGTGGGGAGCGCAAGCGACGCCCCGGCGAAGATAAACCTCAACCGCCCGATCCCACCTCCTCACAGGTGCTTTCCATCCGAGAGCGCGCCCGACGACGCCCAGCGGTATCGAGCTCGGCTGGAGTGAGCGCGGCGGTCAGGCGGGAGACTCCCAGGTCAAATCGCCGGCGAACTCGATGAAGTCGGCGAGCTCCCT
>JAHEKM010000039.1 GCA_024638325.1 Gemmatimonadota bacterium | reverse complement strand
TGCGGCACGGACCCGTCGCATTCGCCTGACGAGCGCGGTGACGGTGCTGAGCTCGGACGATCCGGTGCGGGTCTTCCAGGACTTCGCCACCTTGGACCAGATCTCCAACGGTCGTGCGGAGATCATGGCCGGGCGGGGATCATTCACCGAGTCGTTCCCGCTTTTCGGGCAGGAGCTCGTCGACTACGACGACCTGTTCGCCGAGAAGCTGAGTCTGCTGCTGCAGCTCAGGGACCAGGGAGGGGGGCGGGTGACGTGGCAGGGCAAGCATCGTCCCTCCATCGACGACCGCGGTGTGTATCCACGTCCCCGTCAGGCGCGGCTGCCGGTCTGGATCGCCGTGGGCGGTACGCCGGGCTCGGTGGCGCGCGCGGCGAGGTTGGGACTGCCCATGGCGCTCGCGATCATCGGCGGAGCCCCGGCGCGCTTTTCGCAGTTCGTGGACCTCTACAGGCAGCTCGGGCGCGAGGCGGGGCACAACGCCGACATGCTGAAGGTGTCCATCAATTCGCACGGGTTCATTGCCGAGACGGCCGAGGCCGCTGCCGAGCTCGCGTATGGGCCCTTCAGCGAGACGATGAACCGCATCGGGCGGGAGCGGGGCTGGCCTCCCACCGGTCGGGCTCACTTCGAAGCGGAGCGTCGCCTCGAAGGGGCGCTCATGCTGGGGAGTCCAGAGGACGTCATCGAGAAGATCCTCTATCAGCACGAGATCTTCGGGCACGACCGGACGCTCATTCAGCTCACCGTGGGGCCCATGCCCCACGAGGAGGTGCTGCGAGCGATCGAGCTTCTCGGTACCGTCGTTGCGCCGGCCGTGCGAGAAGCGGTCGGGAGCGCGGCGGTGGCGCCCTGACCGCTACTCCGCCCTCAGTGCCTCCACCGGGTGGACACTGGATGCCTTCACCGCGGGGATGAGCGTGGCCAACAGCCCGACCGACACGATGACGAGCGCGACGATCGCGAACGTGACCGGGTCCCGAGGCGCCACCCCGTACAGCAACCCGTCGAGGACCCGCGAGGCGAACACCGACCCCGCGGCCCCCAGCGCGAGCCCGACGGCGAGTAGCCGACCGCCCTCCGAGAGGACCATCGTCCGCACCTGACTCGGACGCGCGCCCAGGCTCATGCGCACGCCGATCTCGTTGGTGCGTTGGCTGACCGAGAAGCCGAGCACTCCGGCCAGGCCCACGGCGGCGATGAGCAGCGCCACGATCCCGAAGCCCGACACGAGGAGCGCGTTGACCCGCTGCGCGGAGACGCTCTCGTCTCTCAGCTCGGCCAGCGTGCCCACGCGGCCGATCGGCACGCTCGGGTCGACGTCGCGCACGATGCGCGTCGCGGGCACCAGCAGAGATCCCGGATCCGTCTCGGCGCGAATCACGAGTGAGCCGGCGAACACCGCCTCCTGGGCAAAGGGCTGATACATCGCGGGTCGGGGCTCCTGGTCCAGCGAGCCGGAGCGCGTGTTGCCGACGACGCCCACGACCGTGCGCCAGTCGCCCGTGACCGGAATGAAGTCGAGCACCTCTCCACTCCAGGCCACCCGCTGACCGATGGGGTCGCGGTCCGGGAAGAGACGCTCGACCGCAGCCTCGTTCAGGATGACGACCAGGGCCGACTCGGAGTCGTCCCCGGCCGCGAACTCACGGCCGGCGACGACCTCGATTCCGGTGGCGCGGAAGAACTCGGGCGTCGCCGTTCGGTACTCGGCGAGAGGCGTTGGGAGGTTCGGATCGAGCGCCACCCCCTGGGCGATGATCTCCAGCTGGAACTCGTTGTCCTGCAACGGCACCACGGATCCCACGCCCGTCTCGGATACGCCTGGGAGCGCCGCGATGCCGCTCCGCATGCGCTCGTACGCGTCCCGCACCTCGGGCGTGCTGCGTCCGGAGCCCGCCACCGGGACCTCGACGGTGAGCACGTTGTCCAGGTCCGCGCCGACGTCGAGCTCGTAGAGATTGAGCAGCGTCCGCACGAGCAGGCCGGCACCCGTGAGCAGGGTGACCGAGAGCGCGACCTGCGCCACTACGAGCGCGCGCTGCGCGCGACGGTACCCGCGACCCCCCGTGGTGCGGGTGCCGGAGACGGCCAGCGAAGTCACCCTCCGGTCCGAGCCGCCGGGAAGGGTGGGGGCCCAGCCCAACGCCACCGCCATGGCCGCCGCGACTGCGGCGGTGAATCCGAGGACCCCACCGTCGAGTGCGACCTCGCTCGCCCTCGGGGTGAACCGCGCGGCGAACGTCGACAGGAGGTCGACGCCGACCACGGCCACCAGCACGCCCACGAGGGCGCCGGCCACGGCCAGGAGCGCGCTCTCGAGCAGGAGCATCCGTCGAATGCGCGCGCGCCCCGCGCCGAGCGCCGCCCGAACCGTGAGCTCGCGCTCGCGGCGCGTCGACCTCGTCAGGATCAGGCTCGCGACACTCGCCACCGCGATCAGGAGAACGAAGGCCGCCGTCGTCCACAGGAGGTAGATCGTCCCGGTCGCCCGTTCGGTAAGCACGTCCACGAGGGGGGTCACCGTCACCTGGTAGCTCGCCGCGGCCTCGTAGGCCTCCGGGTACTCGCCGTGGATTCTGGACTCGATGCGATCGATCTCGGCCTGGATCTGCGTGACGGTCGCGTCGCCCGCCATGCGCCCGAAGACCTCGGTCATGCGGTGCGTGCGGCCGTGCACCATGGTCGCGCTCATGTGGTGCGGGCTGGTGACCATGTTCACCAGAACGTCGGTGCGCTGGGGATAGTGCGGGGCCCGCTGCACCACACCGACGATGGTCGACGCCGTGGCGCCGATGTCGACGACCTCGCCCACCACGTCCGGGTCGCCCCCGAACGCGTTCATCCAGTAATCGTACGTGAGGACCATGACCTGGTCGGCTTCCTCACCGTCGTCCCCGCTGCCGAACACGCGTCCGACCTCGGGCCGGAGCCCCATGACCTGGAAGAAGTTGCCCGAGACGATGCCCGCCAGGACCTGCACCGGCTCGCCGCGCGCCGTGAGGTTGTAGCTGCTGGCCGAGAACTCGGCGAGGTCGGTCAGGCCGCCCGCGTCGCGGAAGTCGATGATCTCGGGGACGGAGAACAGCGCGTTCTCGACCCCGGCGCGCTCGGCCGACTGACGCAGGTAGACGAGCCGGTCGCCGTCGGCATGCGGCAGGGGCCGTAGCAGTACGCCGCGCACCACGCTGAAGACAGCCGTGTTGGCGCCGATACCGAGGGCGAGGGTCAGCACCGCGGCGAGCGTGAACAAGGGTGAGCGCAGCAGGCTCCGCGCGGCGTACTTGAGCTCTCTGAGCATCCCCCGACCCCTCAGTGGTTCCCCTGTCCCTGGTCGATCGCGATCGCCTGACCGCTGATGCCCTCGCCGTCCTTGCGGCACAGCATCACCGCGACGGCCGCGATCTCTTCGGGGCGAATGAGCCGCTTCTGCGGGCTCGTCGCCAAGATGTGCTGTAGCGCCTCCTCCGGCGAGACCCCGGCCTTCTCGGTGATCTGCACGACGGAGTATTCGGTCATGGGCGTGTCCACGTAGCCCGGACAGATGGCGTTGACCGTGACGCCCTGGTCGGCCACCTCGTCTGCCACTGCGCGGGTAAACCCGATCTGTGCGTGCTTGGAGGCGCAGTACGCGGAGATGTACTTCGAGCCGCGAAGCCCTGCGACCGAGGCGATGTTGATGATCCGTCCCCACTGGCGGTCGAGCATGCCCTGGAGGAACGCGCGCGTGCACAGGAAGGTGCCGGTGACATTGATCGACTGAACCCGGTTCCACTCCTCCAGCGTGAGACGCTTCACGGGGTTCGACGGCGCGATACCCGCGTTGTTGACGAGGATGTCCACGGTGCCCAGAAGCCCACGGGCCTCGTCCGCCATCACCTGTACAGCCTCCTCGTCGGCCACGTCGCAGGTGACCGCTTGGGCCTCGAAGCCATCGGCTCGCAGCTCCGCCGCGACGGCCTCGATCTGATCCGTGGACCGGGCCGTGACCACGATGGAGGCTCCCTCCTCCGCCAGGTAACGCGCGATCGCCTTGCCGATGCCCCGGCCTCCTCCAGTGATGACCGCTCCGCGTCCCTTCAGGCTCATGACTGTCCTCTCCGTTCTGGTTCAGCGGGACGTCGATAGGAGCGTTGCGCCTCCGTCCCCGCGGTGGAAAGGTGCAACGTACCATTCCGACCCCAGCCCCGCCGTGCACCGGGAATCCGCCCACCCATGAGCAAGCCGAGAGCCGCCTTTCTGGTGGTCGTCGTCGCAGTCGGCGCCTACGCGAACTCGCTGGGAAACGGCTTCGCGTACGACGACAACCACATCGTGCCGGACAACCCGGCGGTCACGGAACCCACCGTGGACCGGGTGCTCTGGTCTCCGTACTGGCCGGTCTCGCGTGAGGGGGCGGGCCTGTACCGGCCGGTCGTCATCGGAGCGTTCGCCGCCCAGTGGGCGGTCGCCGAGGGAAGGCCCTTCGTGTTTCATGCGACCAACGTCGCGGCACACGCGGCGGTCTGCGCGCTGCTGCTCTTGCTCCTGACCGCTTTGGTGCCGGTGCCGGCCGCGCTCACGGGTGCGCTCGTCTTCGCGGTCCATCCGCTGCACGTCGAGGCCGTCGCGAACGTGGTCGGGCTCGCAGAGCTCCTGGCGGCGGGCTCCGTGCTGCTCGCCTGCCATCTCTACCTCGTCGGGGTCGACTGGTCGGGCCCGCGGCGCGGCGCCAGGCTGGGAGCCATCTCGCTGCTCTACCTCGTCGGTCTCGGCTCCAAGGAGATCGCGGTCACACTCCCCGCGCTGCTGGTCGCCCTGGAGCTGGCTCGGAGTTCTGCAGTGCCGCGCATCGAGCGGCTCCGGCGTGGGCTGCCCATTTACGTTTCCCTCTCGGCCGTGCTCGGCGCGTACCTGATGCTGCGGACGGCGGTGCTCGGGACGGTGGCGGGTGAGGTCCCCGCGCCTGCCCTTGGGGGTCTTACCGACGGCCAGCGAGTGCTCACGGCCCTCAGCGTGTGGCCCGAGTACCTGAGGCTGCTCCTCTTTCCACTCGACCTGGCAGCCGACTACTCACCCGGCGTGATCCTGACGGCCAGCGGGGTGAACCTCGACGTCGTCGCCGGCGTGATCGTCTTGCTCGGCCTGATCACGATCGCCTGGCTCCTCCGCTCGAGGGCGACTCTGGTGTCGCTGGGCATCGCGTGGTTCTGCCTCGCGGTCTTGCCTGTCTCCAACCTCGTCATCCCGGCGGGCGTCATCCTGGCCGAGCGGACGCTGTATCTGCCCTCCGTGGGGCTGGCGATCGTCGTCGCGGGGGCGGTCGCGGGCTGGCGCCGTCTGTCCGAACCGCGAACGGCTCGCATGGCGATGGCGGCGGGCGTCTTGGTCGGCGCGCTCCTCGCGACGCAAACAGCGCTCCGCAGCCCGACCTGGCTCGACTCGTTCACAGTGCTGAACACGCTCTCCATCGAGCACCCCGAGTCGTACCTGTCACTCCGGGCGCGCGGTGAGGGCCTCTCGCGGGTGGGGGAGGTCGCAGCCGCCCGCGAGGCGTACGAGTTGGCGGTGTCGTTGGCGCCGACGGACTACGGAGTGCTCGTGGAGGTGGCTCAGTTCTACGGCCGCCGCGGTGAGTACGGCCGGGCCGAGGAGCTACTGCGAACCGCGGTGGATCTGGCCCCCGAGCTGCCCGAGGCGCACATGCTTCTGTCCGAGTACCTCATCCGACAGAACCGCGGCCGCGAGGGGCACGCCGCGGCCGTGACCGGCCTCCGAGGCGCAGGGGCGGATGCGCGCCTGTACGCGTTGCTCTCCGAGAGCTACATCGCCAAGGGGGACCTGGCTGCGGCCGTGCGCGCGCGCCTCGCAGCGCTCGGGCAGGCGCCCGGATCCGCATCCGATTGGGGGCGACTGGCCGACCTCTACGAGGCTATGGGCCGGACCGATGAAGCGCGGGCCGCGCGGGCCCGCCAATCCTCGGCCGTCACGGGATAGCGGCCCCTCGCCCTCAGACGCTGGCCCCGGCCGCGCGCCCCGTCGCCCACGCCCACAGGAAGTTGTGCCCGCCGATGGGTCCGAACGCGTCGAGAACCTCGCCGCAGAAATAGAGCCCGGGCGAGCGGCGGGACTCCATGGTGCGCGCGTCGACCTGGTCGAGTCGCACGCCGCCGCCCGTGACCTCGGCCTTCTGGTAGCCGGCGTCCCCGGTCCATGGCAGGCGGTACGACGTGAGCGTCTCGACCACGGCGCGGCGATCCGCCCGGCGCAGCCCTGAAAGAGGGGTGGCCGGGTCGACCCCGGCCTCGGTCACGAGCACGTCAGCGAGTCTCCGAGGAAGGCCGGGCCCCAGGGCGGAGCGCACCGTTCCGCGCCCCGACTGCAGAGCTTCGTCGAGCGGGCCGGGATCGCTCTGCAGCCAATTCACGACCAGCTCGTGGCGCGCGTCGGGGGTGCTCGTGGTGGCGACGTGAGAGGCGTCGAGGACGGCCGGTCCGCTCCATCCGGTGTGCGTCACGAGGAGCGCCCCCGCTCCGTCATAGGCCGGCTTTGCATGACGAGACGTGATCCGCACATCGGTCGCGACCCCGGCGAGCTCCCCGTGCGGGTGGGGTGCGGCGAGGAGCGGAGTCAGGGCGGGGTACGTCGGAGAGACGACGTGGCCCAGCGCCTCGGCGATCCGAAGGCCAGCCCCGTCGCTCCCGGTCTTCGGCACCGATAGGCCCCCGGCGGCCACCACCACCGCACGGGCCGTGACGGCAGGCGCGCCCTCCAACCGCACGACCCAGGCGTCGTTCTCGGGCTCCACCCCGGTGACGCGCGCGCCGAACCAAGCCCTGGCCCCGGCCTCGCGGACCCGCGCCATGAGCCCGTCGCGGACGTCGGCGGCGCGGTTGCTCTCCGGGAAGAGCTTGCCGGTGTCCTCCTCCAACACGAGCCGCATCCCGAGCTCGGCCTCGAAGAACGCGCGCTGCTCCGAGAGCGGCCATGACCGCAGCATCTTCCTGAGCGTGTTGGGCGACGAGGCGGTGACGTACCGCTCGGGCTGGGCGACCGACGGCAGGATGTTGCAGCGCCCCCCACCGCTGATGAGGATCTTCCGGCCACCGTCCTTCGTGCTCTCGACGAGCACGACGTCCACCCCGCGGCGGGCGGCGGTCAGCGCGGCGAGCAAGCCGGCCGCGCCCGCGCCGACGACGACGACAGGGTGGCTCAGGCGACGACGGGTAGGCTAGGCGCGATGGAGAGAAGACCTAGGCGACTTCGAAGAGCCCCGCGGCGCCCATGCCGCCCCCGACGCACATGGTGACCACCACGTACTTGGCCCCCCGTCGTTTTCCCTCGATCAGGATGTGCCCGGTCATGCGGGACCCGGTCATGCCGTACGGATGCCCGATGGAGATCGAGCCACCGTTCACGTTCAGGGTCTCGTCCGGAATGCCCAGCTTGTCGCGACAGTAGACGACCTGGACGGCAAAGGCCTCGTTGAGTTCCCAGAGGTCGATGTCGTCCATCTTCAATCCGTGGCGCTTCAGCAGCAGCGGCACCGCGTAGACGGGCCCGATGCCCATTTCGTCCGGCTCGAGTCCGACGACGCTGAGTCCACGGAAGAAGCCCAGCGGCTCGAGTCCGCGGCGCTCGGCCTCCTTGGCCTCCATCACCACACAAGCCGACGCGCCGTCGGACAGCTGCGAGGCGTTCCCGGCCGTGATGGTCAAGTCGGGCGCGACCACCGGCTTCAATCCCGCGAGCCCCTCCGCCGTAGTGTCGGGCCGGTTGCCCTCGTCCTTCTCGAGGGTCACGGCGACCTCGCTGATCTCCTCCGTCTCCTTGTCCTGCACCAGCTTCACGGAGGGCAGGGGGACGATCTCGTCGTCGAGGCGTCCGGCCTGCTGTGCAGCCGCGGTCCGCTGCTGGCTGGAGAGCGCGTACTCGTCCTGCATCTCGCGGGTGACCTTGTAGCGCTTGGCCACGACCTCGGCCGTCTCGAGCATCGTCATCCACATCTCGGGCTTGTGCTCCTCGAGCCAGGCCTCCTTGAAGTGGGTGTAGTTCAGGTTGTTCTGAACGAGGCTGATCGATTCGACGCCGCCGCCGATCGCGACCGGCACGCCGTCCATGACGACCCGGTTCGCCGCGATGGCGATCGCCTGCAGACCCGAGCTGCAGAAGCGGTTCACGGTCGCGGCGGCGGTGGTGACGGAGAGGCCCGCGCGCACCGCGCTCAATCGGGCGATGTTGTGGCCCGTCGCTCCCTCGGGCAGGCCGCATCCGAGGACCACGTCTTCGACCTCGCCCGCTTCCAGGCCTGCGCGCTTCACGGCGTGCTCGATCGCGTGCCCTGCCATGGTCGCGCCGTGGGTGTTGTTGAAGGCCCCCCGAAACGCCCTGCCGATGGGGGTGCGGGCGGTCGAGACGATGACGGCTTCCCTCATGTGTTCTGCTCCATGGCGGCGATCTCGCGTTCGATGAGCACGCGCCTGAGAATCTTTCCGGAAGGTGACTTGGGAATCTGGTCTATGAACTCGACGCGGCGAACCTTCTTCTGCGGTGACACACGCTCGGCGACGAACGCCATGACGTCCTCATGCGACAGGCTACCGTCGCTCACGATGAACGCCTTGGGGACCTCGCCCGCCTCCTCGTCGGGACTGCGCACGACCGCCGCGTCCTTGATGTGCGGGTTCGTCAGCAACAGGGCTTCGAGCTCGGCCGGCGGCACCTGGTAGCCCTTGTACTTGATGAGCTCCTTGACCCGGTCGACGATGTACGCGTGGTCCTCATCGTCGATATAGGCGACGTCGCCCGTGTGGAGGAAGCCGTCCTCGTCGATGGTCGCGGCCGTGGCTTCCGCCTGGCCCAGGTATCCCTTCATGACCTGGGGGCCGCGGATCCACAGCTCGCCGTGCTCGCCTCGCCCGAGCTCCTCACCCGTCTCGGTATCGACGATCTTCGTCTCGGTGTTCGGAAGCGCCGGACCGATGGAGGCGTGCGGGTACCCCTTGGATTTGTTGCGCGGGCTGTGCGTCACCGGGCTCGTTTCGGTGAGGCCGTAGCCCTGGCACACGAGACAGCCGAGGCGGGCTTCGACCGCCTTGGCCAGCTCCTCGCCGAGCGGCGCCGCGCCCGAGTTGATCACATCGAGCTTGGACAGGTCGAAGTGGTCCACGATCGGGTGCTTCGCGAGTGCCACCAGGATCGGCGGCACGACGTGCGCGAACGTCACTCTGTGGTCCTGCAGGGCCTTCAAGAACATCTCCAAGTCGAAGCGCGGCAGGATCACGATGCTCGCGCCCTTGGAGAGGGCGTAGTTCATGATCACGCCCATGCCGTAGATGTGATAGAAGGGGAGTACCGCGACGAGCGTATCGGTCTCGGAGATCTCTCGGGCGTGGCTCGCCGTGCCTCCGATCTGGCACATGTTCGCGACCAGGTTGCGGTGCGTGAGCATCACGCCCTTCGAGATGCCGGTGGTTCCGCTCGAGTACGGCAGCGCGACGAGATCGTTAGCCGGATCGACCACCGGACCCTGCATCAACTCCTCCGCCTCCAGCAGCTCGGCGAAGGCCGTGGTCCCCTCGGCGCCGTCGAACGTGAAGATCTCTTCGATACCGCCGGCAGCCTCGGCAGCCTCGCGCGCGTTCTCCAGGAACGGACCGAGCGTCAGGATGAATCGGGCCTTCGAGTCCCGGAGCTGCCGCGCGAGCTCCTCTGCCGTGTACATGGGGTTCACGGTCGTGTTGACGCCGCCCGCATGCGCGACGCCGTGGAAGGCGACCGGATAGTGGAGCGTGTTCGGACTGTAGATCGCGAGCACGTCCCCCTTCTTGAATCCCCGGGCGACGAGTCCACCGGCCGTCTTTCGGATGAGCGACGCCAGCTCCGCGAACGTCAACGTCTCTCCGGTCGGCGCATAGATCAGCGCAGTCTTGTCGCCGAAGTCCCCTTCGTGTCGGAGCGCGTGACTCGTCACCGGAACGTCGGGTATGTCGACGTCCGGGTAGGGGCTCCTGAAGATCATTTCGAGGCCCACTCGCCGAACGTGCCGCCCTCCTTGGCGAGCTTCTCGAGCAGAGGAGCCGGCTCGAGCCAGTCGTGGTGCTCTTCGTAGTATCCCTGCATGACCTCGTAGACGTGGTCGAGGCCGAGCTGGTCGGCCCAGAACATCGGCCCGCCGCGGTAGCGCGGGAATCCGTAGCCGTAGAGCCACACGAGGTCGAAGTCGCTTGCGCGCTGGACGATGCCTTCCTCGAGGATCTTCGCGCCCTCGTTGATCATCGGGTACATGCATCGCCGCAGGATCTCCTCGTCGGAGATCTCGCGCCGCTCGATGCCCAACTCCTTGGAGCTCTCGATGATGAGGTCGGTCACGACCGGATCGGGAATCGGCGTGCGCCCGTCCTCGTACCGGAACCAGCCGGCGCTGGTCTTCTGACCGTAGCGGCCCATCTCGTACAGCTTGTCCGCGATGTCGGAGTATCGGCCCTCGGGGCGCCCGCGGTGCTGCCGGATCTTGTAACCCACATCGACGCCGGCCAGGTCTCCGACCGCGAAGGGCCCCATGGGGAAGCCGAACTCCACGATGACTCTGTCGACCTGCTCGGGCAGCGCGCCCTCCTCGAGCAGGAACCCGGCCTGCCTGGTGTAGGCGTAGAGCGACCGATTGGCGGCAAACGAGTCGCACACACCGACGACCACGCCGACCTTCCCGATTCTCTTGGACAGGGTGAGCGCGGTCGCCAGGGCCTCGGGTGAGGTCTTCTCACCCCTCACGATCTCGAGGAGCTTCATCACGTTCGCCGGGCTGAAGAAGTGCAGCCCCAGCACGTCCCCGGGTCGGCCGGTGACGGAGGCGATCTCGTTCACGTCCAGGGACGAGGTGTTGGTCGCGAGCACCGTGTTGGCGTCGCACAGTCGGTCGAGCTCCGTGAAGATCTCCTTCTTCAGCTCCATGTTCTCGAACACGGCCTCGATGACGATGTCGGCGTCCTCGACTGCGGCTTCCATGTCGAGGGTCGGCGTGATACGCGCCATGCACGCGTCCATCACCGCCTGTTTCATGCGCCCCTTCGATACCGTGGCCGCGTAGTTCTTCCGAATGATTTCCATACCGCGGTCGAGCGCGGCCTGGTCGTGCTCGCGCACGGCGACTGGGATGCCCGCGTTGGCGAAGCACATCGCGATGCCGCCGCCCATGGTACCGCACCCGAGCACCGCGCCTCGCCTCAAGGGGTACTCGGCCGTGTCCGAGTCGATGCCGCGGACCTTGCTCGCCTGGCGCTCGGCGAAGAACACGTGGCGGAGCGCGGAGGCCTGATCGGACGTGCGTAGCTTCTGGAAGGTGTCGCGCTCGAACGCGAGACCCTCCTCGAAGGGCTTCTCGACCGAGGCCTGCACGCAGTCGATGCACGCGAACGGTGCATCGAACCCCCGGGCTCGGCGTGCGATGCTCTTCCGGTAGTCGTCGAAGACGGACGGGTTCGCCTCGGCCTCGGCGAGGTGGGCGTCCCGGTCGCGAGTCTTGGGCGGTGCCTCACCCGAAGCCACCAGTTTCTTCGCCAGCTTCACGGCGGTCGCGATCAGGTCACCGCCCTCGCCTACGACCTCGTCGACGAGCCCCACGCCGAGCGCTTTTTCGGCCGTGATCGGCTTGCCCGAGACGATGATGTCGAGTGCCGCCTGCACGCCGATGATGCGCGGGAGACGCTGCGTGCCACCCGCGCCCGGCACGATGCCGATATTGACCTCGGGGAGGCCGACGCGGGTGCCCTCGGTGGCCACTCGCCCATGGCAGGCCAAGGGAAGCTCGAGTCCGCCGCCCATCGCGTTGCCGTGCATCGCGGCGACCACCGGCTTGGGCGAGTCCTCGATGAGGTCGATGAGGTCACGGAGCGTCGGGGGCTCGTTCGAGCGGCCGCTGGCGAACTCGGTGATGTCGGCCCCCGCGCTGAACATCCGCCCGCCGCCCGTGAGGACGAAGGCCTCGACGTCCGGGTCGTCCATCCCCTCGGCGAAGGCATCGCGGACGGCCGAGCGCAGCTCCAGGGACAGCGCGTTCACCGGAGGGTTGTCGAGTGTGACGACACCGACGTCGTCGATGCGCTCGAAGCGAGCAGGTTCGGACATGCGGGGCCCTTTTTCCGGGAGGGTGCGGGGTTTGGTGGATCTCGGGTGCCAATTGGGATAGCATGGTGCGCGACCCGAGGCAACCGGCCTCGGCGGCCGCGAAACGCGCGACCCCAGAGCCTTGGACTCGAGACGATGGTGGCAGTGATGGAGCCCTTCGGGGGCAGCTTCCTGACGCACGATGTCCGGCCCCAGGATATCGTGACTCCGGAGGATCTCGGCGAGGAAGAGCGAATGTTGATCCAGTCGCTCGAAGACTTCGCGGAGCGCCAGGTGGCACCCCACATGGACGCGCTCGACCGGGGCGATGCGGAGCTCGGAAGAAAGCTCTTCGAGCAGGCCGCCGAGTTGGGGGTCTTCATGGTCGAGGTGCCCGAGGAGTTCGGCGGCCTCGACTTGAACGTCCTGGCGATCACCGGGATGTGCTCGGTCCGCTCCAAGCTCGGGAGCCTGGCGTCCTTCGTCTTCACGCATCAGGGCATCGGCATGCTTCCCCTGGTGAACTTCGCGACGGAGGAGCAGCGCGAGCGCTACCTCGAGCCGTGCATGAGCGGCGCCATGCTGTCGGCGTTTGCGTTGACCGAGCCCGGGACCGGCTCCGACGCGATGAACATCACCACGCGGGCCGTGCTGAACGCCGAGGGTACGCACTACGTCCTGAACGGCGCCAAGCAGTGGATCACCAACGCGGGTCACGCCGACATCTTCATCGTCTTCGCCAAGGTCGACGGTGAGCACTTCACCGCGTTCATCATGGACCGCGAAGCACCGGGCCTCTCCATCGGGGCGAACGAGCGGCTCCTGGGTCAGCACGGCACGTCCGTGGCCGCGCTGCAGCTCGAGGACGTCGCGCTCCCGGTCGAGAACGTACTCGGCGAGGTCGGCACGGGGCACAAGGTCGCGTTCTGCACACTCAACGTCGGGCGGCTCAAGCTCGCCACGTACGCGGCCGGGGGGGCCGTCGGAGCGGTCGAGGTCGCGGCCAGGTACGCGGCCGAGCGGCACCAGTTCGGACGCCCGATCGGCGACTTCGGGATGATCCGCCGCAAGCTGGCCGACATGGCTGCCCGGGCCTACACGGCCGAGGCGGTGGCGTATCGGGCCGCCGGGCTGGTCTACCACGCGCTCGAGACGCGCGCGGGCGAAGGGCGTCCCTCTCTCGAGGACAAGCTCGCGATGCTCTCCGAGTTCTCCGCGGAGTGCGCGATGGCCAAGGTGATCGCCTCCGAAGCGTATAACCATCTCGCGGACGAGGCGATTCAGGTCTTCGGGGGCTACGGGTACAGCGAGGAGTACAAGCCCGCGCGCATGTACCGGGACTCGCGTATCACCCGTATCTACGAAGGCACGAACGAGATCTGTCGGCTCTACGCGCAGCGCGCGCTCATGAAACGTGCGTGGAAGGGCACGCTGGACTTCGACGGAACGGCACGCGCGCCCGACGAGGCCCGCTCGGCTCCCGCCGACCAGGGCTTCGACGTTGTGCGCGCACGCATCGCGGACCTGAAGCAGGTCTATCTCTATCTGGTGTCGGTGGTGGACGCAGCCGTCGAGCGCGACGCCATATTCGAGCCCGGCAACCAGCAGCTGGTCGCGAGCCTGTCGGACGTCGCCATCGAGATCTTCGGCGCGGAGAGCGCGGTGCTCAGGGCCGAAAAGTCGCGGACTGTTGGTAGCGCACACGGCCGTTTGGTGGAGGGACTCGCGCGGCTCGCCTTCGCCCGCGCGGCCGACCGAGTGCGCCAGGAGGCGAACGAGGTGTTGGCCGCGCTGAGCGACGAGGTCCAGTTGCGGAACCGGCTGGCGCACACCGCCGGCTGGTTGCCGCTGCCGGCTGCGCTCGTCGACGTACGCACCGCCGTCGCCGAGACGCTGTTGGAGCACGGGGGCATGCCGACCGCCGACCTGCAGCCGGCGTGACGGGACGCGCGAGGGGCTTGTCGTACCGCCGGCATACGCGATGAGCCGGCTCCTGCTGATCCGGCACGGACAGGCCTCCTTCGACGCGCATCCGGATCGGGCGTTCGAGGACTACGACCGGCTCTCCGAGCTGGGCAAGCAGCAGTCCGGAGCGCTGGGTGAGGAGCTCGCCGCCGGTGGCGTCCACTTCGACCGCGTCTACGTGGGCCCGCTGCGTCGTCAACGGGAGACGGCGGTCGCGGTCGCCCAGGCCTACGGCCGACTCGGGATGAGCTGGCCCGGCGTGATCGAGCTCGAGGCACTCGCCGAGCACGAGGGCTCGCGCGTCGTACGCCATGCGCTGTCGACCGAGTCCGAGCACGAGGAAGCGCTCGCCCGCCTCCTCACCGCGACCGCCGACGACGGTGCCTCGGAGGTCGAGCTGATGCGCACGTACTTCAGCGTCTTTCGTCGCGTGACACGCCGGTGGGCCCGCGGCGAGATCGCGCCTCCCGGGGTCGAAGAGAGCTGGCACGCGTTCCGGGTCCGCGTGGATTCCTGCATCAGGCGCATCATGGACGAGTCGGGGCAGGGCGCGACGGTGGGGGTTTTCACGTCGGGTGGCCCGGTCGGCTCGACCGTGGCCTGGAGCCTCGGCCTCGGCGACGAACAGGCCCTCGAGCTCGCGTGGATGGTCGAGAACGCCACCGTGACCGAGCTGCTCTTCTCCGGCGACCAGGTCTCGCTCAAGTCTTTCAACGTGCAGCCCAGGCTGGGATCGACCGAGATGATCACCGGTGTCTGACGATCCCAGGTGGCTCGATGCCGCCGGCCCGGTGCGGCCCGGCGAGGAGCTCGACGTCGAGAGCTTGGCCGCGTACCTGCCAGATGCGATCGAGGGTCTCGAGCCGGGCCCGCTGCAGGTGGAGCAGTTTCCGAGTGGGTTCTCGAACCTGACCTACCTCGTGTGGGTCGGGGGTCGCCCTCTGATCCTCCGTCGTCCGCCTCCCGGGGTGAAGATCGCGACGGCGCACGACATGGGTCGTGAGTACCGGATCCTCTCCCACCTCAAGCCCGTCTACGAGAAGGTTCCCGAGCCGCTCGCGTTCTGCGAGGACGAGTCGATCGTGGGCACGCCGTTCTATGTGATGGAACGGGTCTCGGGTGTGATTCTGCGGAAGGGGATCCCCGACGAGATGGTGCCCGACCGCGAGCTCACGCCTCGCATCGCCGGGGCCCTCGTGGATACCCTCGCCGAGCTGCACGCGGTGGACTACACGGCCGCCGGGCTCGGAGAGCTAGGCCGACCGAAGGGGTATGTGCAGCGACAGATCGAGGGATGGACGAAGCGCTACCAGCAGGCGCGGACCGACGAGGTGCCCGAGGCGGAGCGAGTGGCCGCCTGGCTGCACGACGCCATGCCCCAGGCCACGGACGCGTCGCTCATCCACAACGACTTCAAGCACGACAACGTCGTCCTCGACGCCGGGGACTGGACGCGTGTCGTCGCCGTGCTCGACTGGGAGATGGCGACGCTCGGTGACCCGCTCATGGACCTGGGGACGACGCTCGCCTACTGGGTCCAGCCGGACGACCCGCCCGATGTCCTCAGCGCGCGGCTGAGCCCGACGTTGTGGCCGGGCACGCCCTCACGGGCCGACATTGTCGAACGGTACGTCGCCGCGAGCGGGAGGGACGTCCACGACGTCGTCTTCTACTTCGCGTACGGCCTCTTCAAGGTCGCGGTCATCGTGCAGCAACTGCATGCGCGGTATGTCCGTGGGAGCACCACGGACCCACGCTACGCCGATCTCATCGTCGCGGTGCGGGCGCTCTGCGGCTTGGCCTGGCAGTCGATCCAACAACGAAGGATCGACGGCTTGTACTGAGCCTCAGTTCAGGCCGGTCAGCCTCCGCGCCAGCTCGCGCAGCTGCCGACGCGCCTGCGCATCGAGCGCCTGTTCCTGAGGCGGCGACCGCTGGGCCTGTCGGTAGTAGTGTCCGCTTTCGGCGAGTGGCGACGTGATGACTTGCAGCACCGGGTCGGCACCCTCGTCGATCGTCGTGAACGGTGTTCCGCCGCGGTTGAGCACCATGCTGGTGGCCATGTAGACGGCAGGATGCACGGCGTTGATCGTCACGCCCGAGCCCTCGAGCTCCTGCGCCAGATCGATCGTCATCATGATCTGCGCCAGCTTGCTCTGCCCGTACGCCCTCGCGCCGTCGTATTCGCGCTCCAGCATGACGTTCTCGAAGTCGATCGGATTCTGGGCCGTCGACGTGACGCTCACGATCCGGGCCGGTGCGCTCTCGCGAAGGAGTGGCAGGAGCGTATGGGTGAGGTAGAAGTGCGACAGATAGTTCACCGCGAACCGCAGCTCGTAGCCCTCTTCGCTCTCGGAGCGGATGGACGTGTCGGCCCCGCGCCCGATGCCCGCGTTGTTCACGAGGATGTCCAGCCGGTCGTAGTCGCGGAGGACTTGGGCCGCCAAGGCGCGCACCTGAGCCATGGAGCCCAGATCCGCGATGATGAGACTGGCGGACCCCTCGTGCGACACGATCTCCTCGACGACGGCGCGGCCGCGTTCCTCGTTGCGACCATGCACGATGATGTGGTACCCGGCCCCGCCGAGACGGAGTGCGACCTCCCGACCCAGTCCGTCGGTCGAGCCCGTCACGAGCGCGACGCCTCGCATGCCGGTATCGACCTGTGCATCGGCGTGCCCGGCCATGAGTGAGAAGGCGACAATCAGGAGCCCGGCGGAAGCCGCGGCCACACGCCGGCGCAGAGGTGCGACGGTCAGACGGGGGAGAAGGTCCAGACGGATCACGATCGATCTACCTCCGAGAAGGACGGGCATGCCGCGAAGTACAGAGGCGGGATCCTAGTGACACGGACCGCCTCGCGAAACGTTGGAGTAGCCAGTCCGCGGACGGCGAACGCGACCGGGTCGCGGCGCTACCGCACCGGCCAGTAGATCTCGGTCTTCCAGTCCGCCGGGTTCTCCACCTGGGTCGGGTCCGTGATGTAGACCTCCCATGGCGCTCCTTTCGCGCTCAGCCCTTGGGCTCCGATCCACCGCTCGAGCGCCGCGTACGCCTCGTGCAGCGTCTCGTACGGGCCCTGATGCAGGGTGTGCGCGGCGAACCCGCCTGGGAGCTCTTCGACATGCACGTCCTCCTGCTCGCCCTCGGGCAGGGCAGCACCGTCCGGGGCAGCGATCGGCACACCCGGCTCGATCGTCATCGACTCCGCGGTGATCTCCGGGTAGCGGGAAAATGGGCGACCTGTGATTGCGATGCCGTGTTGCTGCGCGTAGGTGAAGACGGCGCCGAGCCCGTCGCCGATCGCCTTGGAGATGTCGGGGCCCTGTGCGGCCTTCTTGCGGGCGACGAGCACCGGCTGCGCGTCGACTGGCTGTTTCGTGATGGAGTAGCTCATGACGCTCCTCTGTCCGGAAAGCCCTCCGTCGGCATGTTCGGAATGATCCGCAGGGCGTTGCCGTAGTAGAGCGCCCGCAGCACGTCGTCGGGCAGGTCCATGCCGTACAGCTTCCAGAACGCGTGGTAGTCGCGGTAGTAGTCGAAGTACTCGTCGGCCGTCTCGAAGACGCGCCAGTAATACGGGTACTCCTCGGGGCGGAAGGAGTCCTTGCCGAAGAGGATCCGGTCGGAATACCGCTCGAAGAACGCCCGCGCGAAGCGAGGCTGACGACCCAGGTCGTAGAGGATCGCTCCGACCTCGGCATGCACGTTCGGGTGCCGATCGAAGATCTCGCCAAGCCGCCCGAGGTCCTGTGTATGCCAGCCCATGTGGGCGAGCACCCAGGTGACGTCCGGATGCTTCGCGATGAGGCGGTCTCGCTCGGCCATGAGGTCGTCGAACGTCGGAAAGCGGGAGCGATCGTTGAATTGACGGTTCGGGAAGAGCGCCATCTCGAGCCAACGCTCGTTCTCGAAGTCCAGCGGCTCGAAGAACTCCGCGGGATCGCCGGTGTGGATGAAGACCGGTATGCCCAACCGTCCCGCCGTCTCCCAAACGACGTCCAACTCGGGGTCGTCGAGTTGGAGTCGCGTGCCGTCCGCTTTCCGCGTCGTGAGACCGAAACCCTTCTGGATCTCCCCGATGCCGACCGCGCCAGCCCGCACGTCCTCCTCGAGCTGCGCCGCGATTCGCTGACCCGAACCGGGGCCGACGTTGCGCAGATTCAGGTCGGCGAAGAACACGAAGCGGTCCTCGTAGCCCGCCTCGCGCACCGCCGCGATCTGTCTCCGGAGTCGCTCACCCGAGCTCGGCATCGCCTGAACCATCACCTGCACGTTGAGCTCGTCCATCGCGGCTACGACGCGCTCTATGGTCCCGGCCGACGTGAGGTTGCCGGGGTGCCCGTGGAGATCGACGACCGGAAATCTGGCGCGCGGCACCTCGTGCTCGGGCACGACCAGAGTCGAACGGGGCCGGTACTCGACGATGCTCGGAGGTGGGATGGTCGGCTGACGGTCCTGCGCGCAGGCTGCGACCGGGGCCAGCCCTGCCAGAATCAACGCGGGAATCAGCGGCTTCCGAGCAGATGACATCAAGACCTCGTGGTTCGGGTACGGAGATGCTGCGGTGAAGCTGCCGGCGTCAGGCGAGCTCCGCCAGAAGCGCGTCCAGCCCGTCTTCGGTTCGCTGCACCGCCTCGCCTAGCTCCTGATACAGCCGCGGGGCCTCGGCGATCTCGCCGGCCCGGCTCGTGAGCTCGAGCCGCTCGGCGAGCGCCCGGGCCGGCTCCGCGCCGAAAACGCTCAATGCGCCCTTGATGGTGTGAGCCGCGCCCGAGAGCGCCTCCGCATCCCCGACCGCGATCGCCTCCTCGATCTCGCTCATCATCTGCGGCCGGTCCGCCTTGAACACTCCGACAAGGGTGCTGAGCAGCTCGGTATCGGACTCGACGCGCTCCAGCAGTTCGGCGCGGTTGAACACGTCCGCATGACCGGCGGCCGCAGCGGTCGATTCAGGCGGTGAGGCTTCGGGTAGGTGAGCCTCGGCCGGGGACTCGTCCGGTGACCCGCTCCCGCCCAGAGCACCGAGGCTGCGCACCACCTCGCGGAGGCGCTCCTGGCTGATCGGCTTGGAGATGTACTCGTCCATCCCGGCCTCCAGGAACCGCTCGCGGTCCCCGGCCATCGCGTGGGCCGTCATGGCCACGATCGGCAGGTGTCCGCCCTCCTTGGCCTCCCGCTCCCGTATGACCTGGGTGGCCTCGACGCCACCCATCTCGGGCATCTGGATGTCCATCAGCACCAGATCGAAGTCGGCGCGCTCGCATGCCTCCACGGCCTCGCGCCCGTTCGAGGCCACGGTCACATCGTGGCCGAGCCTCTCGAGGATCGTCACCGCCAGGCGCTGGTTTACCCGGTTGTCCTCTGCAAGGAGCACCCGAAGGCTCTGCCACGCCTCGCGAAGCGAGTGGCGCGTCACCACGCCGCCCTCCGAGGGTGTCGAGCGGTCACGCGCCATCGCCAGCAGGATGGCGTCCCTCAACTCTGTCGGCGTAATGGGCTTGAGGAGGTAGGAGCCGATGTGTAGGCGTTCGCACAGGGCTCCGTCACCCGGCCGGCCGGCCGACGTGAGCGTGATCATCAAGAGGTCGTCGAAGCGAGAGTCGGCACGGACCTTTTCGGCGAGCTCGAAGCCGTCCATCTCGGGCATGAGCACGTCGAGCACGGCCATGTCGAAGGGCTCTCCCTTCTCGAGGGCGCTGTCCAGCGCGGTGAGCGCGTCGGCGCCCGACGTGACGCTCTCGGACGGCATCCGCATGCGCTCGAGGAACCCTTCGAGGATGCGCCGGTTCGTCTGGTTGTCATCGACCACCAGCACCTTCTTGCCGCGCAACTCCGTCGCGGGAGGCGTCGGAACACGAGCCGCCTGGTGACTCGGCTTGAAGTGTGCCGCGAAGCGGAAGGTGCTGCCGACGTCTACCTGGCTCTCTACCTCGATCTCGCCGCCCATCATATTCACGATTCCCCGAGCGATGGAAAGACCCAGACCGGTTCCGCCGAACCTCCGGCTCGTGCTGCCGTCCGCCTGGCTGAACGACTCGAAGACGTACTCGATCTTGTCGGCCGGGATGCCGACACCGGTGTCACGGACCTCGAAGCCGATCTCGATGTCGTCTTCGCTGTGACTCAGCAGCTTCATGGACACCCGGACTTCCCCACGTTCGGTGAATTTCACTGCGTTGCCGACCAGATTCACCAGCACCTGCCTGAGGCGTCCGGGGTCGCCCCGGAGGCGCTCCGGGATGTCGGGGCCCTCGTCGTACAGCAGCTCCAGACCCTTCTGATTCGCGGTGAGTGCCAGGGGTTTGAGTGCACCGGTCAGCGTGTCGCGGAGCGTGAAATCGATCGACTCCATCTGCAGTTTTCCGGCCTCGATCTTCGAGAAATCGAGCACGCTGTTGATCACGTCGAGCAGTGCGAGCGCCGAGCTCTGCACCATTTCCAGATACTCGCGCTGCTGCTTGGACAGGTGGGTGTCCAGGGCGAGCTCCGTCATGCCGATGATGCCGTTCATCGGGGTCCGGATCTCGTGGCTGACGTTGGCGAGGAACTCGCCCTTGGCCTGGTTGGCTTTCTCGGCCTCGACCCTGGCGCTGCTGAGCTCGACTTCCCGAGCCTTGATCTGGGTGAGGTCGCGACCCGAAGCGTAGATGAAGCCACGGTCCGGGAAGCCGATGCACTCGAACTCGAGCCACCTGTAGGAGCCGTCGGCATGCTCGAGTCGACACTCGAACCGTGCGGGCTCACTGTCCTCGGTCAGGCGTGCGAGCGCCTCGCGGACGCGGGCCGCCTCCGTGGGTTGGACCAGATCCAGCAGGTCCAGGCCCAGGGCGTCGTCCTCCTTCCGTCCCAAGCCCTCCAAGAACGCGCGATTGACGCGCGTAAGCTTCATGTCGAGGTCGACGTAGAACACCACGCTGGCGGTGACCCCGAGGAAACGGTCGAACGCAACGGCGACGAGCCGCTGGCGTTCTGTCGCCTCGAGTGCGCTCTCGTGGCCTACCTGCTTTCGGTCGCCCGCCTTGCCCTGCTCCATCAACGTTGCCTCGGAGTTCGGGTCTCGAGTCCCCACCACTCCGTGTCGGCTCGTGGAATCATGCGGGTCCGCTCGAGCTCGCCTGGAATCCTTTTCGCTCCATCGCACCCCAGGCCTTCGCCCCGGTGAGCTTTGAGACCATGCCTTTGACCCTCCAGTACGTGGAGAGTTGCCGGTATCCTACGTTCTCCACGACCGCGATGCCCAGCAACCGAACCAGATCTCCGAAGCGAGGATACCTCCGGAAACTCAGCTCTTCGAGCCCGATCGCCGCGAACGACAGCGCCATGCCGAATGCGAAGGCGACCGCCAGGAACGCCAGCACAAAGGGCATCGAGGCCCGCCCGAGCACAATCGCCACGACGAACGTCACGTAACCGATGCTCTCGATAATAGGGCCGAATACTTCAAGGAAGAAGTAATACGGAAAGGCCAGTGTGCCGACCTTGCCGTAGCGCCGGTTGCCGAGCATGACGCGGTGCTTCCAAAGGGACTCGACGAGGCCTCGCTGCCACCGGTCCCGCTGTCTTCCGAGCACCTTCAACGACTCGGGGCATTCGGTCCAGGCGACGGGGTCCGGAACGAAGGCCACGCGGTAGGGGCGCCCCTGTTCGCGGCAGCGACGATGAATGCGGACGATGAGCTCCATGTCTTCGCCGACCGTATCCGTAGCATATCCGCCTACATCGGTCACCACCGATCGCTGGAACATCCCGAAAGCACCCGAGATG
>JAHEKM010000162.1 GCA_024638325.1 Gemmatimonadota bacterium | reverse complement strand
CCTCGGGGGTTTGCTCGTCGTCGCACTCGCAGCGCCCGTCCTGGCGATCCTCGTACCGCTCGTTGAGCTGGTCTGGCTCGCCATGACGGCGCAGCTCATCGCCGTGCTGCTGGTCGTCGTCGTGGTCACCCTGCACATGTGCCTTCCCGCCCTGGAGTCGCTCAGGCATCCGAACGCGTGGTGGGCGCCCGCCACCGGGCTGGCGGTGGCCGCGGGGGCGTTCGGGATGGCGACCCTGACGGCTAGCCCCAGCCCGAACCGGCCCGCGCCCAGCACATTGGCGTACGCCTACGAGCATGGAACGGGTTCGGCCCTCTGGCTGA
The DNA here is from genome assembly GCA_024638325.1 of Gemmatimonadota bacterium. GTDB lineage: Bacteria > Gemmatimonadota > Gemmatimonadetes > Longimicrobiales > Gaopeijiaceae > UBA2982. Next base: position 5,155 of record JAHEKM010000162.1, on the reverse strand, counting down.
CAGATCCCGGTGCAGACGACGCGCTGGACGCGCGGGCCATCGAGTGGGCAGCCGAGCGGGCGGGCGCCCCCTTCACGCGAACACGGGACATGACCGATTTCGGCTATCCTGCCGGACCCACGCCGGTGAGTGAGGCGAGACTCGTGAACGCTCCCCCACCCTCCGTCGTCGTCGAGAGTGACTCTATCGAGGGGCCTGTCAGGCACGTCACCCTGTCGGTGAGCTCGAACATCGGGGCCGAGGCAATGCGCTTTCAGGTGGATCCGGACGGGGACACCAGGATTCTCTCCCTCAATGGCGCCGCGATTGCAGAGCCCAACGCGCTCGAGTGGGTCGAGCACTACGGCGTGCCGGAGGACAACGGAGTACAGCTCGAGCTACGCATGCCCGCCAGCGAGCCCATCGGCCTGTACGTCCTCGAGCAGCACTTCCGCCCTCGGGAGCTACTGGGCCCGGCCCCCTTCGAGCGCCCGGAGGATCTCGCCCCCGACGTGAACGCGGGAAGCGACCGCGCGGTCTTCCGGTATTCGGTTGCCGCCTTTGCCGACCCGCGGCACGCCTTCATGCCGGGCGGGGTGCGGGATCCGTCGGCGGGGCCGGTCGAGGCGACGCCAGCCGTTCCGGAAGCCGCACCGCCGGCCGCCTCGGACACCGCAGCGCCGACCGTGCCGGAGCCTACTCCCGACAGCCTTCGCTAGGCGCGGCGGTCTCCTAGAGCCACTGCTGAAAGAGCACCATCGCCACCGCGGACACGGTGGCCAGCGTAGCTACTTGAGCCCGGTCGCCGTGCTCATAGGCCTCTGGAAGGAGCTCCACCAGCACCATGTAGACCATGGCGCCCGCGGCAAAGCCCAGACCGTACGGCAGAGCAGTGCGAAACGTCTCGACGAACAAGAAGGCTGGCACGGCCATGAGCGGTTGGGGCAGGGACGAGAAGATGCTCCAACCCGCGCACCTCCCCACCGAGACCCCCTGAGGCCGCAGCACCGCCGAGATGGCCACACCCTCGGGCACGTTGTGGATCGCGATCGCCACCGTGATGATCGCGCCCAGGGTCACGCCTCCTCCGAAGGACACGCCTACGGCGACACCTTCGGCGAAGGAGTGCACGGTCATCACGATCAAGATCAATAGCATTTTACGCGCGCCGTCTCCGCTGACGGCCTCGAAGACCATTTCATGGCCGTCCTGCTCACCCAAGAAGCGCTGCGTGATGAGGATGAAGCCGACGCCGAGGAGCGCGCCGATGAGCGTCTCGCCCCGACCGTAGCCAGTCCCCTCCGCGACGAGCCCGAAGCTCGCCCCCAGCATGAGCCCCCCGGCCACCGCGGCCGAGTACGCCGCGAAGCGCTCCGAGATGGTTCGGACGAAGGCGAACGGAATGGCCCCGAGGCCGGTCGCGACCGCGGTCAGGAGTGCGTAGAAGAAGACCAGCAGCACCTCGTTCATCCCGTGACCCCCACGAGAAGAACGACGATGCCCATGGCGAGGAGCGTGACCATCGCGATGCTGGTCTCACCGGCCTGGTGGTAGGACTCGGGCAGCAGCTCGACCAGGGACCGGTACATGAGCGCGCCGACCGCGAAGCCGGCGACCCACGGGAGGCCGGCCGGAACGGCGCCGAGCACCGCGAAAGTAGCGACCGCCAGCAGCACCTGGTTCAGGTTGACCGCGACGGCGACGCCTGCCGCCCGCGGCACGCTGAGACCCCTACGGGTGAGCACCGTGCTCAGGAGCATCGCCTCGGGCACGTTGTGCACCGCCAGCGTGGCCGCCATGGCCACACCCAGGGGGACCGCGACCGCCATCGCGACACCGATTGCCACGCCCTCGTCCGCGGCGTGTAGAGAGTCGACCACGATCGCTTTGTAGCCGCCGCCGGGGCCAGCCGAGTCGGGCCCGTCCACGTCCAGCTCGCCGGTGCCTACGAGGGCATGCGTGGTGCGCACGAAGAAGATCCCCAGGAGCGCACCGAGGCCACCGGCGATCAGCGCTCCGCCCAACCCCTCGGTCAGGAGCGCGTACGCCACCCCGATCATGAGCCCGCCCGCCAGCGCATTCGCCCAACCGATCACGCTGCGACTGGGCGGCCTACCCAGGGCGAGCGGAAGCGGCCCGACGATCGCAGCGAGGGCGGTCAGGCCCGACACGCCAAGGACCACCAGAAGAGGCTCGAGTGTCGTCACCCGATCAATGTGCCACCCGCCCTCAGGTTCACGAAGGCTCTCGGGCCCGCTGGGGCGACGGGCATGCCCGCCGCCCCGCTGTCCTCACTCCTCTTGCTGAAGTGCCGCTCGGGCCCTGCCCATGTACTCCCAGAGTCCGGGAGCCATGTGCATGCCGTGGCTCTCAATGACGTTCTCGGGGCCCTCGGTCCGGTACATGCTTCCAAGCGACGCGGCGATCCCGGAGTCGCTCCCGGTGAACTCCCCGATGAGTTCCGCCGACTTCTTGGCGAGCACCTTCACCTCGTCGCTCTCCGGGTCCAGCCCTCGCTCCATCGCCGAGGCATAGGCGGCGAACAGCTCCTGCCATTCCACCTGGACCTGCTCCATGCGCTCCTGCCCCACCTCTCGGCGGCGCTGCTCCAGCTTCTGGAGCTGATCCGGCGTGTAGTATTTCCCGTATTCCATGGTTACCTCGATGGTTCTCGTCAGCTCGTCGAGGGCCACCCGGCCCCCCTGACGTAGTCGATTCCTCAGCGCGCTAAGTAGGGCCCGCAGTCGTTCCTGGGCCCGTAGCTCGTCGTCCAGCCGCTGGATCTGCAGCTCCAGCACCCGTTCGAGCGTGTACTCGTCGCTCTCCAGGCACACCCCGACCTCCTCCAGGGACAGCCCGATCCGTCTGAGGGAGGCGATGCGCTGAAGGCGCTCGACCTCGTCCCGTCCGTAGAGACGGTGCCCGGCCGCCGTACGGCGGGCCGGTGAGAGAAGCCCGATCGCGTCGTAGTGGTGGAGCGCGCGCACGCTGAGCCCGGTGCGTCTGGCCAGCTCACCGACCTTCATCACGTCGTCCACTGTGCCTCTCTCGGCCTCGGGCCCGACCGTCAGCGTCGGCCGCCGGCCTCGTGCCCGCGGCTCGCAGCATGATAAGACCTGACGTTACGTGAGGTTCAAGAGCAACGGAATCCAACGTCCTGGGCGTCGCACTTGTCGTTTCCCAGGGGCACCTCTACCGTCGGAGGCGACGCCCCGCCTGGCAGCTGTTCCCGACCCTCCTGGATCACATGATTCGCCCACTTCCGCACCTCCGAACGTTCCTTGCGCTCGTGGCCATTGCGACTGCGGTACCGTCGCAGGTGGCCGTCGCCGCGCCGGTTGCGCCCGCACTCGCCGTCGCGCCCGCCCAGCAGCGTCCTGGACCGCGCGGGCGGGTCACGCCACAGTCGCGTGAGAACGCGGATGGTGAGAACGGGGAGAACGGTGAAGGGCAGGAGCGCTCGGGTCCCGAGTACTCCGACATCATCCCTGAAGACGCGGTTACCAAGCCCGGGCTCTTCGACGTGCACGAGGTCGACGAGGACCTCTTCTTCGAGATCCCTGTGAGCGAGCTCGAACGGGAGATGATCCTCACCAAGCGGACCGTCGAGAGCACGCTCCAGGACCCTGCGCAGTTCTTCCCGGGCGGGCCGCGGCTCATCGTCCAATGGGAGCGCGACGACGATCGCATCATTCTTAGACAGAAGCGATACGCCCTCATTGCCGACACGACGGCCGCCGTCTCCCGGGCAGTCGAGCCCTTCAGGCGCGGCCCGATCCTGGCCACGTTCGACATCGAGGTGTTCGGCGCGGACAGCTCGGCCGTGATCGACGTTTCCGACTTCTTCGTGTCGGGCCTCCCGGAGTTCGACGCCATCGACGGGCTCCAGTCCAACCGGAGCTGGGTCGAGCACACCGCGGCCTTCGATGACGCGGTCAACGTCCAGGTCGTCCAGATCGGCCGTGCGCCCCCGCCGAACGGAGGACGCGGCGGCGGCGGCGGGCGTGCAGCGCTCTCGCAGACCGCGACGGTCCTCTTCAGCATGGCCCGGCTTCCGGAGACCCCCATGATGCCGCGCTGGCACGATGCGCGGGTCGGATTCAACTCGAGCCGCTCTTGGGACTTCACGCGGCCCGACAACCGACTCGAGCGGGTTCGCATGATCCACCGCCACCGACTCGAGAAGCAGGACCCGACCGCCGACGTCTCGGACCCGGTGGAGCCGATCGTCTATTGGATCGACCCGGCGACGCCCGAGTGGTTGCAGCCGTGGATCGTGAAGGGGGTGAACGCCTGGCAGACGGCGTTCGAGAGCGCGGGCTTCAGCAACGCCATCGAGGGCCGGATCGCGCCGACACCCGAGGAGGATCCCGACTTCTCGCTGTTCGACGTGCGCCACTCCGCCATCTACTGGAGACCGTCGACGGTCGCCAATGCGACGGGAGGCCAGATCGTCGACCCGCGCTCGGGAGAGATCCTGAAGGGCGAGGTGAACATGTACCACAACATCATGGAGGTGCAGAAGGAGTGGTACGTGATCCAGGTGAGCCCGTTGGACGAGCGGGCACAGTCGCTACCGATGCCGGACTCGCTCATGGGGCGCCTCGTCGAGTACGTCGTCACCCACGAGGTCGGGCACGCCATCGGCTTCCCGCACAACTTCAAGGCCTCGTCGATGTACCCGCCGGATTCCATCCGTAGTCGCTCCTTCCTGGAAGCGATGGGGGGCAGTCACGTGGCGTCCCTGATGGACTACTCGCGTTTCAACTACGTCGCCCAGCCCGAGGACAGCATTCCGCCCGAGTACCTCATTCCGAAGGTCGGCCCGTACGATCAGTTCGCGGTGCGCTGGGGCTACGCGCCCATACCTGGCGCCACCACCCCTGATGAGGAGCGCCCGACACTCGACGCCTGGGCCCGTGAACAGGAGAAGTATCCCTGGCTCCGCTTCACGACGGCGGACGCCGGCAGCTCGGATCCCGAAGCGTTGACCGAGGCGGTGGGGGACGCGGACGCGGTGAAGGCGACCACATACGGCATGCGGAATCTCCGGCGCGTGATGGACATGCTCATCGACATCACGGTGAAGCCGGGGCAGAATTACGACGAGCTCGAGAGCCTGTACGACGAAGCCGTCACCCAATGGGGCCGGTACATGGGTCACGTCACCGCGGTC
>JAHEKM010000161.1 GCA_024638325.1 Gemmatimonadota bacterium | reverse complement strand
CCGCCTCCACCTCGGAGCCCGCCAACCAACCGGTCAGGGGGCCCCACGCCAAGAGCACGGCCCCGGCCAACACGACGGCCGAAGTCGTGCCCCCGAGCAGGCGGCGGCGAAGGCCCGGGTCCGAACCCGGGTGCCGGTGCGCATCCGCGAGCCGGTCCCATCCGTGACCGGCGAGCACCGAAACTGCAAAGGCGAGGACGATCCCGAGTCGCGCGTGGGCGCGCAGAGTCGCGAATCCCGGAGCGAGGGCCGGCAGAAGGCGTGGGAACGGGGTGATGTCGCCGATGATGCCCACGGCGCTGAAGGCCGCGAGAAGCCAAAGGAAGGTGCGCGACCGGCCACGAGCACCGGCGAGTCCGGCCAGCACCAGGGGTGCCATTCCCAAGTAGACGTACGTCTCCCAGAAGTACCCGAAGTCGGCCGCACCCGGCCCCCAGTAGTCCGACTGGACCGCGCCCATCCGACCGAAGAAGTCCGGCAGGAGGAAGAGCACGAGGTGACGGAAGTCCCGGGCGTAGGCCGACAGCCCCGCCACCTCGCTCACGCCTCTCTCGGAGAGACGCGCAAGCTCGGACGCCGGGAGGAGCGCGACAGCGCCGAGCGCCAGACCGAGTCCGAGCACGAACAGGAAGAGCCCAGCCGACCGCGCGAGAGCTCCGATGTCCGATCGTCGGGCGGTGTCGGTGGAATCGCCGACCCGCAAGGCGTCGCTCCCCAGGAACGTGACACCGAACAGTGCCATCGCGTACGCGATGTACAGGAAGCCCTGCGGGTGCCCCGCCAGGATCGCCATCCCCCAGAACGCACCGGCCGCGATCGCCCAGCGCACGCTCGAGCGCTCGAAGGTCCGCACCAACGCGAGCAGGATGAATGGAAGCCAGGTGATCGTCTGGAGGATCGCGGGATGGAAGACGTGGTGGACCACCGGTCCAGAGAACATCCACGCGACCGCCGCCAGTCCGGACCCTGCTCGGGAAATCGCGAGCGAGCGGGCGAACAAGTAGGTGCCCAGGCCGAGCAGGAAGAGGTGAGCGATGGTATGCCACTCCAGGGCCAGGAAGCCGAGGCGCCCGTCCCCCACCAGCGGGATCAGGACCCAGTTCAGCGGATACAGAACCGCGTTGTCCATCATGGCCGAGAAGGGGATGCCCCCGAACACGAAGGGAATCCAGAACGGGAAGCGCCCCTGGCTGAGCTCTAGGGCCGCGTACTCCCGGAACGGGTGGACGCGTTCGGCGAAGTCCCCCCAGAGGAAGGCCCGCCCGACCAAGATCGGCCAGTAGAAGACGCCGGTCAGGAGGAGCAGCCCGACGAGCGGAAACGCGTCGCCGCGCAGCCACCGTCGGGATGCCGCCAAGGGCGCCACGGCTAGCGGGCTCTTCGCGACGGCTTCGGCATGGGCCCGGCTCGCGTGATGGGTCGTCTCCGGTCGATGCCGGCAGACGTCTGGGCCCGAGCGTCGAGCGGGAGCCCGATACCACGCTACCCGCTTCGGTCCCCTCCGCGCCAGCGTGCACTCGAGCACCAGGCTATCATGGCCGTCTTCATCCCATCCAGGAGCGACCCATAGCGGACCGAGACGATCCGCCCCCCGTTGTCGTCGTCGGCGCCGGAGCGGCCGGACTCATGGCCGCGCTCGCCGCGGCGTCCGCCGGGGGCGTCGTCGTCCTCGTGGAAGGAACCGCCGACGGCGGTCGCAAGATCCTCATCAGCGGGGGTGGGCGGTGCAACGTGCTTCCCGCCGAGGCCCAACCGCTGCGGTACGTGACCGACTCGTCGTCGAACACGCTCAAGAAGATCCTGCGCTCCTGGCCGCTCTCGGATCAGCGCGCGTTCTTCGAGGACGACCTCGGTGTCCCCCTGCGGTTGGAGGAGGACACGGGCAAGCTCTTCCCTGTCAGTGACAGGGCCCGCGACGTACGGGACGCGCTGGTCCAAGGAGTCCGCGACGCGGGGGCGCGCATCTGGTTCGACACCCGCGTGTGCGGCCTTCGGCCGGAAGGGGACGAGTGGGTCGTTTCGTTCGAGGGCGCTCCCGATCTGAACGCGGCGGCGGTCGTGCTGGCCACGGGTGGCCTCTCGGTGCCTGCGACCGGCAGCGATGGTGTCGGACTCCGGTTGGCGCGTGACCTCGGACACGACATCAACCCGACCTATCCAGCGCTGACGCCCCTGACCGGAACGCCCCACCCTCACGCCGCACTGGCGGGTGTCTCGTTGGACGTGACGATTACCGCTCCCGGCGCGCGACCCAAATTCTCCACCACCGGCGGCTTTCTCTTCACGCATCGCGGGTGGAGCGGACCGACGGTGCTGGACGCCTCGCACCTCACGATCCGGGGCACCGATGACGGGTCCCGCCAGGAGATCGTGGTCCAATGGACGCGGGACCCGGGCTCGACATGGGACGCCCGACTCACAGGAACCAGCGCCGCCATTCGCCCACTCGTCTCGGAGAGGCTTCCGCGGCGGCTGGTGGACACGCTCCTGGCCGAAGCGGGCATCCCGCCGGAGAGCCACACGGCCGGGCTGCGCCGCGAAGAGCGTCGGCGTCTCGTTCGGGCGCTCACCGCCTACCCACTCCCCTGGACGGGAAACGAGGGGTACAAGAAGGCCGAGGTGACGGGAGGCGGGGTCGCCCTCTCGGAAGTCGACCCCCGGACGCTGGAGAGCAGGCGCACGCCCGGATTGTATTTGTGCGGAGAGATCCTCGACGCCTTCGGACCGATCGGCGGGCACAACTTCCTGTGGGCCTGGGCGACGGGGCGGGCGGCGGGGCTGGCGGCCGCGACTCGCTCGACGGCTGAAGGGCAACCAGGCCCCGACTAGCAGCCGCCTCCCAGCTTCGCGTCGAAATCGAAGTCGTGCACCGGCAGACCACTCGGTACCGTCGCCGGGATCAGGTACCGAAGCGCCTCCGGGGCGGCGTCGGGATCGGTGAGGCCGTGCCGCACGAACTCGATCACGTCGCGGAGCACCTCCTCGGAAAGCTGCATCGGGTCGGCGATCAGCGTCTGAGCGCTGTTCAACATGGCGGCGTACGGTCCTACGGGCGCCCGCAGCGTCCGAGGAAGCTCGCTCGGCTCGTACCCACGCACGTACTCGGACACCTGCAGGTGGTGCCTGATGGCGTCCTCGAGGCACACGTAAGCGCCGTTGTGCATATAGCTGGGCTGGTATGCGACGTTGCGGAGCGGAGAGGTGCGGAACTTGTAGCGATCCTCGTACGACCCGGTCTGCTGCTCGAGGCCGTAGTCCTCATCGGCTCCAGGCCCGTCGAAGGTCATGTTCGTCACGGTGGGGACGACCTGCGGAACTGCCAGAACGTGCGGCTCGAAGTCGCTGAACATCTCGTTGCCGAAGCTCCTGACGATGTGGCACTCCCCGCACCCGTCGCCGGTGAAGAACGCGATCGCGCCCCGCTTCTGGGCGGGGGTCAACGCATCCAGCTCTCCCCGGGCGTAGGCATCGAGCGGGGCGTCGGCCCGCACGAGCGTGAACTGGAACTCCGCGAGTGCCCATGCGATGTGCTCATAGCGGAGCGGGGCTCCGCCCGCGATGTCTTCGAAGACCTCGCCGAACATCCTCCGATACGCATCGATCCCCTCGACGCGCCTCGTGACTTCGGCACGCATGGCATCGTTGTCGCCCTCGAAGGTCTCGCCCGCCATCTCCACGCGGTTGACGACCGGGGTGAACGCCTGCGCGCCGAGAAGGTGCTCCATGTCCGACAGCGAGGAGCCCTCCGGCGCCGGGAAGGTGAAGCCCCTGTCGTTGCGGAAAGGGTCGAGGGAATTCGAGGAGAAGCGCGAGTCCCACATCAAGCGAGGGTAGAAGGCCGCGTTGATGAGGGTCGGCGCGCGGCGCTGGTTGTGAGGTCCGCGCCGTTCCGGCCCGACAACGCCGTTGTTGCCCACCCCAATCTCGATCGGTTGCGAGCCGTTGAAGCTGACGTTGGGCCCATGGCACCCCGAGCAGCTGTTGTCCTGCGTAAGGGAGAGGATGGGGTCGAAGAAGAGGAGGCGGCCGACCTCCGCCAGCTCCGGATCGACCGGCCGACCGAGCCTGGTCTCGAGCGCCTCCTCGATACGTCCGGTGAACTCGCGGGCTGTCAAGACCGCCTGCAGCCGCTCGTCGAGCGCCGCGAGCTCTTCCGGGCTCGGTCCCGACCGCATCCAGACCAGGCTGGTGACCCCCGCAACCACCGCCAGCAGGACAAAGAGGACTGTGTAGACCACGCGCATACGATGCTATCCAGGTGTTCGGACGCCGACAGGGAGCGGGCGAGCCGCAGTGTCACCGCAGGCATTCAACGAGTCTCGACTGGCTCCGAAGAAGATAGCTTCCGTGCGAGGCACCGGGAGGGCGTGCATCGCGGGCGGCACCAGGTCGACGAGAGCGGGTAGGGGCCCTCAGCCACCGTCTCCCTCCCGTCACCGCTCGCCATGCGATACGCGTCTCCCACGAACGCCGCTCTGATCCTCGGGCTAGCCCTCACCCTCACTGCGTGCGGCGCGTGCGCCACCTCGGGCACCTCGGCAGCGGACGACGCCCTCCCGGTGCAGCAATCCACCGAGTACACGACGGGGCGGGCGACGCCGGACGGGACCGGCAAATACTACATGGGTCGCGAGATCTCTCTGGTGATGGGGCATCTCGGTGCGGGCTGGCTGGAACGGGAGACGCGCGAGCGGGAGGAGCGCACCGACCTGCTGCTGGACTTCCTCTTCCGCCAAGAGGGCAGCACGGTCGCCGATATCGGCGTCGGCACCGGGTACTTCGCGCTGCCGTGGGCCCAGCGCCTGACCGAGGGCCGTGTTCTCGGCGTGGACATCCAACCGGAGATGCTGGAGATCCTGACCGCTCGTGCCACGGCGTCCGGACTCACGAACGTCGTGCCGATCCGAGGGGAGATCGACGATCCGGGCCTACCGCCGGGCGAGGTGGACGTAGTGCTCATCGTCGACGCGTACCACGAGTTCTCGCATCCTCGGGAGATGATGGAGGGGATCGTCCGCGGGCTCCGTCCAGGTGGGCGGGTCGTACTCGTCGAGTATCGTGGCGAGGACCCCTTCGTGCCGATCAAGGAGCTTCACAAGATGACCGAGCGCCAGGCGATCATGGAGCTCGGCGCGGCCGGTCTCGAGTGGGTCCAGACGGAGAACTTCCTGCCGCAGCAGCACGTTCTCGTGTTCGAAAAGCCGGCAGGCCCGTGAATGTCGGGCGCAGTCGCACCGTCGTCGTTGGCGCGAGCTCCGGGTGAGCGGGCGGACCGTGAGACGGGAGGGTCGACCGCAATAGGCGGGTCGACGCCGTGAATCGCCATGGGATCATGACTTCGCCCATAAAAAAAACCGGCCCCCGGAAACCGGGGGCCGGCAGAACCACTGAGGTTCCGGCGATCGCCTGGAAAATCAGACGACGTCGAAGCCCTTCCTGCGACGCGACACGAAAGCCATGCCCAGGATTCCCGTGGCCAGCAACAGGAGC
>JAHEKM010000038.1 GCA_024638325.1 Gemmatimonadota bacterium | reverse complement strand
TACGAGTCGTGGGAAGGACGCGCCAAGGTCGCCTACAGCCTCACGGACGCGGCAACCGTCACCGTCGCTGGAGGCTACCAGGAGCAGGGCCCGATCGACTACCCGGGCCGTCTCCTGACGGCGGAGAGCTTCGAGGCACCCAACTTCTGGGCGGGCTTCGAGTGGTCCGGCCAGGGCACGGTGACGGCCATCGAGGCCAAGGCGTACCGCAACCGCGTAACGCACACCATGTCGAACCGCGGCAAGCCTACCGCGTTGGACAACCCCAGCCGGACCCCGCCGTTCGCGCTCGATGTCTTCGTCGACTCCGAGATCACGCTGCTCGGTGGAAACCTCTCGGCCGACCTGGACCTGGGCGGTCCCTGGACGGCGGAGATCGGTGGTGATGTCTACAGTGCCAACCGCAACGCGACCCGGTTCATCCGGCGTCAGTCGAACCAGGCACTGCTCTTCGAGACCAACATGTGGCCGGACGCCACCATCACGGACATCGGCGCCTTCGGTCGCCTGGCGTGGCGGCAGGGCCCGGTGAGCATCTCCGGAACCGCGCGGGTCGACTTCGTGTCGGCGGACGCACCGATCTCGGCCGTCGATTCGTTCTTCGTGGCCAACGCGGCACCGACCTGTCCCGTGTACCCGGGCCCCTGTCCGGACCTGGAGTCCGACGAAACGAACCTGAGCGGAGCCGTCACCGCGTCGTACGACCTGAGCTCCAACTGGGTCCTCGCGGCGGGCCTCGGCTCCGCGGTCCGCACCGCAGACGCGACCGAGCGCTACTCCGACCGAATCCCGGCGAGCAAGGCGCAGTTCGCGGCCGAGTTCCTCGGCAATCCGCGGCTGAAGCCCGAGCGGAGCACCCAGGCGGACCTTTGGGTCGACGGACACTACGCTGACGTCCATTTCCATCTCGGCGGCTTCTACCGGAAGATGGCGGACTACATCACCATCGAGCCGACCACGTTGCCACGCGAGCTGCCGCTCTCGCCCACGACCGTGTACCGCTACATCAACGGCGAAGCGACGTTCTACGGCCTCGACGGATCGGCCACCGTCGGGGTGACCGACGAGGTCACGGTCAGCGTCACAGGGTCGTACCTGTACGGTCAGGACGACGAGCTCGACGAGCCCGCCATCGGTGTCTCGCCCGTGCGCGCCGGCCTGGGTGTCCGCTACGAGGACCCCACGGGCCGCTTCTATGTGGAGACCAGCGGAACCGCGGTCGCTGAGCAGGACCGTGTGTCGACGTCGAGAAATGAAGCGATGACGCCAGGCTATCAAACGGTCGATGTCCGCGCCGGGATCGGCCTCCCGGGCGGGTTCACGGTTCGGGGCGGCGTCCTGAACGTGTTCGACGAGTACTACTGGGACCACATGAACGCGCGGAATCCGTTCGGGCAGCCCGCGCCGACGCCCGTGCCCGAGCCGGGTCGGGTCTTCTTCATGGACGTGGCCCTGGCGTTCTAGCGAACGTCATCCTGACGAACGCCGGCGGCCCGGGGCTCGACTCCGGGCCGCCGGTCCGCGTCGCCCCTGGGGCGCGGGCGGGTCAGCGCCCGGTGGGGCGCAGCGCGACCAGCGTGTTCCCGGGGGTCTGCGAGAACGATCCGTAGCCGGACCCGACGAAGATCATGCCAGCTCCGGCCCCGACGGAATGGGAGTCGATCGAGCCACCCCGTCCCTCCACTCCGTTGATGGTCTCGAAGTCGCGCGCGGTGTCGAAGACGTTGAGCACGGCCCCGGTCGTGGCGTCGAAGACGTGGACGCGCCCGTCGAGGCCTCCCGCCACGACGGCACCGTCGACGACGAGGGGCGTCGCCGACAAGCCGTACAGCCTGGTGCACCTGACGACGCGCTCCGCCCGGTCACCGCCGCAGTCGGGCGTGAGCCTCTGCTCCCAGACCGGCGCCCCGGTCGCGATGTCGAACGCGTAGAGGCCGGGCACCCGGTCGGCTCCGATGGGGTCGCTGATGGTCAGGAAGACACGCTCGCCGTCCATGGCGATGCCCCAGTGGTTGCCACCCAGAGGGCTTCCCGTTCCGCGTCGCTGCGCCCAGACCACCTGGCCCTCGTCCGGGTCGATCGCCCAGAGGTGCCCCGACTTCTGCCCGGCGAGCAAGAGGTCGCGTCCGTCGGGCAGGCTGGCGAGAATCGCCGCCCCCCCGAAGTCCCAGTCCCGGAGAATGCTCTCGTCCGGACCGGGGCAGTTCGTGCCGCGCCCGCACCCCATGTGCCACACGTCGCGCGGCGTGGCCTGGAAGATCCACGCATCCCGCCCGGTCTCGAGGTCCAGCGCGATCACGGCGTCGCTGGTACGCGTGGCCGGAAGGGACGTGTTTTCACCTGTGGTCACGTAGACCCGTCCGCGCTCCACGTCGATCGTCGGCGTCGACCAGATCGGTGCACCCGACGGCCCGCGTAGCCTGATTCCGGACGAGCTCACACGTCCCGTGTACGTGGCCTCGGGCATCGTGACCCAGTTCCACAGGCGCTCTCCCGTGGCCGCGTCGAGCGCCGAGACCGCCCCCCTGCCCCCACAGCACTCGTACCGGGGATTCATGCCGGCCGTGACACCGGACGCGGACAGCGGCACGATCACCTTTCCGTCGTGGACCGCGACCGTACCCGTGATGTTTCCGCTGCCCTCGTCGACGCGCGCGTTCGCCACCCATATGGGCGCGCCCAGCGCGGCGTCCACGGCGTGGACCTGGCCTCGCGCGTCTCCGAAGTACAGGGTCGGTCGGCCGTCCAAATCAGCGACGGTGACGCCCGCGCGCAGCGGCGTCGGCGAGTCGTAGACCCACTGCACGCAGCCCGTCTCGGCGTCCAGCGCCAAGAGCTTGGCGGTGTTGACCGCCGTGTAGAACACGGTCGACCCCACGACCGCCGGTGCGGCGCGGAGCCCGGTCACGCCCGGAAAGGCGATGGCCCAGGCCACCTCGAGCTCGCGGGACAGGTCGGCGGTCGTGATTCCGGCGTCGCCAGCCGAGATCAAGCGCGACGAGCGATGGTCGACGCCGAGACTCCTCATACCCCCGCCCGCGTCGACGTCCACGACCCGGCGATCGCCCCCACACCGAATCGAAGAGATCCAGGCATCGTGCTCGACGGGGGCCGCCGCGAGGTAGTCGATCACCTCGTCCCGGTCCTGAGTCGACAGCGAGGCCCCCTGTCTGGCCATGCGCCCCTCTGTCAGCGCGTACCGCAGATCGTCCGCCGTCATGGCCTGCAGGATCGGGAGGCGGGGCGCCCTCAGCTCACCCCCGGCGTGACAGGAGGCGCATTCCTGGTCGTAGACGTCTTGGCCGGGATGCTGCGCGGCTGCGGGGGCGACCGCGAACGTTCGCACGACGGCTATGGTCAGGGCTAGGACGACGAGGCGGCTGCACATGGGTCGCCATGCTACGCGGCGGCGCTAGCGCGCGGCAAGTCAGGTTGAGCGACCGAGCCTCTTCGTCAAAGCCAGCGCCGGACCCGTTCCCGGTACGCGTCGTACGCTTCCCCGAAGATGCGTGACATCTTCGCCTCCTCCATCTCGATGAAGCGCTTCGTGATGATCCAGCCGAACACGGGCGGTACCAAGAAGGGCGTGAGCGAACCGAGAAGCACGGCGATACCCGCTAGCATCGAGGTGAGTCCCAGGTACATCGGGTTGCGCGTGAGGCCGTAGGGGCCCGACGTGACCAGCGCGGTGGGCTCACCGAAGGGATGAACGTCCGTGTCGACCGACCGAAAGCGACTGGCCGCGATGACGGCCAAGATCAGTCCACCTGCGAGTGGTACCAGGCCCGCGAAGGTCCATGCCTCGGGAACGAGGCGGAACGCCGGAGCGAATCTGTCCAGCGCCGCCTGCGCAACGAGGCTGCAGAGGAAGATGACCGGCGGGATCGGTCCGCGGTGCGCCGCTGGGCCGTCTGACATGTCAGAGTCTACGGTGCTCGACGCTCGGAAGTTGCGCCCGCAAGGCCCGGATGCGCTCCAGGTCGATGTCGGCCGTGACGACGCCCGGGCCGTCAGGGCGCTCGGCCACCACGGCCCCCCACGGGTCGACCACAAGGCTGTGACCGTATGTCTCCCGACCCTTGGCATGTCGTCCGCACTGCGCCGCGGCCACGACGTATACCAGGTTCTCGATGGCTCGCGCCCGCAGAAGCGGCTGCCAGTGGGCCCGGCCCGTGAAGGCGGTGAAGGCGGAGGGCACGACGAAGACCTCGGCCCCCTGATCCAGTAGCCGACGATAGAGCTCAGGGAAGCGAAGGTCGTAGCACACGCTGAGGCCAAGCCTACCTACCGGGGAGTCGACGACCACCACGTCTTCGCCCGGCTCGATGGTGCGGGACTCGAGGTGGCTCTCTCCGCCCCGCAACTCGACGTCGAACAGATGGATCTTGTCGTATCGTGCCACGGGCTCGCCCCGGTCGTCGAAAACGATGGAGGCCGCGCGCACTCGGTCTCCTGCCGTGCGGATGGGGAGGGTGCCGGCCACGACCCAGAGGCCGTGGCGGCGAGCCGCGTCTGCGACGGCGGCCTGGATCGGTCCCCCGCCCGAGGGCTCGGCGGCGGCCAGGAGCTGCTCGCGGCTGCCCGCCATGAGGGCGAAGTTCTCGGGAAGCACGGCGAGCGCTGCCCCCGCCTCGTCCGCCTTTCCGAGGAGTCGCACGGCTTCGGCCACGTTGGTGTCCACGACCGTGGTGGACGTCATCTGCAGCGCCGCCACTGTACTCACTGACTCGCCTCCGCCTCGTGGACGCCCCATCCTACCGACGAAAGTAGTCCGTCCGCGACGCCGGTCAGGAGGAGCACATGAAGAAGTGGCTCACGCACGTGTCTGCGGTGGCCGTGGGCATGGCCCTCGCCGCGGCGCTCATCGCCCAGGAGGCACCGGTGGTCGGCGACCGCACGTCGCCGCTCAACCCGCTGGGCGGGGACGGCAACGTCGGCATCAGCAACGCGGTGCTCCGTGACCAACCGGAAGTGCGCGCGCTGCGCGTCGTCATCGACGGCGGCGGAGTCCGCGCGATGCACGAGCACGCGGACGTCCGCTTTCACCTCTTCGTGCCGATCTCGGCTCCCATGGAGCTCCGACTCGAGGACGGGCCCATCGTGGTGCAGCCCTGGCACACGTACTACTTGGCCGGTGGTACGCAGCATGGATTCCACAATCGGAGCGACGCGCCCGTCGAGGTCATGGAGATCTTCGTGCGGTGACGCGCGAACGCCCCTCCGGCGGTGCGGATGGCCGCACGCCGAAGGGGCGTCCCTTTAGGAGTTTCTAAAACCCTACTCGATCGTGAACGGGTGGTACTTCACCGGGCTCGACTGCGGATCGGGGTAGACGAATCCGCCCTTCCCCCCGCCCTGGCCCTGTGTCACGCGCAACCGGAGCCCGATGGTGTCGCCAGAACCGGCGCCCAGGTCTTCCTTCGCGGGCCCTGCGGCCGAGCTCGGAGTGCCCAAGGGACGCACGAACTCGTAGAACACCGTGCCGCTGCCCGCCCCGCCTTGCGTAGCGGCGCCGTCGGCTCCGAGGGTTCCATCACTTGTCGTGTCCGGATCGCCGCACAGACTCGCCGAGTTGTTGCCTACACAGGCCTCGGTGAAGTGCCAGTCCAGACCGACCGTCTCGTCGCCGAAGTCGATGACCAGGAGTTCGTCTCCCGCCGCTTCGACTCCGTCGCCACTGGCGAACGACTCCACCAGGTTGATGAAGATCTTGTTGCCCAGGTCGGTCGTGTTGGTGACCTCCAGGCCGAGGTACAGCGCGTCGCCGTCGCTGTACGTGTAGAGCGCGGCGTTGTTCGGGACCTTCGGACCGCGGAGCGGAGCCGTGAAGATCGTCTTCTGCGCGCAGGCTTCCCACTCGCTACCGCCGAAGGCGTCGGCCTTCACACCGTCGACCGTAATCGTCGGACAGGTGGCGGCCCTGAACTCGAGCGGCAGGCCGTAGAGCGCCACCTCGTTCAGGATATCGACCGGCTCGAACGGCGTGAGACCGTCGGCCGGACCGTTGGCGAACGCCGACGGGTCGGCGGCCGCTGCGGCCCGGTCCGTGCACTCGCCCAGCGCTCCCCACACGTTGTCCGCGCCGGGTTCGCCGGGCGGGTTCGGCTCGCTACCCGCGCGCGCCACGCCACAACCGGAGACACGAAGGGTGTTTTGACCGCCCCCGAGGGTCCAGTTCACGGAGCCGAGACCATCGGTCCCGGTGACGACCACCAGCTGATTCCAGTAGCTCGGCGGATCGGTGCTCAGGTCGGGGTCACCCGCCTCGACGCAGCCGCGACCGTACGCGCCCTGAGCCGAGCCCGCCGGGCACGAGACCGACCCCGTCTCCGGGAAGAAGTGGAGCCTGGTGTCCGGCACGTCCAGATGATCGTCGGGATACACCGCCTGCCCCGTGGACGTCGGCGCGCTCACGCTGACGCTCACTGGGACGACAGGGTCCACTCCACTGAACACTCCGAGGTCGGTGCAGTACGGCTCGCCGCTCGGACACGGTGCGCCGACGACGCCGTGGTCCATCACCGGCATCGCCGCGACCTGGAAGTCGCTCATACGCGTGAAGTCCCACCCCGCGCCGCGAACGGCGTAGAGCGGCTCGGGCAGCACCAGGCCGGCGAGGAAGCCCAGGCCCCGGTCGAGCCACCGTAGCATCGCGCTGCTGCTCGTCGCGGTCCCGAACCAGCCGGGATCGCTCGACGGCGGGAGCGCGCCGATCCCGAACTCGTCGTACTGGAGCACGTTGAGCCGCGCGAACTGGAAGGGAGCGTCGTCCGCCGGGTCGTCCGACCAACGCTCGTCGATCACGGAGATCTGCACCTGACCGGGAACGAACAGCCGCTCGATCTCGTCACTGCTGAGGGACAGCTTGCACGAGGCCAGCGGAGTGTCGACCAGCGCGTTCCCCGAAACCCCGCCCGTCGCGTCCACGTCGAAGCCGAGCGAGAGGCACTCGCTCACCTCGAAGTCCGCCAGGAAGGTCGGGTTCCCGTCCGGGAAGTTGAACGTGGTGAGCAGGTCGTCGGTCGCGAAACTGACGCTCGTGGCGCCCGCGATGACGCACGTCGCCGCGTTCTCCGGCGCCCCGCCCTGCGTGTCGAACTTGATGCAGGAGAAGTCCTCGGTGAACCGTACCTTGATCGGCTCGTTTCCGTAGCCGATGGCGTGGACGAAGCCATCGGCCGGAGTCGTCAGGTTCGGATCGATAACCAGGTCCCGGTGGGCGAACACCTGCTCGCCGCGCACCACGTAGACGCGGAAGATGTCCCCGTCGTCCGCCTCATTCCGCCGCCACCGCACCGACGAGCTGTAGAAGCCGTCGTCCTCCACGAGGTCCTTCCAATCGGCGGGGTCCTGGCACGTGCCGGGCACGATGGTGGGCGCAGTCGCGCCGCTGGGGTCCGCGCTGTAGTCGACCTGACACCAGGCCAGTTGGAAGATCCCGTCGAGCCCGGGCCTGTTCGGCGCCGAGCACGCGGGATCCGAGAGGTGATTGTCCACCGTCGGTGGCAGGAAGCAGACCCCGGCCGCGCCGATGCTGCCGTCGCCCCTGTAGTCGAACGCGTCGCACGGTGACAGGCCGCCGCAGAGGTCCTCGGACGCCGGATCGCCTCCGATCTGCGTCAGTTGAACGGTCGGCGCCCGTGCCATGGGGTCGTCGGGAGCGACGCCGGGCTCGGAACAGGCGGCCAGCGTAAGGACGGCAACAGCGGACAGCGCGAGGGGGAAGCGCATGGAGACTCCGGGGGGGAATGCCATATGGGGGGATGAGGTGTCGCTATATCCAAGCTCCTACCCGACCCAGCTCCTGCGCAACTGACTCGTTCTGTTACGGAATCAGTTCACGTCGACGAACGCCTCGAAGTCGGGCCGCCCCTGGAGCGACCTCCACCACCAGTGCGGGTCGTCGCCGATCCCGGCGGTTGCACCCGGCGAGGCCGCTGCCCAGCGCCGCAGCACGTCCATCGCGCCCTCCGGATCGCCGGTACTGGCCAGGATACCCGCTTCGTATTGGTAGAGGAGCCGCTGCGGGTCCACGGTCTCCCCGTGCTCGACGCGACGCAGCACGCCCGCGGCGCTGTCGGGCAGCTCCGCCCTGCGCAGCACGCCCGCGACCATGATGAGGCCGACCTGGTGCTTGTAGTCGCTCAGCGTCTCCGGCGTCATCTCGTCCAGCCGCGCGAGGAGATCCCACGCCGCGGCCACGTCGGTGCCACCCTGCGGGGTGGCCATGAGCCAGAGCTGGCACTCCACGAAGCGGTAGTTGTTCGGGAAACGCCGCTGCCCTTCGTCGCACCACTCCCGGGCGCGGGTGAAGTTCTGCAGGTCGTACTGCGCGTACACGAGACGGTCGATGATGCGATCGGCGCCACGAAGGTAGGCATCCTCTTCCAGGGCGCGCTGGCCGTACACGACCGCGTTCGCGTTGTCCTGAAACCCACCGTACAGAAAGCTCAGCATGGCGTGCGCGGTCGCGAGAGACGGATCCTCCTGGATCGCGGCCTCCAGGTCGACCCGCGCCTCCTCCAGGAACGCGAACACCTCGTCCTCGCTCGACGCGGTCATCTGGGCGGCGAGTACCGTGAGCGTTCCCCGTTGCTCGAGCGCCACCGCGTCCTCCGGGTCGAGCGCGAGGGCCCGGTTCGCGTGGGCAAGCCCCTCCTCGATCTCCTCGGCAACCGGCCCCAGGTCACCGAGGTTCGCCGACAGCCACGCCCGTCGATAGGCGGCGTGGGCTCGCGCGCCGGGCAGACGCACCCAGTCGGGGTCGGCCCGCTCTGCGAGTGCGAGCAGCGAGTCCGCCTCCTCGAACGCCTGGATCGAGACCGCGATGTCACCACCGGCCTCGAAGTTGTCCTCCGCGTCGGTACGCAGCCTCTCCG
Source organism: Gemmatimonadota bacterium (assembly GCA_024638325.1). Taxonomy (GTDB): domain Bacteria; phylum Gemmatimonadota; class Gemmatimonadetes; order Longimicrobiales; family Gaopeijiaceae; genus UBA2982. The sequence continues at coordinate 13,079 of JAHEKM010000038.1, read as the reverse complement.
CCCGCTGTGCCAGGACCCATGCGTCTTGACTGTCGGTTCCGGCCCGCAGCTCCCGGAGGCGGACATCCTGCCCGAGTTGCGCTCTCAGTAGCGTGGAGACGCTTCCGGCCACGGAGTCCCGGGCGGCGAGGAAGTCGCCCGCCGGCATCTCGACGACGGCGCGCTGCAGCTCGGCACCAGCCACCCCTTCGAGCAAGCGCGTCGTGATCACGAGCCGCTCCCCGACTTGATCGACGCTACCCGTCACGATGGTGCCTACGCCGAGAATGCGGGCGATGCTGTCCGGCCTCAGCGTGGTGCCTCGGTAGGGCAGCACTCCGGTCTTGGAGATCACGTCGAGCGAACGGACGTCGTCGAGCTGGTCGATGAGCGCGTCCGTGATGCCGTCGGCCACGTACTCGACTTCCCCGCGCGGGGTCACGTCTTGGAACGGCAGAACGGCGATGCTCGTGGGCGCGAGGCCCAGCGCAGCAGCCGCGTCCACGGGGGGCGCCTGAGTACGGTAGACGAGGACCGCCGTGCTCGCGGCGACGACGAACAGCACGCCCTGGGAGATGATCTCCCCTCGAACGGCGTACTGCCGCCCCGGCGCTCCGTGGAACCACGCGAAAATGAGGCTGCTGGGGATCCCGAAGAGGTAGAGGACCAGCGCGACCGGGTAGATACGCTCCGGGACGAAGCCGTACGAGATGAGCTGGTCTATCGCCTCGAGCGCGACGAAGCCGGTGACCAGGTATGCGGCCGCGAGCGGAATGAGCCTCCGTTCCTTGAACTCTTTCAGCAACCGCATCGGTCTACGCCCGCCCGGGTCGAAAGGCTCGACCCCCGCTCGTCCTACGAGACGGGGGCCGTCCGCTCCACATCATAGGGATGATGACGGTACTGTCGTCACGGTGTCAACGCGATCAGGCACACCGAGTTACGGCAACCTGTACGCTACGAGCCCCCCCGGCGTGTCGGTCTGGATGCTGCCGATCTGAACCACGATGTACTGCTGGCCCTCGTGCATGTACGTCATCATACCGTACTGGGCAGGAGCGGGTAGCGGTACACTCGCGAGGATCCGTCCCGTGACCTTGTCCCGTGCGTGGAGCTCGAGCGGCGCGTCGGGCGGGTACTGAGCCCCGCCCTGACTGAGCGCCTGGGCCTGGACGAGCAGATCACCCGCCACCATCTGGATCGACCAGCCGTTTCCGCCGAGCTCTGGGATGTCCACGCCCTGCAGTCGCGCATGCGTGCGCACGTATTCCGGCGTAGGACCCACCGCGTGGGACCAGACACGCTCTCCCCCGTTCATCTGATACGCGGTGAGTTGGTTGTTCATCTGCTTGTAGACCGGCAGGCCATCGACGCGCTGGAGCGCTGCTCCGCCGCCGCCGGCGGGGAGCCAGGCGGCCACGGTCGTGCCGGTCGTGGGCGTGCTGTTCGGCGTCGCGCCGCCCTGCCCTGGCACGGGGTAGTTGGGATCGTCCTCATCGATGCCGTTCGTGGGACCCATGAACCCAGGAGCCGAACAGGACCGGCTGTGCGAGACGAACATCAGCCCGGTCTCGGGATCGGCCACCGGCGGGTGCGGGATGACGTTGCCGCCGCCCATGCAGCCGACGTTGTTGATGTAATCGTTGCCGTGGTCGATGGGGAGCGGAGGGACGTACAATCCGCCGACGTTGTACTGGGCGATGACCTCGCGGGCCTGCTCCAGAAGCTCCGGCGTGTAGTCGATCAGGAACTCGTCGGTGATGCCGCTCAGGATGATCGGGTCGACTGGCTCCGGCCACGTCGGATACGGCTGTGTGGGCGCCGTGTAGTTGCCCGGTACCTGCGTCTGCATGACCGGGCGCTCCTCGATGGGCCAGACGGGCTCACCGGTCGCGCGGTTGAATACGAAGACCAGGCCCTGCTTCGTGTTCAGGATGGCGGCCGGAATCGTCTCCCCGTCCACTGTGATGTCCATCAAGATCGGTGGCGTGGGCAGGTCGTAGTTCCACTGGTCGCTGTGATGGATCTGGAAGTGCCAGCGGCGCTCGCCGGTAGCGACGTCGAGCGCGAGCAGGCTACCACCGAACAGGTTGTGGCCCGGCCGGTGACCGGCGTACGTCTGCACCGTCGAGGCGTTCGTCACGAGATAGACGAGACCCAGCTCTGGATCAGCCGATGCCGGGGCCCACGTCGACATGTCGCCGGACCACTCCCATGCGTCGTTCTCCCACGTCTCGTGGCCGAATTCCCCGGGGCGCGGAATGACGTGGAACTTCCACAGGAACTCACCTGTGGCCGCATCGAAGCCCATGATGTCGCCTGGCACGTTCTCGATACGGGTCTGGCCGTAGCTCGGCTCGTGCCCGACGAGAACGACGACGACGCCGTTCACCACGATCGGCGGCGCGGACGCCGTGACCATGCCGAGCTCTCTCGGGATGCCCAAGTCCGGATCGTACCGATTGCCCTGAGCCACGTAATCTTCCCAGCGACCCCAGTCACCGACGAGGTGGGGGATCAGGTCGATGCCCCCGCTCGGAGCGAACCCGTCGATGGGAATGGCCTCGCCCCAGTTCTCCAGCGGTTGCCCGGTCTCGGCGTCGAGCGCCCAGAGGAAGAAGCCTGGCGTAGTGATGTAGACGACGCCCCGTCCGTTCACTTCCGAATACCCGACACCCTTTCCGTATGCCTGCCTCGGCGAGCGCAGGTGCCGGATCGTTTCCGGCTCACGGAAGGTCCAGAGGGTCTCGCCCGTGGCAGGATCGAGCGAGATCACCTGCCGACGCGGCGTGGCGACGGTGTAGAGCCCGCCGTCCGCGTACACCGGAGTCGAACGCGAGAAGTAGTCGACGTTGGGTCCGTAGTTACGGCTGGTCCACATCCACGCCTGCTCGAGATCACCGAAGTTGCTGGCGTTGATCTGACTGAGGGGCGATGACTTCGTGTGCCCTGCATCCCCGCCGATGTAGCGCCACTCCCCGTTCTCGGTCCCTGGGAGTCGTTGCGCGGCCGCCGTCGACCACGTCGCGAGCAGCAATGTGAGCGCGATGGGGAGCGCGCGGGAGAAGCAGATGGGGCGAATCGGGGTCATGGCTCGTTCTACCTCGGCTGAAGGCGGTCAACCCGGACAGCGATGGTACTGTCCCAACACCGTCCCCGAAACGTCCTGGGCTGGCTTCCCACCCTCCCTCAGTCGGTGGGGCAGTGCAGCGCCAAGGCCTCCGAGTCGCGATCTGCCGGCACGTCGAAGACCGCCCCGACGATCCTCTCGGCCGTACCCGCGTCCTCCATCGACCGCACGTACACGGTGTTGGCGCCGAGCTTGCCCGCCTCCTCTCGAAGCTTCTCGAGGAAGTCGCCCTCGTCCGTCATGTCCTGGTCCCCGGACGCGTGCAGGATCGCGACTCTGGTGCAGTCCTGGGGAATCGTGTCGCCCATGGACGCCATGAGCACGTCGACCCGGCTGGCCGGCACCGGGGCGTCCCGGAAGCCCTCGTCGAGGACGGTCTTGGAAACGGAGACGCAGGCGGTCGCAAGGACAGCGAGGAGTACGGTCGTGCGGGTCTTCATGGACGGGTGCTAGGCCCTCGAGGGTGATGCCTCGCCGAGTGCGAGACCAGGGTGGTACCCGCGGGCGAGGCGCGCTGTTCACCGGGTTGCCCAGCGCCTGCTGCTCCGAGTGCCCGGCAAGCCCTAGGGGATGATCTCTCGGACGACGCCGTCCCACTTGTTCAGGAGGAAGACCCGACCGTCCGGTCCTCGCCCGAAGTGCAGATCGGCCCGGGCCGCCGGCTCCCTGCCCTGTGTGGCGTTCGCCCGCCGGATGAGCTCGAGCAGCGTGCTCGGCTCGCCCTCCCCGCGGAAGAGCACGCGACCCAGCGGGGCCTGACCGCCATCCGTCAGGCCGTCGGCAGCGACATGGAAGACCTCACCGCCCGTCAGGTCGCCCCAAAGCACGCGATCCCTGAGCTGTGGGATGCTGGACTCCCGGTACGCGACGACGCCGGTCGCGGCCGCCAGCCTTTGGAAGAGCGGGTCCTGGTGATCGAACTCCGCGACCGGGTAGGTGATCCACGGTTCGGCCCGCGGGTTAGCCACGTCGACCCGGGTCTGGCTCGCGTAGCGATAGCTGCCTTCCCAGGTATTCCAGCCGAGGTCCGCCCCCATCGGGACGCGGCTGAGCTTCTCGACGACGCTCTGGCCGATGTCGGCGACGAGCAGGTCGCCCGTCGCGCGGTCCCAGTCGTAGCCCTGTGGGTTCCTCAAGCCCGACGCGTAGATCTCGCCGAGCGTGCGCTCGATGCCGTCCGCCGCGTACGGATTGTCCGCCGGAATGCCGTAGCGGCCGTTGGCACTGTTCGATCCCAGTGGTTGGATCCTGAGGATCTTACCGAGGATGCCCCCGAGGTTCTGGGCGATGTCGAGCTCGTCCCCAGCCGCGCCGCCGTCGCCGACGCCCAAGTAGAGGCTCCCGAAGTCGGCGTCGCCCGGCCCGGCCGTCGTGCTGAACGCGATGCGGCCGCCGTTGTGATTCTCGAACGGCTGCTCTACGCGAAGCACCTCACGCGGGGGGCCACCGTCGTAGGTCGCTGCGTGCGGGTCCGCTGCGGTCCACTCGTGGAGGACGATGTGGTGCGACGGCACGTCGATGCCGGACAGGAAATCCGCGGGTCGCGACACGTCGTCCACATCCGTCCACGTGTAGAGCTTACCGTACCCGGCGGTCCCCGCGACCGCGAATTGGGGGTGAAGCGCGAAGCTCTGGATTCCCACCTCCATGATGGGCGCGAGCTCCGCCGGAGCATTGACGGACACTCCCCATCGCGGTTCCCGCAGATCGAGATAAGTGTTCACCACGCCGTCGTAGCTGATCGCGTGCAACAGCCCCCACATGTCGTTCACGAAGAGGCGCCCCGAGCCGGGTTCGTCCACGAGAAGCATGGGCCGGGCCGGCGCGCCGGCCACGTCCGGGAGCCGCGCGAACGCCTCGACGCCCACCACGATCGCGCCCTCGCTCGTCGGAATGGGCGTGGGGAACGGGTCGTTCGTGATCTGAGCGGCCGCGGGCGCGGCCAGGAGCACGGCGGATAGAACCACCGCGCCCCACGGGTGTGTCATGACGCCCACGCCCCTACATCGAGCAGTCGGCGCCCGTCCTCTCGCCTCGGACCCAAGCGGCCATCATCTGCCACTCTGGGTCGTCCATGGACGGCCACCGCCTGACCCCGTTGTGCGTGTACGTGCCCCCGCCGTCCGGGTGCAGCGGCTTCAGGAGCCACCGGCTCTGGACGGGGTTGCCTGGCAAGATCAGCCGCTGGATCGTCTCGAAGCCACGGCGTGCTTCGGCCTCGGTCCATGAAGTGCCGTTGGCCGCCCTGGGAGCGAAGCCGGTGAATCCGCCCGCGTGGCACTCCTGACACGAGAGCTGACCGTAGCGCGGGTTCTGATACATCTGCTGCACGCACGTGCGGTAGAACTCGAAGTCGAGCTCGGGCGCCGGCGGCGGCGTGAAGAACTCCGGCGGAAGCATCTCGATCCACTCGAGAACCGTCTGGTACTCCGGGTCGTTCGTCGACTGCCAGTACGTGCCACCCGTATGGCCTTCGCCCCCCGCCTGGCCCGCGAGCGGCTTCGTGAGCAGCCGGCTGCTCGTCGGGTCGGACGCGTTGATGAGCTGCGTGACGACCTGGTAGTTGAGCGTCGACTGGCCCGGGGTCCAGCCCCAGCCGTCCGGCGTCTCGGTCGGCTCCTCGAGCGCAAAGCGGAGGCTGGTCTGCCAGACGTGGCACGACACGCACGCGGCGTTGCCCTCGCCGGTCGTGTAGCCGCGGGGCCGCATGAAGATCGGCTCCACGTTCTGACGGTAGAAGTCGAATGTGAACCGATCGATGTCGGCGGGCAGGTCGATGACCGGCGCGTCCACCGGGCCCGTGTCGGGGGCCGCCGTGAGCCCGAGCGCCGCGAACAGCCCCACCGCCCCGAACACCGCAAACAGCGCGACGCGGGATCCGATCCTGAGGTTGGCGGCCCGCTGGCCGATCTGGTTCCTCATCAACGACCCTCCGCCTCGGGGACGCGGTCAGGGGGAAGGATCGCGACGTCGATCCGGGCCGGCCTGGCCCCGGTCGTCATCTTGGCCACGATCTCGTGTGTCTCCAGGTCGATCGCCAGCGTGTGGTCCGAGCCGGAGACCGCGACGTACATGTAGCGGCTGTCCGGCGTCGACGTCATCCAGTTGGCGGTTGGACCGACCTCGATGCCCCCGATGAACTCCAGGTCGGGAAGCGTCCATCCATAAATGCGGCTGTCGACACGGCTCGAGGCCCAGAACGCCGTCCGATTCGGCAGCACCTCGAGACCGTGCATGGGCGCGCCCTGATTGCCGTCCGCGTTCTGCATCCAGGCGGGCAGCGGCGGCGGTCGCAGAATGGTCTCGATCTCACGGGTCTCCCAGTCGATCACCCAGACCGCGTTCTCGGCGCTGCCGTTGGCCAGCAGTCGCTCGACCGATCCGTCGTCCCCAGCGATGAAGGCAGCGGGTCTCATGGTGTGGGGCTCGCCGTCCTCGTCGTACAGGGTGATCGCGTCGACGACCTCGTCGACGTCCGGGTCGATGATCTGCACCGACTCCTCGGAGGTCTGCATCGCACCGGCGATGACCCACTCTCCGTCCGGGCTCACGTAGACGTTGTGGATCCCGGTCGCGACCTCGATGGTCTTGAGCTTCTCGTGCGTGTCGAGATCGAACACGTCGACGTACGGGGCGGCGATGATCCCGACGTAGATCTTCCGGCGCACCTTGTTGACGGCACCCTTGTTGGGCCTGCCCGTGAGCGGGAGCTGCTCGACGAGCTGCAGGGTCCTCGTGTCGAAGACGTCGAGCGTCGACTCGGCTTCGTTCGTGCAGTAGATGTAGAGCCCGTCCGGATGCGCGAAGAGGTTGTGCGGCCGCGGGCAGCCCTCGATCGAGGCGACGACCTCGTTCGTCGCAGGGTCGATGATGTGCTGGACGTCTCCGGCGTTGTTGCTCTGGAGGATCCGCACCTCGACCCCGTCGTACGAATCGAGTCGGGTGACGTGCTGGCCGGAAAGCGGAGCCCCCAGGAGCGAGGCCCCGAGGAGCAGGAAGATGGAGAAGCGGGTCGTCGACTTCGCGCCCATGGACGTCCTCCCGAGCAGTGAAAGAGTGCGCGCCCCTAACTGATTGCGCGGGGGTCCCTCGCGCAAGCAATCGAAGTCCCTGCCCGGCCCTCCGCGCTCGGCCGGCTGATCCGTGGCGGCCTGGAGTCGCCCGGCCCTACATTCACGGCCCGCCCCATCCCCAGATCACATCGAGAACGGAGAGCGCAGGTGCGCCGAGTCATCCGATACACACTCACGCTCATGGTGCCCGCCGTGCTCGCGAGCTGCGCGAGCAGCGGGCCGGGTGCGGCTCCGATACCGGAGCTCACACGTACCGGCGAGGCCGTGGAGGTGACCAACAACACCACCTCCGTTCAGGAGTGCGAGTTCATCGTCGACCTGCCGCCCGAGAGCGCCGTGAACGACAACCTGCTGCGCAACACCGCGGGCGAGTTGGGGGCGAACACGGTGCTGTTGGTCAGAGGCGCCGGAGGCGTCGTCACCCGTGCCGAAGGTTACCTCTGCGGGGATTGAGGCCCGGGGGCTCGCTCGGCCAGCCTCAGCGGGCTCCGGCGATCGCCCTGATCCTGCGCACCGCCTCAGCCACCATTTCGGCGTTGTCGCGCGCAGTCCGCCCGTCGGGCATCTCGAGCGAGTCCTCGAACCCGACTCGCGTTTGATACCCGCGCCTGGCTGCTTCGTCGATGAGGGCCCAGGAGACGGGACCCGACCCGTGAAGGAGTCGGGGACGCTCCGTATCCGCTGCGTCCAGGACGGCCTCGACCTCGGCCACACGGGCCAGGACCACGTCGAGCTCACCGCCCCCCACCTCGATCATCAGCCGTAGGCACGCAGGCGCCAAACCGCTCTCTACGCAGGCGCGCGCGGCATCGGCGTGAAAGAGCCCCGCCTCGACGCCCACACCCCGGTCGATCAGCTGTCGGGCGAGATCGGCCGCCCCTTCCTCGTGGAAGTTCACAGAGGCGAAGTCGGGCAGCTCGGACCACGTCGCGACGGCCTCGCGGCGGAGGTCCGCGTCTCCGAGAATCCGGAAGTGCGTGCTGATGCCGATGGGCGTATCGGGTGTCTCGGCGCGCATCGCGTACAGCGTTCGCGCCACGTTGGATGCGGCGAGGCTCTCTGCCCCGTCGGGAGCGCGGACGTGTACGTGGATTGCGCCGGCGCCCGCGGCCACCACGAGTGGTGCGGTACGTGCGCACTCTGCGGGGGTCGTCGGCAACTCGGGGTGTGAGCCGCGCGCACGGCCTCCGTTGATGGTCGCCTTGAGGAGGGGCACGCGGGACTGCGCGCTCGCGCCGATCATGTCGGCCTTGGCGGCGACGAGTCCGGCTCCCGCTGCAGAAAGGAAGGCTCGCCGGGACATGTCGCCCATCTAGAAACCGGCTCCTCGCACGCTCAGGCGGATGCGCGTGAGGCGCGTGTCGTTCGCGATGTAGAGCGTGTAGCCATCGTCACCGAACGTGGCGTTGGCCGTGCGCTCGCCGGTGATGAGCGAGCCGAGATGCTGGCCCTGCGGGTTGATGATCAGCACACCGCCGCCGGGACCCGTGACGTAGACGTTGCCGCGCTCGTCGACCGCCATGCCGTCACCCCAGGAGTCGAAGAAGACGCGGTCGTTCGCCAGGCTTCCGTCGGACTGTACGTCGTACGCCATGACGACCGGTTGACCGCGGCCGTCCGAGTTCGCCACGTACAGCACGCTCTCGTCCGGTGAGAACGCGATCCCGTTCGGGCGGCTCAGGTCGGCGACCGCCAACGAGACCGTGCCGTCGGCTGCGCGTCGGTACACGCCCTGGAAGTCCAGCTCCTGCTCCTGGTTGCCTCCGGCGAGTCCGTACGGCGGGTCGGTGAAGTACAGGTCGCCGTTGCTCCGCACGGCCACGTCGTTGGGTGAGTTGAAGCGCAGGCCGTCGTACTCGCCGGCGAGGGTCTCGAAGGCCGGTGTAGGTGCGTCCCAGGGGGCGAGCAGTCGGGCGATACGGCGGTCTCCGTGTTGAGCGAGGATCAGCCTGCCCTCCGTGTCCAGCGCGAGGCCATTGGAGCCGCTCTCCCCTTCCCTCGGCACCTCCCCCGTATAGCCGGCAGGCTGCAGCCAGAGCACGTCGCCGGTCTCCTCGCTCCAGCGGTACACGGCGTTGTTGGGAATGTCGGAGTAGAGGACGGACTGGAGCGCGGGGACCCAGACGGGGCCCTCGACCCACTCGTGGCCGTCGGTGAGCGCTTCGAGCCGCGCGTCCAGCGGGACGATCTCGTCCAGCCGGGGGTCGAGGCGCTCGATGCTGCCGATGGTGGGATACGTCCTGGTGGGTGTGCTCTCGGCGGGCGGCTCATCGGCGGCGCACGCCCCCAGAACCACCCAGGCGGTGCACATCGCCCACACTCGACGGGACCGTACGCTCATCGGTTCCTCCCCTTCCGGCGAAACGCGCTCACCCGGTCAGGCTACGGCCCGGGCCGGTACGCCCACAAGTCGTGGGTGGCCACGCGGGTCGGTCGCCAGCCACCGCACGATCCCTTACCCTGCGGTCATGCGCCCTCGCCGGCGTGAGGACCGACACCAGGAGACCTTATGGACCGCCGACACTTCCTCTCCAGCCTGGGAGCGCTCACGCTCACGGGTGCCGCCTTCCCGGAGTGGCTCCTCGCGCTTCCGGAACGTCCCCGCATCACGGACATCGTGGTCCACCGCATGCGGACGCTCGGCGAGACCGGCATCATGGAGTCCGCCTGGGCGCCTGGACGTCCCTACATGCGACGCATCGGCGGCGGGACCGTAACCGAGATCCTCACCGATCAGGAGGGCATCAGCGGCATCGCGCCCGGCCTCAGTCAGAGCGGTCTCGCCTCCATGAAGCAGCTGCTCGTCGGTCAGGATCCGTTCGACAACGAGGCGCTCGGCCACCAGATGCGCTACACGAACGGGGCCGCATCCAACTGGCGGGACGTCGGATGCGTCGAGATCGCCCTGTGGGACATCGTTGGAAAGGTCGCGGGTCAGCCGCTCTACAAGCTCTGGGGAGCCGCGAAGGAGCGGGTCCCGGCCTACGCCAGCATGATCCAGCTATCGACCCCGGAGGAGCGTGCCGACATGGCGGTGCGGCTCAAGGAAGAGGGTTGGAAGGGCATGAAGATCCGCCTCCATCACCTCGAGATGGCCGAGGACATCCGTACCGTGCAGCTCGTGCGCGAATCCGTGGGGGACGACTTCACCATCATGACCGACGCGAACCAGGCGCAGTCGAGTGGCATCTGGCAGCCCGGCATCCAGTGGGACTTCAGACGCGCGCTCGCCACAGCCAGGGCCCTCGGAGACCTCGACGTCTACTGGCTCGAGGAGCCCCTCCTACGGTACGACTTCGACGGCCTGGCCGAGCTCAACCGACTCGTCGACGTGCCGCTCGCCGGTGGCGAGAACAACCAGGGCGTGCAGGAGTTCGTGTGGATGATCGAGCAGGGCGTCTACGACATCCTGCAGCCCGAGATTCTGGTTACGGAAGGCGTCCAGGGCCTCCGGGCCGTCGCCGCCCTGGGGCTCGCGCATCACAAACCGGTCATCCCGCACCACGGGGGCGGTCAGCTCGGCACCATCGCGCAGCTTCACATGATCGGTACGTGGCCGCACTGCCCATGGGTCGAGATCATGAACGACCCGCCGATCTCTCCGTACACGAACGGCTTCGCGATCTTCGAGAATCCGCCCACGGTGGACGGCGAGGGCTTCATGGCGATGCCGCAGGAGCCGGGCCTGGGGGTGAGGATTCGTAGGGACCTGATCATGGCGCAGTGAGGCGGGCACGGATTCCTCACGGATAGGTGAGCTCGACCGCGACGTACTTGTCATCCGCACCCCCCGCTCCGTCCTCGCCCCAGCACGAGGCGACGGCGTGGTCGCCCGCGGGCGTGACGGTGAAGTCGAAGATGTACGTGCACGAGGGCGCTACCGAGATCGACTGCGAATCGATCACGCCGGTGCCGTCCACTTCACGGATCTCGACAGAGTTGCCCTCCTGGTTGGCGAAGGCCAGGAACGTGCGGCCCGCGCGTTCGAAGGCCATGGCGCCCACCATTGCGGTGCGGTCGCTCTCCAGGCTCGACGCCGCGTTCGTCGACACGTCGACGGAGAAGATCTCGTAGTAGCCATCGCGCTGGGGCTGGTTGTTGACCAGGAATCCCGGGCTGGTCTCTCCGCCGGTGAACACACAGACGAGCTGGTTTGCGTCGGAAGGCAGTCGCACGCAGTCGAGACCTCGGGCCAGCACCTGCCACACGTCGAGAGTCTCGTTCATGACGCCTGAGAGCTGGACGGCGGGTGAGCCGGCCGGGACGTCCGCCAGCGCCGCGAACGAGGGGTTGGACGCCGCGTTGCCGTCGCCGCCGGTCAGGATCAGCACATGGTCGGTACCGTCGCTCCAGTACGCCTGGACGTAGCTGTAGGCGTACTCATCCAACTCGAAGCTCGGCGAGACCGTCCGCGGCGTCCGGAGGCCCGAAGCACCATAGAGCGTGCCGTCCTCACCCAGGGAGAACTGAAGGGCGTGGTCGTTGACCGGCGGAACGATGAGCTGCCAGTCGTCGACCGCGTTCCAACTCCAGCTCTTCCCGATAACGGTGTTGGCGTAGAGGCCCGACCCGATCGGGTGGAGGAAATGCACTGCCTCCGATCCGAAGAACCCTCCAAGGGACGTGACCCCGCCACCCGTCACATACCAGCGTTCCGGGTCGGTGCCCCCGACCAGGATCTCGTCGCCGGCGACCCCGGGCGAGACCCACGTGGCGCGGGACACGGACCGCTCGAGGGTGGGCGGCGGCGCGATGCAGTCGATCACCCAACCTAGGTAGAATGTCAGCTGGTCCTCCGAGTCGCTGAAGTCGGTTATGTACCTGATGTCGAGCGTGACCTCGGACCGCCACTGTCCAGTCCCGGCCGACTCGCACACGTAATCCAGGATCGCCGTGTGGCCGTTCGGGCCGGGCGTAAGCGGGACCGGGTTGAACGTTACGCCGTTGGGATCCGGCGCCACCGGCGGGATCGAGGCGTCGACCGCGGTCGCGCCCAGAAGGCCCGCCTCGGGGGACAGCACCCCAGGTGCGGCCGCGTCGTAGTCGAGGAACGCCGTAACCTCGATGTCGAAGTCCGTGCCGGCCGGGACCTCGCTCGGCGGGTTCGCCTGTACGACGGCTTCCCGGGCCTGCTCCACGAGACCCCCCACCACACCCACCGGGGCCAGCTCGTCCATGCCGCCGGAGAGCACACCGGTGGTGGGGTCACTCACGTCGGGCGTGATCGTCAGTCCGTCGAGCGGCTCGATGGCGCCCGCTGGGATATCGATCATGATGCCCGATGCGCCGTTCAGCGAGCCTCCGATCACGCTGAAAGCGTCTTCCAGGTCGATCTCGGCGTGCGCCGGAATCGAGAAGGTCTGGCCCTCGGGCTGGATATCGAAGACCTCCATGTCGAGATCGAGGCCCACCAGCGGGTCCGGATACTGACTCGGCGCGGCGACCGTGATCACGATTTCGGTGGGCGTCGCCAGAGCCCCGGCCGGCACAACGATGCGGAGCCGCCCGTCGGATGAGACGACCTCGCCGCCCGTGTCGTCCACGGTGGCCGCAGCGCTGTTGTCGGAGGCCGTGATGGTCCTCATCGTCGTGTGAGTCTGGCTTGCGTTGTCCGCGACCGTCAGAGTCATGGTGTATTCACCCGGAACGTCGGGCGTGAACATGGGGATCTCGGCGTTCGCATCGTCGAGCGTCGCGGAGCTGCCAGCCGGGACCGCCAACTGCCAGCTGTGGGTGACCGGTCCGTTGTCGTCCAGAGAGCCGCTGCCGTCGACCCGCACAGGGAGCCCCGTGCTCACCTCCGAGCTGACCCGGATATGCGAGTCCGGTGGGAAGTCCGGGTCCGGGTTTGTTGGGAACTCAGGCTCCGTCGATTCGCCTGGGCACACCGTACCCAT
>JAHEKM010000037.1:9280-22504 GCA_024638325.1 Gemmatimonadota bacterium | reverse complement strand
AAGATGCGTCAACCAGCGGTTCCCAGCGGTGTGGACCGCAGATCGTCGACCGAGGGGCGGCACACCCTCTACGTCATCAGACGTACAGAGGCCGAGGCGGGTAGCCGCTAGGCTATTTTTGGGAACGGAGTGCCAAGATCCGAGGCGGCTCTCGTGAAACGCCTGCTCCTCGTCGCCATCCTGTTGCCGCTCCTCGCGTGCGGGGACTGGGGAACGGGACCGTCGAACACGCGCTGCGATTTCCCGTGTGGGCTGACCATCCCGACCACGACACGCATCACCGGCACACTCTACTTCGGGCGCCAACCCATTGAAAATCACAACGGCCTGGGGGCTCAGGTCTATGTGTCCGATACCCCCGCGGTCAGCCCCACTTTGTGGCTGTCGTGGAGCCCGATCGGCCAGGGTGGCTCGTACATGTTCGCTCTCTTCAGCGACTACTTCTGCGAGTACGTCCTCCCCCGAGACCTCTTCCTGATGGTCCACTACGAGCTGGAACCAAACGTCTGGTACGACTCCGAACCGCAGCCAGTGGAGATTCCTGAGCCCGGCGACTGCGAGGGTGCGACCATCATCGCAGGTGACGTCGTCTTCGACGTGCCTTGAGCCACTCACGCGCTCGCCTCCTGCTCGCTCCTCTTGCGGCGGGTCCTCGGCCTGCGCAGCGGCGACGGCCCTGAGGCGGTGCGACTGCTCGTCGGTTACCTAGCTGACCGGGCCGACAGTGGGGCAGGGCTCGTGCCGGACGTGGCGTGAACAGCAAGGGCCCTGATGGCTTCGTAGGACCGCCATACCCCGGCGGTTGTAACAGTTCTTGTGACAGTCACAGAAACACGAAAAGCGGCGCAAGGCCCGAAAGCCTTGCGCCGCTTGCCTTTCCAGAGCGGGAAACCGGACTCGAACCGGCGACCCCAACCTTGGCAAGGTTGTGCTCTACCAACTGAGCTATTCCCGCACGTTGTGATGCCCAAGCTAGATACACGGCGGAGGGCGGTCAATGCTGTTCGGGGCTTCCCAGGCCGGTACCTGGGACCTCCGCAAACCCTTATGTTTCGCGGCTGATCGGGGTATCGGCACCTTCGTTGCCCGACCTCCGACCGGCCCCGTCCAACCCTCTCCCCCGTCCGCCGAATGCGTCGAAGCCTGACCCTGGCGCTGCTGCTCGCGCTTCCGATCGGAGACGGGCTCTCGGCGCAGGTGCTCGACGATCTGATGGTACCCAGGGGCCGGGTCAGACTTCAGATGTTTCCGGTCTATACGAGCTGGGATTCGCGTTTCGGACGCACCGCCGCGGGGGTCACGGGACGGGAAGCGCTCGGCGAGGATCTGACGTCGGAAACGGCGGAGACGCTCTTTCCGGGGAGCGCGTCGCTCACGGCCGCGATCGCGTCGATGAACGGCTCTCCCGGCTATTCGCCGGTGTTGGGCACGGCCACGGGCCGCGTCACCAAGGACATCACGCGCGTCGAGTTCGGCGGCCATATCGGCATCTTCGACTGGCTCACCATTGGGGCCGTTCTCCCGTGGACGCGCACACGTACCAACGTGGACGTCTATTTCACGCCCGACACGCTCTCCGGGGATCTCGGGCTCAATCCGCGGTCCAACCAGGGTGCAGCCGTCGTCGGCTTCCTGCAGGCGCTGAGCTCGGCGGATGCCGCGGCCCAGACCAACGCCAGCTCGGTGTGCGGGTCGTCTCCGGGCAGCCCCGCGTGCACGTCCGCCCAAGCCCTCGCGGACCGGACCGGTTCGTTCTACGGCGCCGCCTCCGACGCCTACACCGCAACCCCTTTCTTTCCGATGAGCGGCACCCCGACGGCCGCCGGCCTCGACGCGGCCACCAGCCAACTCGATGCGGACCTCGTCGCGGCAGGACTCCCCGGCATCGGCACGCCCATGGTCTTCGCGACGGAGTGGATCGGCGAGGACACATTCGGAGCGCTATCCGCCACGGCGGGGCTGGGCGTGGAAGCGGCGATCCCGCTGGGCGACGTCCGCCCGCTCTGGCACGTGGGTGACCTGGAGGTCTCCGCGTCTGTGCGCCTACTGGAAGGGCTGGTCCAGGATTCGGCCGCAGCGTCACCCACCTTGGCGTACCGGGTCATCGGTACCTTTCTGGCCCGCCTACCCACCGGGGCCATCGACAATCCGGACGTCTTCCTCGACGTGGCCACCGGCGACGGGCAGACGGACTTCGAGGGTCGCGTGGTCGGCGAGGTCATGTGGGGAGAGCGACTCGGTCTCCGCGCCGGCGGACGCTACGGCATTCAGCAGCCGCGCACGCTCATCCGTCGCGTCGCCGCGCCGGAGCAGGTGATGGCGTCCGTCCTGAGCCGCCAGCTCGTGGAATGGAATCCGGGCGCCTACTTCGGCATCGAGGTCGCGCCCAGCTTCCTGTTCTCGCCCGAGCTGTCTGTCGCAGCAGAGTATCGGGTGCACCGGAAGTACCGCGACGAGTACACGCTCACCGGACCGTCGGTCGGTGCGCCCTACGACCCGGTCGTCATGCAGATCGAGAGCGGCGAGACGGTCCACCACGTGGGCGGAATTCTCCGCTACGACACCGTGGCGCGGCGCATGGCGAGCGGGTCGGGAACCCCGCTCCAGCTGCACCTACGGGTCCAGAAGGCCGTCGCCGGAGGCGGTGGGCAGACACCCGTCACGACGCGACTCGAGTTCGGGATCCGCTTCTTCCGACGCTTCTGGGGAGAGCCGTAGGCCCGCCTTCAGGCTCCGAGCAGCTCCCGGGCGTGCTTCTTCGAGGTAGCCGAATCCGGATCACCGCCGAGCATGCGAGCGATCTCCTCCACGCGTGCCTCGCCCTCCAACAAGCGTACTTCCGTGGACGTGATCCCGTCCCCCTCGCCCTTCTCCACCAGGAGGTGACTCGCCGCGGTCGACGCGACCTGGGCGAGATGCGTCACCACGAAGACCTGATGGCGCGTGGCGACGTCGGCCAGCTTCCGTGCGACCGCGCCGGCCACCACACCGCCGATGCCGGCGTCGATCTCGTCGAAGACGAGGACCGGCACGCGGTCGACGCCCGCCAGAATCGACTTCAGCGCGAGCATCACGCGCGAGAGCTCGCCTCCGCTCGCGATGCGCGAGAGCGGCATCGGCTCGAATCCCTTGTTGGTCGCGACGAGGAACTCGACGCTCTCGGCCCCGCCCGCAGAGATCATCTCGTGCGTGATCAGCCGGACCTCGAACGACGCACCCGGCAGGCCGAGCTCAGGGAGCACGGCAGCCACTCGCGCTCCTAGACCCTCCGCCGCGGCGCGCCGCAGCTCACTCAACGCTGCCGCCGCCTCGCGGAGGTGACCGTGAACCTCCTCGATGCGCTTCCTGAGCAGATCGAGGTCGTGGTCCGCGTCGTCCAGGTCCTCGAGCTCCTCCCTCACGCGCTGGGCGGTCGAGAGCACGTCGGCCAGCTCCGGCCCGTATTTGCGTTTCAGTCGGAAGAGCCGGTCGAGGCGGACCCTCACCTCTTCGAGGCGCTCGGGGTCGTGCTCGACGGAGCTCGCGTAGCTGCCCATGCGGCGACCCACTTCAGTGACGGCAATCAGCGCGTCCGAGAGCGACTCGACGTCCGCGGCGAGCTCAGGATCGAAGCGGGCGAGGCGCTCGAGCGCGCGGATCAGCGCTCCGAGCCGGTCGGCAATCGAGTCGTCGTCCCCGTAGAGCCCATCGTGGACGGCACCGGCCCCCTGAATGAGCTCCTCCGAGTGCTCGTGTCGTCCCAACTCGGCCTCGAGCGACTCGTCCTCCCCGGGTTGAGGGTGCGCGTCGTCGACCTCGGCCAGCTGAAAGCGCAAGAAGTCGGCCCGACTCTCCACGTCACGCAGGCGCTCTTCGCGCTCGTCGAGCTGATGGCGAAGCCCCTGGAGCTCGGCGTAGAACTCGGCGACGGCCGCTGCCGCGCCCTCCGCACCTCCAAAGGAGTCGAGGATCGCGCGTTGGTCCCGAGGGCGGAGCAACGTCTGATGCTCGTGCTGGCCGTGCAGGTCGACGAGCGCGGACCCCAGTTCACCCACGACACCCGCCGTGGCCGGCGAACCGCAGACCCAAGCGCGGTTGCGACCCTCGGCGGCCACCTCACGGCGTAGAATGAGCAGGCCGTCGTCGAGCCGGAAGCCGCGCTCCTCCGCCAGCGCCCCGATCTCTGGGAGGGCATCGACGTCGAAGACGGCCTCCACCGTGGCGCGCTCGGCACCCGTCCGAACCACGTCGGACGAGGCTCGCTCGCCGAGCAGGAGCGACAGAGCCCCTACGATGATCGACTTTCCGGCACCGGTCTCACCCGTCAGCACGTTGAGACCCGGCCTCAGCTCGAGGGTCAGATCGTCGACGACGGCGTAGTCACGAATGCGGAGCTCGACCAACATGCGGCAAGGTATCGGGGCTGGATGGGGCGCTACAATGGGGGGTTGGGTCGGCACGTGCGACCGATGAGCCTCAGGCTCGCTCCGGCGGCTTCGCAGCCCAGTTCAGCTTCCGCCTCAGCGTCCCGAAGAACGTCTGGCCCGGGAGCCTGACCAGCCTCACCGGGTGATCCTCGCGCGACACGACCACGGCGTCGCCCGGCCCCAGGGCCCGTTCCACCTGACCGTCCACGGTGAGCTGATGGTCCGCGTCGGGGTCGAGCGAGCGGACGGTGACCTCCCGATGGGCCGGAATCACGAGCGGTCGCACCGCGAGCGAGTGCGGGCAGATCGGCGTCACCACCATGCACTCGACCTCGGGCACGATGATCGGGCCACCCGCGGACATCGAGTAGGCCGTGGAGCCCGTGGGGGTGGCCAGGATGACGCCGTCGGCCGAGAAGCTTCCGACCTCCTCGCGATGCTCCCCCGAACCAACTTCGATCGTCAGCGGAGTGACCCGTGCAGCACCTGAGGTGTGCACAACGATGTCGTTGAGCGCGAACAACTTACCATCTCCCACATCATCCGGTCCCTCGATGCGCGCACGCAGGGTGAAGCGCGGTTCGAGCATGGCCTTGCCGTCCATGACGGTGGCCAGGCCCTGCTCGAGCTCGGCATCCGGAAAGGCGGTCAGGAACCCGAGCCGCCCGAGGTTGACGCCCAGGACCGGGACCTCCGTGCCCACGGTCGCCCGCGCGGCCCGCAGGAGCGTCCCGTCGCCACCCAGCGCGAGGACCAGGTCGACGGGGTTCGCCTTCACATCGAGCGAGGTCCCGCCCTCCTGCTCGCGCCCGTCGGCCTCCTCGAACGTCACGGCGACGTCGCGCTCGGCCAGAATCCTGCTCAAGCGGTCGACGACGTCGGATGACTCCTTGGTTTGCTCGCGCAGGACCACGGCGACGGTCCGGATGGGACCCGTCAGAGCCTGGACCCCGCTCACGCGTGCTCGAGCTCGGGAGCCCGTTTGGCGAGACGGCGGACTCGCTCCGCGATGCCCTTCGCGTCCAGCCCGAGCTCGGCCAGGAGCTCGCCCCGGGAGCCGTGCTCGATGAAGTGGTCCGGCAGACCCAAGGCCGCCACACGTGGCGGTGTGCTCTGCTCGATGGCGTCGATCTCGCGTGCCATGAACGCACCGAACCCGTTGGTGACTTGACCCTCTTCCAGGGTCACGACCAGCGGATGGCTCCGGACCATCTCCTCGAGCGTGTCGCGGTCGTAGGGCTTCAGGAAGCGGCAGTTCACGACGGTGGCCCGGACGCCGTCGTCTTCGAGCAGCTCGGCGGCGGCCAGCGACGTGAGCACCATCGTGCCGGTGGCGAGGAGCACACAGTCGGCACCGTTCCTGAGGATCTCCCAGCTGTACGGCTCGATGGGCGGGATCTCCGCGAGCGGAGGCACCTCCGCGGGAACGGCCGCCCGCGGCCAACGCACGCTCCACGGTCCGTCGTTCTTCTCCGTGGCCAGGCGCATGAGCGCGAGCATCTCGCTGCCGTCCTTGGGCGCGGTGACCGTCATCCCGGGAACCGCCAGCATGTAGGCGATGTCGAGCGTGCCGTGATGCGTGGGTCCGTCCTCGCCCGCGATGCCCGCCCGGTCCATGCCGAAGACGACCGGCAGCCCCTGGAGCGCCACGTCGTGCACGATATTGTCGTAGCCGCGCTGCAGGAACGTCGAGTAGATGGCGACGATCGGCTTCACGCCCTGGGTCGCGAGGCCCGCGGCGAATGTTACACCGTGCCCCTCGGCGATACCGACGTCGAAGTACCGGTCGGGGTGCGCCTTCTGGAACATGTCCGTCGACGTGCCGTCCGGCATGGCGGCCGTGATCGCAACGACCTTCGGGTCGGCGTCGGCGAGCTCGATCAGGCCCTGCCCGAAGACCTTCTGATAGCGGGGCAGCCCGGTCGAGGACTTGGTGCCCTTCCCCGTGACCTTGTCGAACGGGCCGGAGGCGTGCCACGTCCAGGGGTCGTCCTCCGCCGGCGTGAAACCCTTCCCCTTGCGGGTCAGGGCGTGCACCAGGATCGGCCCCTTCATCTCCTTTACTCGCTGGAACGTCTCCACGAGGCCTTCGACGTCGTGGCCATCGATGGGCCCGACGTAGCGGAAGCCGAGCTCGTCGAAGATGACCCCGGGTGAGATGAGGTGCTTGGCGCTGTCCTCGAGCCGGCCGGCCATCTCCTCCATCACTTCGCCCACAGCGGTGGGCGTCCTCTGGAGGATCTCCTTCACGACGCTCCGCATTTTGTTGTACGCGGGGTTCGTCATGGCCCGCGTCAGATACTTGTTCATCGCGCCGACAGCGGGGGCTATGGACATGTCGTTGTCGTTCAGGACGACGATGAAGTCCCGGCCCGTATGCCCGGCGTTGTTGAGCGCCTCGTAGGCGAGACCGCATCCCATGGCGCCGTCCCCGATGATGGCGACGACGTCGAAGTCCTCACCGGTGAGGTCGCGGCCGACGGCCATGCCCCAGGCCGCCGAGATCGACGTCGCGGCGTGGCCCGCGCCGAAGGCGTCGTACTCGGACTCGTCACGCCGGAGGAAGGGGGCGAGTCCGCCGCGCGTGCGGATCGAGGGGAGGTCGGCGCTCCTCCCCGTGAGGATCTTGTGGATGTACGCCTGGTGGCCGGTGTCCCACACGAGCTGCGCCCGCGGCGTGTCGAATGCATAGTGGAGTGCCACGGTGAGCTCGACCACGCCCAGGCTCGCCCCGAAGTGGCCTCCCTTCTGGGCCACGACGTCGATGTGGCGCTGCCGCGCCTCGTCGGCCAGTTGACGCAGGCTGTCCGGCTTCAGACGGCGCAGATCCTCGGGATACTTGATCGAGTCGAGCAACGACACCTGTCAGGACTCCTCGCTGGGTCTCATCGGGGTGGGCTAGGAAAGATACCGGCATGGACCGTGCCGAACAGGTCAGCCGGCGGTCTGCTACTTCTCCCGCTCCACCACGTACCGGGCCAGTGCCGCGAGCATAGGTGCCTCGAGCCCCACTCGCGACAGCGCCGCCACCGCACGCCCGACCTCCGCCTTGGCCCTCGCACGGGCTTCCTCGAGCCCGTACAGGGATACATACGTGGATTTGCCCAACTCGATGTCACTGGGGTTCTTCCCGAGCGTCTCGGCCGACTCCGTCGCGTCCAGGATGTCGTCCGCGATCTGGAAAGCCAACCCAATCGCGGCGCCGTACTCCCGCAGGGCGTCGACGGTATCCTGGTCGGCCCCGGCGGCCAGCCCGCCCATGACGAGGGAGGCCTGCAGCAGCGCGCCGGTCTTGCGCCGATGCAGCCCGTCGAGCTCCTCGGCCCCCAACGCCTGTCCCTCGCCGAGCAGGTCGAGCCACTGGCCGCCGACCATACCGCCCGCGCCCGCGGCCTCGAGCAGCGCCTTCGCCACCGTCCGGCCCTGCTCGGCTGAACTACCCAGCCTCTCGCACGCCGCCAGCGCCTGGAGCGCCGCCGCGGGAATCAGCGCCGCGCCCGCCCGCATGGTCGCGTCCTCGCCATGCGCGCGGTGCGACGTCGGCCGGCCCCGGCGGAGCGCCGCATCGTCCATGCACGGCAAGTCGTCATGCATGAGCGAGTACGCGTGAATCAACTCGAGCGAGGCGGCTAGGTCGTAGGCCGCCTCACCAACGGATCCGCCACACGCCTCGAACGCGGTCACACACAGGACTGGACGGAGCCGCTTCCCGCCGGTCGTGACCCCGTACTCGAGCGCCTCGGCCACGTCCGACGCCAAATCACCGGCGAAAGCCTCGACGGCGCGGGCGAGCGCCTCCTCGACCGGGCCGCGCTGGACCTCCAGGTAGGCGGTCAGCTCCGCCGTACCGGGCACGACACTCACCCCTCGTCGGTCTCCAAGGGTCGAGTCTCGCCCGAGGCGAGGAGCTCTTCGACGCGCAACTCGGCCGCCGACAGGACCTTCTCGGCCTCACGCACGTGCGCGACGCCCTCCTCGAAGAGCTTGAGCGCCTGCTCCAGCCCCACGTCGTCCGACTCCATCTGCGCGAGAATCTCGTCCAGACGCTTGAGTCGGGCCTCGAGCGAGGTTTCGTCGGGCTTCGATGCGGTCATGATTCGGGGTCCGGTACGGGTCCGAGCGACTCGGCGGCGACCCTGCCGTCCGTGACGCGTAGCTCGAAGGTAGTGCCCGCGGGCAGGTCGTCGAGCGCGCGGAGCACCTGGCCGTCGCTCGATCGAGCCACGGAATAGCCCCTTTGGAGTGTCGCGAGCGGTGACAGCGCCTCCAGGCGGGCAGCCAGAGTGCCGAGCCGGCGCCGACGCCCGTCGAGGGCGACCCGGGCGTCACGCTCCAGGCGGGCCAGCGCGCGGTCGAGCGCCTGCCGTCTAGGCGCGAAGCGGCGCTCCATGGTGCGTGCGAGGCGGCTCATGCGTCCGACCACGGCCCCCCTCCTACGCTCTGCGGAGCCCCTCAGCGCACGTGCGAGCTGAACCGGAACCCGGCCGAGCCGATGTACGATGGCGTCACGGTCGGGCACGACTCCTTCGGCCGCAGCGGAGGGCGTCGGAGCCCGGAGGTCGGCCACGAGGTCCGAGATGGTGACGTCCACCTCGTGACCCACCGCGGATACCACCGGCACGGGCGAGGCGACAATCGCGCGCGCGACCGGCTCCTCGTTGAAGGCCCACAGGTCCTCGACTGAGCCCCCGCCGCGTCCGACGATGACGACATCGGCGAGACCGCTCCGTGTCATCGCGTCCACCGCGCGGGCGATCTCGAGCGCAGCGCCTTCACCCTGGACCCTGGTGCCGCGGACGATGACGCGCGTCCAAGGCGCGCGTCTCGCCAGCACGGACACGATGTCCCGCAGAGCCGCACCCTCCAGCGAGGTCACGACGCCGACGCAGGCCGGATACGCCGGGAGCGGCCGCTTCCTGGCCGGATCCAGAAGCCCCTCGGCTTCAAGCTTGGTCCGCAGCTTCTCGAACGCGATGCGCCAGAGCCCCTCGGCGCCCTCGGCCTCGAGCTGCCGCACCACGAGCTGGTAATCGCCTCGCGCCTCGTAGAGCGTGAGCTCGCCGAGCGCGCGGACCTCGGTGCCCTCGTCCGGGTCCGTCGGCAGGCGCTCCGCCTCCCTCGCGAACATGACGCAGCGCAGCTGGGCGCGGTCGTCCTTGAGCGTGAAGTACCGGTGCCCTGCCCGTGACCGGGTCCAGCCGCCGACCTCGCCGCCCACCCACAGGGGCTCGACGCTGTCCTCGAGTAGTCCGCGAACGGCTCGGTTCACCTGAGACACCGACCAGACCTTGGGCCCGGCGGGTGCGGGCTGCTGGGGCGGCTCCTCCGGCTCCTCGGGCTCCTCGCCGAAGAGGTCCAGGCTCAGATCGTCGGCCAAGAGCGCGCCGGTTTACGCGCTCGCGCGCGCGGCTGCCGCGACGGCAGCCTTCACCGTGTTCGAGAGCAGCATGGTGATCGTCATCGGTCCGACCCCACCCGGCGAGGGAGAGATGGCAGCCGCGACCTCCTTCACCTCGTCGAACAACACGTCGCCGCAGACGCGGTACCCCTTCTCCGAGCCGGGATCGTCGACGCGGTGCGTGCCCACGTCGATCACGATGGTGCCGGGCGCGACCATCTCACCGGTGATCTTCTCCGGAATGCCCATGGCCACGACCAGGATCTCCGCGGAGCGCGTCACGGCCGTCAGGTCCGCGGTGCGGGAGTGGGCGACCGTCACGGTCGCGTTGCCGCCGCGGTCCTTCCGCAGCAGGAGCGACGCGAGTGGCCGTCCCACCAGGTTCGAGCGTCCGACGACGACCACGTGCTTGCCCGACGGGTCGTTGTCGCTGCGTACGAGCATCTCGATGACGCCCGCTGGCGTACACGGCGCGAGGAAGTCGCCGGAGTCCGTGGCGAGCCTCCCGACGTTCACCGGGTTGAGTCCATCCACGTCCTTCGACGGGTGGATCGCCTCGATGATCTTGCCCTCGTCGATGGGGTCCGGCAGGGGCAGCTGAACCAGGATGCCGTTGATCTCCGGATCCGCGTTGAGACCTGCGACCACACCCAGCAGCTCCTCCTCGCTCGTCTCCACGGGCAGCGTCAGCTGCCGAGAGTGCAGGCCGACCTTGGCGGCGGCCTTGTTCTTCATGCCGACGTACATCTGGGACGCCGGATTCTCACCGACGAGGACGGTCGCGAGCCCGGGCTTGATGCCGTCCTTCTCGAGCTCGGCCACGCGGTCGGTCAGCTCGGCTCGGATCTCGGCCGAAATGTCACGTCCGGAGATGATCTGGGCGCTCATGCACGCGTCTCTTTGGTGTCTGCCCACAGGGAAAAGAGCCCAGAAGATAACACGTGCCAACGCCGAGGTCCGGCGCCTCGGGTGGGTACGCGCTAGCGCGCGAAATCGACGGTGCGGGTCTCCCGCACCACGACGACTTTGATCTGGCCGGGGTACTGCAGCTCGGTCTCGATCTTGCGCGCCACGGCCTCGGAGATCTGCGCCATCTCGCTGTCGCTCACCTTGTCCGGCTCGACCATGACGCGGAGCTCGCGCCCGGCCTGGATGGCAAAGCAGCGCTCCACGCCCGGGTGCTCCATCGCCAGCTCCTCGAGCTTCTCCAGCCGCTTCACGTAGCCCTCGAACATCTCGCGCCGGGCACCGGGCCTGGACCCACTGATGGCGTCGGCCGCGCTCACGAGGAAGGTCTCGGCGAAGAAGTGCGGCTCCTCGTCGTGGTGCGCCTTGATGGCGTTGAGGACGACCTCGCTCTCGTTGTGCTTCTTGCACAGGCGGTAGCCCAGCTCGACGTGCGTGCCTTCGTGCTCGTGGGTCATGCCCTTGCCCACGTCGTGCAGGATGCCGGCCCGTTTGGTAGCCTGGACATCGAGTCCCATCTCGGCGGCCATGCTGCCCGCGAGCAGAGCCACCTCCTTGGCGTGCTGCAGCTGGTTCTGGCCGTACGAAGTGCGGAAGCGGAGGCGTCCGAGCGTCTTCACGATCTCGGGGTGCACGTTGTGGATACCGAGCTCGTAGAGCACTTCCTCGGCCGCGGTCACCATCTCGGCCTCGACCTCGCCCGAGGCCTTCTCGACGACCTCTTCGATGCGCCCCGGGTGGATGCGCCCGTCCTCGACGAGGCGCTGCAGCGCGATACGCGCCACCTCCCGGCGGACGGGATCGAACGCCGAGAGGACCACGGCCTCCGGCGTGTCGTCGATGATGACGTCCACGCCCGTGGCCTGCTCGAAGGAACGGATGTTTCTGCCCTCACGGCCGATGATGCGGCCCTTCATCTCGTCCGACGGGAGTTGGACCACCGAAACCGTCGTTTCAGCCGTCAGATCCGCGGCCATCCGCTGAATCGACAGCGCCACGATCTTGCGCGCTTCGCGCTCGGCCTCGCGCTGGGCCTGTTCCTTGATCTCGCGGAGCGTGTTGGCCGCCTCGGCCCGCGCCGTGTCATGCAGGTTGGAGATCAGTTCCTGCTTCGCCTCGTGGGCGCTGATGCCGGCCAGCTTCTCGAGCCGCTGGTGCAGCTCGGCCCGGTCCTCCTCGATGCGCCGCGAGCCGGCGGCCAGCTCTTGCTCCTTATCGGAAAGGGCCGCGGCACGCTCTTCGAGCTCCGAATCGCGTGCGTTCAGACGGTCGAAGCGGGCATCCAGGGAGTCGGAGCGCTCCTCGGCGCGACGCTCGGCGCGCTCGATCTCCTCCCGTCGCCGGTCCTCCTCCTTTTCCCACGCCTCGCGCAGACGGAACGCCTCCTCCCGTCCGGCGAGTTCACCGGCCTTGCGAGCGCTGTCTGCTTGCTCGCGCGCCCTTTCCAGGATGCGGGAGGCCTCGTCCTGCGCGCCTTGTTTTTCCCTTAGCTGCCGGGCTTTCTCCCGGGACCTCGATAGTGCGTATCCGACTAGCGCGCCAAGAACGACTCCCACCGCCGCCGCCAACAGTACAGGCGGGGTGATCATGTATCGACTCCGAAATCGATCCCTTGGAGGCGATCGAAGGTGAGCGAACAACCCCTCGGACCCGTGAGGGCCATCGCCCACGCGGGCGGGGTCCGAAACAGCGGTGAGAATAGACCGCGCTCGAAGCCGAACGCAAGCCGAGCCGGGGCTCCGATGCTACGAAATTGTCACACCTTCTCGGCTTCCGGCAGCTCCACCTGGATGCGGCGGGCCAGCGCAGCAGCCCGGTCGGCGAGGTCCTGGCGCACGCCGTCGAGCTCCTCGCGGGCCTGGAAGTACTCGTCGGCGATGGAGAGCGCGGCCAGGATGGCCGCCTTGTGCCCCTCGATGAGCCCCGCCTGCAGCCTGATCTGATGGATGCGCTCGTCGACCAGCTCGGCGCACTTGCGGGTGTAGGCGGGCTCCGCGTTCGCACGGATCGTGTGTTCTTCGCCCGCGATGCGGACGGTGACCGCGTTCTTGTCGGCGCTCACTCGTGGTTCTCCAGAAAGCGGATCTTCGCCAGGATGCGGTCCACGCCCTCACGGCCCTCGGTGAGGCGGCGCTTCAGGTCCTCGTTCTCCTCCTCGAGCTCGCCGAGCCTCGAGAGGATCCGGTCGGCTTCACCGGGGTCGGCCGTGAAGCGCCGGACCACCTCCCCGAGCTCCACGTTGCGGGCCTCGGTCGCGGCGATGCGCTCCTCCATGGCCTCCAGGTGCTCCAGCGCCTGGGTGACCGCGCGCTCGAGTGCATCGAACGCGAGGGCCTCCGGCGGGCCACCGTTATCCGCGGGCTTTGACACCGAGCTCCTCCTGCAGACGGCTCAAGACGGACTCCACCGCCTTGTCCACTTCCTTGTCTTTCAGGGTCCGTTCCGCCGCTCGGA
>JAHEKM010000037.1:0-9270 GCA_024638325.1 Gemmatimonadota bacterium | reverse complement strand
CGCCAGCGATAGTGCAACCTCCGTACCAACCTGCCCTCGGTAGACGTCGAAAAGCTCGACCGACTCCAGCAGCGGGCCCGCGGCGGCCCTAATCGACTCGCTCAGGCGCCCCGCGGTCAAACCGTCCGGCACCACCAGCGCGAGGTCGCGCTCGACGGCCGGGAACGTCGGTAGGGGCCGGTACGTGGCCGGCGCCCGCGCCCCGACCTCGCCAGGAAGTGTCACCTCGAGTGCCCACACGGCCCCGGCCCAGACGGGCGCATCGACCTCTGCATCGACCACCCGGCCCGCGTGGCCGACCGTCTCACCGGCCACCGTGACGTCGAAGGCCGTGGTGGGGTCCCAGAGGCCGGAGTCGGTCACGCCGGGCCCTACCTCGGCCTCTTCGGCGTACGCGCGCGCGGCCACGTCCTCGAGCACGGACTTGAGGTCCCACACGTCGAGCGGCTCGTCCGCCGTGCTCCAATGCGGCGGAGCCCGACGCCCCGTGAGCACCACGGCCAGATGGGTCTCCTCGATCGGCGGCTCCCCGGGTCCTGCCCTGCGGAAGGACGTGCCGATCTCGAAGAGGCGCACGTCACGGTTGCCGCGTGCGAAGTTGTGCTCCACCCGGCGTAGCAGAGCCGGCAGGATCGTGCGCCTCATGAAGCGTTCGGTGCTCGACAAGGGATTGCTGACCTCCACGTCGCCTTCACCCTCGGGGGCGAACGCCGGGGTGTGCGCCTCGAAGAGCCCGCGTGCGGCGAGCGCTCGGCGCAGCTCGTCTTCGAGTCGGAAACGGGGGTCGTCGGGCACCGTACCGGGCCGGTAGGGGCGGAGTTCGGCCGGGAAGGCGTCGTATCCGTGCGTGCGCGCGACCTCCTCGATGAGGTCGACCTCGCGACGGACGTCGTGGCTTCGGTACCCCGGCACCCTGACCTCGAGCGTGCCGTGCTTCGCGCCCACGACCTCGAAGCCGAGCGGCGCGAGCAACCGCGTCACCGTCTCGGCATCGAACGCGACACCGAGCAAATGCTCGACCCTCGAGAGTCGAAGTTCGACGGTCTCGGCCTCGAAGCTCACCGGACAACAGTCGAGCCCCGGACCGTCCACGGCCCCTCCGGCCGCCGCGATGATGAGCGCGGCGCAGCGCTCGGCGGCGGTACGGGCCCCCTCCGGGTCGACGCCGCGCTCGAAGCGGTACGAGGCGTCGGTCGACATGTTCAGCGTCTTTCGCGTGGATCGAATCGACTTGGGCTCGAACACGGCGCACTCGAGAAGCACGTCGGTCGTGGCTTCGTCCACCTCGGACTCGAGCCCGCCCATGACCCCGGCGATCGCCACCGGTCGCTCCGCGTCGCAGATCATGAGCATGTCGCCGGTGAGCGCCCGTGCCTCGTCGTCCAGCGTGGTGAACTTCTTTTCGGCGGCCCTGGCTCGACGCACCACGATGGACGAACCGCCGAGCTTGCCGAGGTCGAACGCGTGGAGCGGATGGCCCAGCTCGAGCATCACGTAGTTGGTTGCATCGACGACGTTGTTGATGGGGCGAGCCCCGGCACCGCGCAGCCGCTCCTGCAGCCATGCCGGCGATGGACCGATGGCGACACCACGGATCACGATGCCGATATAGCGGTGACACAGATCCGGGTCGTCGATGCGGATCGACACCGGACCGAAGCCGACCTCGGGTGCGCCCGCCTCGTAGGCCATGTCGAGGCCCGGGTCTTCGGGGAGCTCGGGCAGAACCACGCGGCCCTCGCCGAAGCCCGCCAGCTCCCTCGCCACACCCGCATGGGACAGCAGGTCGCCCCGGTTCGCTGTGACCTCGACGTCGAGCGTGGCGTCGTCCAAGCCGAGTGCGGCGACGAAGGACGCTCCGGGCGTGAGCTCACCCGCGAGCTCCATGATGCCGGAGTGGTCTGCGCCCATACCCAACTCCTTTGTGGAGCACAGCATCCCCTGCGAGACCTCGCCCCTGATCTTGGCCTTCTTGATCTTGAAACCGCCGGGCAGCACGGCGCCCACGGGAGCAAACGGGTAGTACGCTCCGGCCTTCACGTTGGGGGCGCCGCACACCACCTGGACGACCCCCTCGCCGCCGTCGACCGTGCAGAGGCTGAGGCGGTCGGCGTTGGGGTGCTGCTCGGCCGTCACGACCCGACCGATCACGATGTCGGCCAGACCTTCGCCGGGCGACTCGATCGATTCGACCGGTGCGCCCCGCAGCGCCAGCCGGTCGGCCATCTCCTTCGGGGTCATCCTCAGCCCGGGCACCATGTCCTGGATCCATCGCGCCGACACGTTCATGAGGCGAACTGTCCCAGGAAGCGCATGTCGTTCTCGAAGAACGTGCGCAGGTCGTCCACGCCGTGCTTGAGCATGGCGATGCGCGCGGGACCCATGCCGAATGCCCAGCCGGTGTAGCGCTCGGGATCGTAGCCGACGCTGGCGAGCACGTTCGGGTCGACCATGCCCGCGCCCATGATCTCGAGCCAGTCGGTCTCCTCGCGCGTCCCGTCGGGCCGCGTGATGACACGCTTCACGTCGACCTCGGCGCTCGGCTCCGTGAACGGGAAGAACGACGGTCGGAAGCGGACCTGGGTGTCGGGTCCCCAGTAGCGTCGAGCGAACTCGGCGAGCGTGCCCTTGAAATCGACGAAGGTGACGCCCTCATCGATGACCAGGCCTTCGATCTGCATGAACGCGGGGGTGTGCGTCGCGTCGTACGTGTCGCGGCGGTACACCCATCCCGGCGCCACAATCCGGATCGGCGGCTCGTACGCCTCCATCGTCCGCACCTGTACCGGCGAGGTGTGGCTCCTGAGCAGGACCGAGTCCGCCAGGTAGAGCGTGTCCTGCTCGTCGGCCGCCGGGTGGTCGAGTGGGGTGTTGAGCGCCTCGAAGTTGTACCAGACCGTGTCGGCCTCGGGCCCGCGCGCCCGCACGAATCCCAGGTCGCGGAAGATCGCCCAGATCTCGTCGATCGCCTGCGTGATGGGATGGAGCCCGCCCTTCCAGGGCCGGCGAGAGGGGAGCGTGAGGTCCTCGCCCGCGGCGGCAGCACCGCCCTCGAGTTCGGTTGCCCGCGCATCCAGGGCCTCGTTCACCACACCCTTCACCTCGTTGGCCCTTTGGCCGACCGCCGGTCGTTCCTCGGGCGGCATCGCGCCGAGACCCCGTAGAATCGCGGAGATCCGGCCTTCGCTCCTGCCCAGGTACGTGATGCGCACCCGCTCCAGCGCCTCCGGGTCGGCGGCGGCGGCGATGGCCGCGAGCGCGTCGGACTCGAGCGCCGCGAGCGCCTCGATCGGGTTGGTTTCGCTCATTCGCTGTGGGTGTGCGTGGGTGCACCCGGGGCGGCCGGGCGGCCCAAAGCTATCAGGCGTGAAACACGATCACTACGGGCAAAGAAGAAGGGCCCCGCAGCCGCGCCGCAGGGCCCTCCGTTCTCGGTTCCGGAACGAATCAGCTGGCCTTCGCGGCCAAGCCCTCCTTGGCGCGGTCGACGACCGCTCCGAACGCATCCGGGTTGCGGACGGCCAGGTCGGCGAGCGCCTTGCGATCGAGCTCGACCCCGGCCTCCTTCAACCCGTTGATAAATCGCGAGTACGACAGGTCGTGCTCGCGTACGGCCGCGTTGATGCGGGCGATCCAGAGGCGCCGGAAATTCCGCTTCTTCTTCTTGCGGTCCCGGTACGCGTGCTCCCACCCCTTCTCGACCGCGTCCTTCGCGGTCTTGTAGAGGTTCTTGCGGCCCCCGAAGTATCCCTTGGCGGCCTTGAAGATCTTCTTCTTGCGCTTGTTCCGCGCCGGCGCGGAGGTCGAACGAGGCATCGGTCTTCCTCCTAGGAGCCGTAGGGGAGAAGGGCGTTCATGCGCTTCTCGTCGGACTTCGACACCAGGTCGGCCTGACGAAGCCTACGCTTACGCTTACGCGTCTTCTTGGTGAGGATGTGGCTCTTGAACGCGCGCATCCTCTTGATCTTACCGGAGCCGGTCTTCTTGAGGCGCTTCGCCGCACCCCGGTGTGTCTTCATCTTCGGCATCTAACGTTCTCCAGTGCTCCCGGGCCCCAGCCCGGGGAGCCCCTCGATTACTTGACTTTCAGCGGGGCGACGACCATCGACATCACGCGCCCCTCCATGTTCGGGTGCGACTCGATCTTGCCTATGTCCTCGAGGTCCTCGGTCACCCTCGCGAGCACCTCCAGGCCGATCTCGGGATGAGTGATCTGACGACCCCGAAACATCATCGTCAGCTTCACCTTGTTCCCTTCGTCGAGGAATCTCCGGGCGTGGCCGACCTTGAACTCGTAGTCGTGCTCCTCGATGCCCGGCCTGAACTTCACTTCCTTGACCTTGATCGTGTGCTGCTTCTTCCGCGCTTCGCGCGCCGCCCGGGCGGCTTCGTACTTGTACTTCCCGTAGTCCATCATCTTGACCACGGGCGGCCGGGCCTCCGCTGCGACCTCGACCAGATCCATCCCTCGTTCCGTGGCCCGCTCGCGGGCCTCATCGATGGAAACGATGCCGATCTGCTCGCCATCGTCCTGGATCAGCCGCACAGGACTGATCCTGATCTGCTCGTTGACGCGGACTCGCTTGTCGCTGATTTCCTCTCTTCCTCCTTCGTGGACTGCGTGTGGGAGCCACCACGTGCTCCCCCGAAACGACGAAGGCCCGAGACGAGTCTCGGGCCGCGACCGAATCGGGAACGAGACCCCAGGCCCCGACCCGTTCTGTAGCGACCCTCACGTCGGCTCACTCGAGCCCTGAAGGTGGAGCCGCCGGTCAGTGCGGCTCGCTTCCGTTTGTGGCCCGCCGAAGCGGGAGACGCAAGATGATTCAAGGGGGTCGGGAGGTCAACGCCAGTCACGCGGACGGGGGGCATACCCTCGTCGCTCCGGGACGGGCGTCGAATACCCGCGATTAAAAAGCTCGACCGCGGACGGCGGCGAGTCTATCTTTTCGACCCTCAACGATTCTGGGCTTCGACCGGCTCCGTCGGTCGTAAGACTATAGAACAGTCCCTGAGCAGTCCTTATGCGAACCGCCGTCCGCCCCCCCGCCCTTTCGATCCTGACCGTGACGTTCCTCGCCGGGTTCGTCCTGCTGGCGGGGCCGATCCGCGCCCAGTCACCAGGTGCCACCTCGTACTGGCTTTACGTGGCCAACGAGTCGTCCGACGCCGTCTCGCTCGTACACTTCGACGGCCGGACGGCCGCCGAGGTCGAGTCGATCGACGTGGGCGTCCACCCCACGGACATGGACGGCGCCCACGGCGTGACCGTGTCTCCGGACGGCGAGTACTGGTAC
Source organism: Gemmatimonadota bacterium (assembly GCA_024638325.1). Lineage (GTDB taxonomy): Bacteria > Gemmatimonadota > Gemmatimonadetes > Longimicrobiales > Gaopeijiaceae > UBA2982. The sequence continues at coordinate 3,973 of JAHEKM010000037.1, read as the reverse complement.
CTCTCCCTGGCACACGGGCAGCCGTACGGCAGCATCTGGAAGATGCGCACCGGGACCAATGAGCTGGTCGATTCGGTGACCGTGGGTCTGTTCCCCGCCACCATGGCGCTCACGCCGGACGGGACCACGCTCTTCGCGTCGAACTTCAACCTTCACGGCGATCCCGAGCCCAGCACGGTGTCGGCGGTCTTCACGCCGATCATGGCACCGGTCGCCCGCATCGAGACGTGCGTCCGGCCGCACGGAAGCCGGGTGAGCCACGACGGCCTCAACCAGTACTCGGGCTGCCTTCTGAGCGACCAACTCGTGGAGACGTCCATCGAGAACCTGCAGGTGACCCGCCGCATGCGACTCACGGCGGGATACGAGGGGCTCACGACCGACGGGTCCGGCGCGCTCGTCGGAGACGAGGGCGCCTGCCGACCCTCCTGGGTCGTGCCGTCGAAGGACGACCGCACGCTCTACGTGACGTGCAACGCCCGCTCGGAGGTTCTCGAGGTGGACCGCGACGCGTTCGTCATCCGGCGGCGCTTCCCGACCGGCGCGGGCCCGTACAACGCCGACGTCACACCGGACGGCCGCACCCTGCTGGTCACGCTCAAGGGTGAGCAGGCGGTCGCCGTGATCGACCTCGTCACGGGATTGGAGCGGCGCATCCCCACCAGCCGGCCCGTGACCCACGGTGTGGTCACCTCGCCGGACGGTCGCTACGCCTTCGTGTCCAACGAGGCCGTGGGGGCGACGCGGGGAACCGTGGACGTGATCGACCTGGCTTCTCCGGCGCTGGTCGCGACCGCGGAGGTGCAGTTCCAGGCCGGCGGAATCGCCTTCTGGAAGATGGAGAGCGCGGAGCCCTAGCTACTCGGCAGCGCGGCTCCGGATCTCTTCCGTGATTCGGGCGACGAAGTCCGCGCGTGGCATGACCTCCTGCTTCTTGCCGGCTCCCCGCTTCCGGACCGCCACCGTGCCGTCCGCCGCCTCGCGCTCCCCGATCACCGCCATGTACGGGATCTTCTCCGTCTCGGCCTCGCGGATCCGGTAATTCAGCGTCTCGCGGCCCTCGACGGCGACCCGCACTCTGGCGGCGTCGAGCTCGGCAGCGAACTCGCGCGCGCTGTCCTCCCACTTCTCCGAGATGGGCAGCAGACGCACCTGCTCGGGCGCGAGCCACGTCGGAAACGCTCCTGCGTAGTGCTCGATGAGGATCGCGATGAAGCGCTCGAACGATCCGCAGACCGCCCTGTGGATCACGACGGGGCGGTGCGGCGCGTTGTCCTCTCCCACGTAGGTGAGGTCGAATCGCTCCGGCGCGTTGTAGTCGAGCTGGATCGTCCCGAGCTGCCACTGACGGCCGATCGAGTCCGTCACCCGAAAGTCGATCTTCGGTCCGTAGAACGCACCGTCGCCTTCGGCGACCTCGTACTCGCGCCCCGTGGACTCGAGCGCCTCACGGAGCGCCGCCTCGGCCTGGTCCCAGAGCGCGTCGTCCCCGATGCGTTGTTCGGGGCGCGTCCCGAAGGTCAGGCTCGAGGGCAGGCCGAACGCGTCGTAGTGGCCCAGGATGAAGTCCATCAGGAACGTGACCTCCTCCACGATCTGGTCCTGCCGCAGAAAGACGTGGCAGTCGTCCTGGGCGAACTGGCGCACCCGGGTCAGACCCGCGAGCGCCCCGGACAGCTCGTTCCTGTGCAGCACGTCGAGCGTCACGTACCTGAGCGGCAACTCGCGGTACGAGTGCTTGGCCGACGCGTAATAGAGGTAGTGGGACGGGCAGTTCATCGGCTTGAGCGACATGTCGTGCTCGCCGGTCTCGTTGTTGAGCACCAGGAACATGTTCTCGCGGTACTTCCCCCAGTGCCCCGACTGCTCCCAGAGCTCCTTCGTATAGAGGAGCGGCGTCTTGACCTCGAGGAAGTCATGCTCCTGCCGCTCCCGCACGAAGCGCTCGAGCGTGTTGTAGAGCGTGGTGCCGCGGGGCGTCCAGAAGGCGGCGCCCGGCGAGACCGGATGGAACTGGAAGAGGCCGAGCTCCTTGCCGAGACGACGGTGGTCGCGACGCTTGGCCTCCTCGAGCCGGTGGAGGTGCTCCTCCAGGTCCTTCGCCTTGTGGAAGGCCGTGCCGTAGATGCGTTGGAGCATCTGCCGCTTCTCGTCGCCCCGCCAATAGGCGCCGGCACCAGAGAGCAGCTTGAAGTGCTTGAGCCGGCCCGTGCTCGGTACGTGCGGGCCTTTGCACAGGTCGAGGAACGGCCCGTTCTCGTAGACCGTGATGACCTCGTCGTCGTCGAACTCCTCGAGCCTCTCGAGCTTCAGCGGGTCGTCGCTGAACAGGTCGCGCGCTTCCTCCTTCGTCACGCGCCGCCGCTCGAACGGCTGATCGGCCGCGGCTACCTCGGCCATCTTCTGCTCGAAGGCCGCCAGGTCCTCCGGCGTGAACGGCGCGTCCACGTCGAAGTCGTAGTAGAAGCCCTCTTCGATGGCCGGACCGAAGCCGATGCCGGCACCTGGCCGGAGCTCCCGGACTGCCGTGGCGAGAACGTGAGCGGCCGAGTGGCGGAGCACAGTGAGCGCAGCCGGATCCCGATCCGTCAGGATCGACAGCTCGGCATCACCTTCGATGGGCTCCATCAGGCCGACGGTCTCACCGTTCACCACCGCGGCCACGGCCGCCTTGGCCAGGCCCGGACCGATCGAGGCGGCTACGTCCGCGGCGGTCGAGCCCTGCGGGAGCTCGAGGACCTTTCCGTCGGGGAGCGTGATGTGGATCGGATCGCTGGGCATGGTCTTCGCGGCTGCGGCGGTTGGGTCGGGCTGGGAATCTCGGGCGACGGGCGCCGAGATCAAAGGGGCGGGCCCTACTCGGTCTCGTCCCGCTGGCCGGCTCGCTCCCCGCCCGGTGCGAGCGCATCGCCCGACCCGTCCGGAGCGACCGCCTTCGCGTCCTTCACGTACCCGAAGAACGCATCGCTGAAGCGCCTTAGCGACTCGGAGTCGGGGAACGCGGTGTGGGGGATCGGCAGCAGTGCGTGCGGTCCCGTGTAGATCAGGAAGCACCCCTGCCCTTCCTCGACCCGTTCGATGGACGACCAACGGGCCAGCCACTCGTACTCGGTCGTCGAGTCGAGCATGCCGTCCGGCCGGAGCTCCACGCGGTGGGGACCGAACATCCCGTTCGTGATGCCCGTTTCCGCCAGCTTGGTGATCTGCCGCCTCTGACCGGCCCGGAGCGCAGGCTTCATGAAGGCCATGACCACCAGGCCCACGAGCAGCCAGATGAAGCCGGCGGTCGCCGAGCCGTCGAGCACGCTGATGAGCGCGGCCAGCACGATGATCGCGCCGACCAACAGCTGCACCGTCCGTTGAGCTTCACGCACTTGCGGCGAGTTGGAGGAGTGCTGGACGCTGACCTCGATCCACTCCTCCGGCGTCAGCTCGAACTCGACGCTGACGGGCTCGACGGGTGTGCCCTCATGCGACCCCGTCGTCTCGGTCGTCACGGGTAGTCCAGGACGAGCCTGACAGCCTCGCCGGGGAACGGGACGACGTCGCCGTCGTGGAAGAGCTCTCCGTCCTCCTGGCACTCGCCGTCCCGGTCGAGATCGATGCAGATGCCGCTTTCGCGATAGAGGGCGTCGTGGCGCCGGTCCTCGAAGATCGTGGCGTCGTAGGTCCGGCCTCCGACGGCGACGGTCCCTGCATAGTGATGCCGCGCGTAGAAGCGCCCGCGGATGACGCCGCCCTCGTCGCTGAACCAGATCCACAGGTGGTACGGCCGGTGGAGGAGCGTCGCGGGTGAGTCGTTGATGACCTCGACGTCCACGTAGACCTGGGCCGCGAATACCTGACCGGTCCCCTCATTCGGCCGGGGGTCGCCGTTGTCCGTCAGCTCCTCGTCGTTGTCCTGGTCGATGAGCAGCTGCCACGGTCCACCGCGCCTGCCCAGGCTGAAGGCAGTCAGCGGATCGAGGGCGTT
>JAHEKM010000036.1 GCA_024638325.1 Gemmatimonadota bacterium | reverse complement strand
CGAATGAGCGAAACCGAGCCCTGGCGCACCCAGGCCGTCCGACTCCGTGAGTCGGCTCCGCGCCACATCCTCTTCCTCTGCGTGGCCAACTCGGCCAGGAGTCAGATGGCCGAGGGCATCGCCCGGAGCCTGGCACCGGCCGGTGTGCGGGTGTCCTCGGCGGGCTCCGAGCCGACTTCCGTGCGCCCCCAGGCGGTGAAGGCGCTGGCGGAGATCGGCATCGACATCACCGGGCAACGCTCGAAGGGGGTCGACGACGTCGAGCGCCCCGTCGACGCGGTCATTACCCTGTGCGCCGAAGAGGTCTGCCCGGTTTGGCTCGAGGACGCCACGCGCCTCCACTGGGGTCTGCCCGACCCGGCGGCGGTAGTTGGGAGCGAGGAGGAGGTGCTGGACGCGTTTCGCGCCGTGCGTGACGAGCTGCAGACGAGGCTCGACGTGCTCTTCGCGCACTGACTCGCTTACTTTCCGTCATGGTCCAGACCGCGCGCGCCGCGAAGCGCATCCTGTGGGTCGACGACGAAGTCGACCTGCTGAAGCCGCACCTGCTCTTCCTGCAGGCGCGCGGCTATCACGTCGACGCCATCACCAACGGCGACGACGCTCTGGAGCTGATGCGCGAAGCCCCCTACGACCTGGTGCTCCTGGACGAGCAGATGCCGGGCCGCCACGGGCTCGAGGTGCTACGCATCATTCGCCGGCGCTACCCCCATCAGCGTGTGGTGATGGTCTCCAAGTCCGAGGAGGACCACACCATGACCGAGGCCATCGGTCGGCGTGTGGACGACTACCTCGTGAAGCCGACGAGCCCACGGCAGGTGCTGTCGGTCGTCACGCGCATCCTCGAGGGCTCGTCCATCCGGCAGGCGCGCGTGGCACAGGACTTCGCCTCACGCTTCCCGAAGCTGTCCGGCTACGGCCAGGAAGCACGGACCCCGGAGGCGTTTGCCCGGGTCTACACGGAGCTCGTCGACTGGCAGCTCCGGCTCGGCGAGGCCGGTGAGGAGGGCCTGCTCGACACCGTACGGTCGCTGACCTTGGATCTGCGGCGGGAGTTCGGCCTCTGGGTCATGCGCGAATACCCCCGCTGGATGCAGGACTCGCCGGATCGGCCACGGCTCTCCGTCGACGTGGTGCGAGACTTCCTGCTCCCTCGTCTCGGATCCGAGCCGGTCTACTTCGTGGTGCTCGACTGCATGCGGCTCGACCAGTGGCGCGCGATGTCGCCGCTGCTGGCCGAATACTTCGAGATCGAGGAGTCCTGGCACTACTCGATTCTTCCGACGGCCACCCCCTACGCCCGCAACGCGATCTTCAGCGGGCGCTACCCGGACGAGATCGCCGAGAGCTATCCTGGGTGGTGGGACGCTTCCGACGACGAGGGGAGCTTGAACGCGTTCGAGGACGAGCTGCTCGTCGCACAGCTGAAGCGCCTGACGGGACGGGATGTGCCGGTCCACTACGAGAAGATCTTCTCGGACCGGCAGAGCGATCAGGTACGTGCGCGGGTGAATTCGGCGCTCAAGACCGAGGGCACGGTCATCGCGCTCGTCTTCAACTTCGTGGACCTCATGACGCACGGCCGCTCCGAGTCGCCGATCCTCATGGAGGTCGCGCGCGACGAGGCAGCGTTGAGGGACCTGACCGTTGCGTGGTTCGAGCGGTCGACGGCCTTCGAGGTGCTGAAGGAGGCCGCGCGGCAGGGTCACAAGGTGATCCTCACCACCGACCACGGCTCCATCCTCTGCCAGCACCCGACTACGGTCTTCGCTCGACGCGACGCGACGAGCAACCTGCGCTACAAGTTCGGGCAGGACCTCCGGGCCGAGAATCGTTCTACGGCGTACAACACGAGGGACGAGAAGGATCTGAGACTCCCCTCGGGCCGCCTCGGGATGTCGTACCTCATCGCGCTCGAGGATTATTTCTTCGTGTATCCGACGAAGCTGCGGGAGTACCAGGCTCGATACCGGAACGCCTTCCTCCACGGAGGCATCAGCCCCGAGGAGATGATCGTGCCGATCGCGAGCCTGACGCCCCGGCGATAGACGGCGCGGTACAGAGGCTTCTCGTGTCGCTCTACGCGCGCATGTTCTCCTTCCTGAAGCCGCACACGCCGTTGCTCGTGGCGGCCGTGACAGCCACCGCGCTTTTCGCCGTGATGGACGCGTCGGTGTACGTACTGCTCATTCCCTTCGTCGAGACCCTCTTCGTGAGCGGCGGAGCCTCACCCGCGGCCGGCACGAACGGCATGGACCGGCTGCTGGACGCCACCGTCTATCGCTGGATCGACGTCAGCGGGGACCCGCTCGCCGCGATCGGGCGCATCAGCGTTCTCATCCTGCTCGTCTTCGCTGTGAAGAACGTCTTCCACTTCGTCCGGGTGTACCTGTTGGCGAGGGCCGAGCAGGGGCTCAACCGGGACCTGCGCAACGCGGTATACGGGCATCTGGTCGGGCTCGATCTCGGCTTCTTCGCGAAGGTCCGCACCGGCCAGATCGTGAGTCGACTCACGACCGAGATCGAGCACCTCCGCGCACTCGTGACCGCCGAGCTGTCGAAGCTGTTGTCTGCGGTCTTCGAGTTCGTCATCGCCCTGGCTGCGATGCTCCTGATCTCGTGGCGACTGACGCTCGCCGCCTTCATCGTGATCCCGGCGGCGATGGCCATATGGGGTCCGCTCGTGAAGGTCCTGAGGCGGCGGGACCGGCGCGTGCTACACGTCGGTGGCGAGGTGAACGCGCACATCGCGGAGACACTGTCGGCAATCCGGTTGGTGAAGGCTTCGTCGGCGGAAGAGCACGAGCGCTCGCGCTTCCGCGACCTGACGGGGACGTACTTCCGTGAGTTCATGCGGGCGGAACGCGCCCGGGCATTGGCGGCGCCGATGACCGAGATGCTGGCGGCCGCGGGAACCGTGATCCTCCTCTTCTACGGGGCCCGACTCGTGGTCGCCGGCGATCTCACGGGTCCGCAGTTCATCGTCTTCCTGACGCTGTCTGTGAAGCTGTATTCCCCCGTGAAGAACCTGGCCAAGTTCCCCGCGACGGCGCAGCCGGGCCTGGTCGCGGCCGAACGGGTCTTCGAATTCCTCGACGCCCCCTCCGAGGTCGTAGAGGCGTCCGAGCCGAGAGACGTAGGCGGCATCCAAGAGGGCATCGCGTTCGAGCGCGTGTCGTTCGCCTATCGTCATGGCGAGCCCGCGCTCCATGACGTCTCCTTCGAGGTGGCCAAGGGGAGCATCACGGCGCTGGTGGGCCCGAGCGGATCGGGGAAGAGCACGCTCGTGGATCTCCTCGCGCGCTTCTTCGATCCGAGCGCAGGACGCATCGCCATCGACGGCCTCGACATCCGGGAGGTGGCGGTGGCCGACCTGCGGGCACTCATCGGGTTCGTCTCGCAGGAGACGGTGCTCTTCCACGATTCGGTCCGAGCCAACATCGCGTACGGGATCGCGGACGCGACCCCCGAGCGCGTCGAGGCCGCCGCACGCGCGGCGCACGCGCACGAGTTCGTGCGCAGGCTCCCCCGGGGATACGACACCGTGGTCGGCGAGCGCGGGGTGGAGCTCTCGGGAGGACAGCGACAGCGTATCGCGATCGCGCGCGCGCTTCTCCGGGACGCGCCCATACTCGTGCTCGACGAGGCGACCAGCTCACTGGACACGGAGGCCGAACGCGTCATCCAGGATGCCGTAGAGCGCCTCATGGAGGGGCGCACGGTGATCGTGATCGCGCACCGTCTCAGCACGGTGCAACGCGCCGATCAGATCTTGGTCCTGGACCGCGGTCGCGTCGTCGAACGGGGCACACATGCGTCGCTCCTCGCCCAGAGTGGCCACTACCGACGACTCTACGAGCTCCAGTTCGAGGACACGCCGCTCGCCAGGGAATCGTGACAGCACCCACGGCGCGGCACGGGGCGGAGAACCTGGCCTTCCGTCTCTGCGTGGGCCTGGTCGGGTTGATGCCCGAGCCGCTGGCCTTGCGCGCCGGCAGCGCGCTCGGGCTCCTGGTCGCCAGCGGGCTGAGGATTCGCAGACGCGACGTCGACCGGCACCTGACCTGGGCCTTTCCCGACCGGTCTGCATCATGGCGGCGGCGTGTCGCGCGACGCAGCTACGCTCACCTGGGCCGCGAGGCGGTCGTCGTCTTCAGACGCGGAGGATGGTCGTCTGAGCGCGTGCTGGAGCGGACCACGACGGTCGGCTTCGAGGCGTTCCGAGCGGCCGCGGACGAGGGTCGGGGCCTCGTGCTGCTTACGGGGCACCTGGGGAACTGGGAGATCGGTGGGGCGGCGATCTCCGCGCGTGGGGTAGCCCTGGACGTCGTCGGTAAGGGTATGGCGAACCGAGGCTTCGAGCGGTCGCTGTTCGACACCCGCGCCCGCCTCGGCATGCGCGTCATCGAGATGAGCGATGCCTCGAGGGAGGCGCTCAGGTCGCTCAGTGAAGGGCGCGTGCTCGCGCTGCTGGGTGACCAGAACGCCCATGGTGGAGCGATCTTCCTGCCCTTCTTCGGACGGTCCGCCGCCACCGTGCGAGGGCCGGCGCTCTTCGCCGCCCGGGCCGGGGCCCCCGTTTGGGTCGCCTTCGCCACGCGCGATGCGGGTCCGGTCCAGCGCTATACTGTCACGTTCAAGCCTCTCCCGTTCGTTTCCACCGGGCACGGCGACCAGGATGCCCGGGCGCTCATGGGCGCCTACGCCTCCCGGCTCGAAGAGGCTGTGAAGGCCGCACCAGAGCAGTACTTCTGGCAGCACCGGCGCTGGAAGAAACGGCCGCCCGAGGAACCGCGTTCCAAGGGGTAGGTTACTAGCCCTATGGACACTCGTGTGGCGGCCGCCGGGCCGTCGCCGATTGCGACCCAGGAAACCGAGCGCTCCGTGATTTACGTCTGCGTCCCCACGCACAACGAGGCCACGACCATCGGCGTCCTTCTCTGGAAGACGCGGAAGGTCCTGGACGAGTTCGACCGGCCTTTTCAGGTCGTCGTGCACGACGACGCGTCCGACGACGACACGGCGGAGGTCTTGGAGCGCTACAGCCGAACGCTTCCGCTCACGGTCCTCCGCTCCGAGCGGCGGATCGGGTACGGCGCCTCCGTCGAGCTCCTTCTCCGCCATGTGCAGAAGGTCGCGCCGTACCCCAAGCGCGACTGCGCGGTGGTCATACAGGGCGACTTCACCGAGGACCCCGCCGATATCGTGCCGCTCGTGAAGATGCTCGAGGGCGGTGCCGACATTGTCGCCGGCCAAGTGTCCGGAGAGCGGGACGCCATGCCCCGACCGGTCAGGGTCGTGCGTTGGGTCGCGGGCGCGGTCCTGAGGGGCGTCGTGGCCCGGGCCCCGGTCTCGGATCCGCTCGCCGGCCAGCGTGCGTATCGGGTGATCGTGCTGAAGAAGGCCCTGCGCGATCGTCCGGAAGACGACCCGCTCCTGCGCTCGGACGGGTGGGCCGCCAACGTCGAGCTGTTGGGGCGACTGGCCCCGCACGCCCGGCGCATCGCCGAGGTGCCACTGGACCTCCGCTACGACCTACTGATGCGGCCATCGCGGTTCAAGCCCGGTAAGACGCTGCTCGGTTTGGCTCGCCTCAAGGGGCTGTGGACGACGCCGAGGACGGAGGCCGCATGAGCCGCTTCTTCGTGGCCGGCCTGGCCCTGTTCTTTCTCGGACTTTCTCCGTGGGTGTCTCCCGAGCTCGGCGTCCGCGCGCAGTGGACTCCTGAGATGGTCCCACCCGACACGTCCGCCGCCCCTGCGCCGTTCGGGCCGGGTGAACACCTGACCTACAACGTGAAGGTCGGGTGGTTCAATGCGGGCAACGCATGGCTCTCCGTCGAGGGCTTCGAGAACGTGCGCGGCAACCTGACGTACCGGGCCGCGATGGGCATCCGGGGCCGCTTCATCGTCGGTCTGAACGACCTCTACAAGACCTGGTTCGACGTGCAGACCCTGCAGAGCTGGCGGTTTACGCGGGACATGAATCAGGGAAGCTACTCGGGCATCCGGGACTATGCGTTCTTCCCCGAGAGAATGACGTGGGAGCGCCAGGACAACGACGAGTTCGGGCCGCTTCCGACGCCGACTCCGCTCGACGACATCGCCTTCGTCTACTTCCTGCGGACCCTCCCCCTGGAAGTGGGGGAGACGTACACGTTCGACCGGTACTTCAAGGAGACGGGCAACCCCGTCACCGTGCACGTCGTGCGCAAGGATCGGCGCAAGACGGACGCCGGTGAGTTCGACGTCATCGTCGTCCGGCCCCGCTTCCAGAGCGAAGGGCTCTTCTCGGACGACGGGGAAGCCGAGCTCGAGTTCACCGACGACGAGCGCCGGCTGCTGGTCTACATGTGGGTGGACATGCCCGTCGTGCCCGGCGGCGTATCGCTGCACCTCGAGTCGATCACGAGCGGCATCCCCGTGAATCCGGAGTCACGGGCGATCTTGCTGGGGCCGGCCCAATCCGACACAGCCAGCCGGTGATCGCCTCGGCCCCACGGGAGGCCAGCAGCCGATGACGTCCCTGTCCGAACTCGCGGGCACCCAGTGGACCGGCTCGGCGGAGCTCTGGACCGACCCCATGGGCGACGACGTCTCCCGGAGCGAATGCACCCTTACCGTCGAGGACGGAGGCGTACGGTATACGTGGAGCCACGACGAGACGGCGCACGCGGGGAGCATCACGTTGCACGATGGTGGCGCCGACTTCACCGACAGCTGGCACCAAGCCGAGCCCATGAGGTGCCGCCGGCTCCCGGAGGCCCTGGGCCTCTTCCAGGTCGAGGGATCCTACGGTCCGGAGAACGATTGGCGATGGCGAATCGCTCTGTGCCTACGTGCGCCCACGGGACAGCTGGTCCTACAGATGACGAACATCGCGCCGTGGGGCGAAGAGGCCCGCGCTGTTCGCATGACGTGCCAGCGGGCAGACTGAGTCCGCCCCGGGTCCGAAGGCCCTAGCCCTCCTGATGCCGGGCAGCGTACGTATCGGCCTGGCTTGGCTGTTCGCCGCGCCGTTCCTGGTACTCGCCCAGCCGACCGGACCGTCGCTGTGGGCGGGGGCGGCACTGGCGATTCCCGGCCTGGCGCTCAGGGCATGGGCGGCCGGCTCCATCGACAAGAACGCCGACCTCGCCATCTCGGGACCCTATGCCTTCACGCGGAATCCCCTCTATCTGGGCAGCCTCCTTGTCGGGCTCGGCTTGGCGGTGTCGGGTGGGCACTGGGTCTGGCCGCTCGCGTTCGGGCTCTTCTTCGCGGCGGTCTACGTGCCGACCGTGCGCCGCGAGTCGCGCGAGCTCTCGGAGCGATTCGGCGAACGATTCCGCGACTACTCGGCGCGGGTGCCTGCGCTGGCCGTGCGCCTCATGCCATACCGACCCTCTGGGGCCGGCCCTATGGCCGCTGGGGTGGAGTCGGGCTTCCGCTGGTCCCGCTACGCGCGGCATCGCGAGTGGGAGGCCGCGCTGGGGTGGGCCGCGGTCGTGGCCGTTCTCGCCTTGAAAGCGCAGCTAGGGGGCTAGGCGGCGCTCTCCAGCCGCACGAAGCCTCCCCTCACGAAGAACCACTCGGCGGCGACCAGGTTGGGGACCCAACACAGCCACGAGATGACCGGATAGGCATCGTCGAAGGGGATCCCGGCCACCGCACTCGCGGGCAGGTACAATCGCAGAGTAACCGCAGCAAGACAGAGCGCATAGCTGCGGATCATCCACTCCCTGTGGGCCTCGTAGTCCCGCGACCGTGCTTTCGTATACGCCGCTGCGGTCGTACCCAGCCACAGCACGGCGAGCATGCCGAAGCCGTAGTGCGCCGTGAGCCCGCCGTCCGAGATGGGTGCGAGGAGAAGGGCGCTGACCCCGCTGACCGCGACCATCAGAACGTAGACCAGTCCGAGCCGGCGATGGAGGCGCGGACGGTGCACCCTGATGCGGCTACTGAACTGGAAGGCACCGAACGCTAGGGCGATGCCCCCGAACAGCATGTGGCCGATCGCCCGTGACGACCCCCGGGCCACCAGGTCGACCACGAACCTCCCTCGTGCTCCGGGCACCAGCGCGACGGAGAGCGCGTATAGTGCGACCAGCACGGCCAACACCGACATGGTCACCCACGCTGCTTTCTGCGGCATTCCGCCCTCCGTCTGAGATCCGCTTCCTCGGCCCGGCTCGGTCACGATGCGTAGCGTCGCATCGCCAGATCGACCTTCTCCAATACGCGCTCGACCGTCACGCGTTTCATCCCGTCCCGGTACGTGCCCGAGACCGGGTAGTCCTCGCCGTCGTACTGCGCGTACCCGTCGACCACCAGGTCGCCAAAGGCCCGGTATGGGCCGGTTCGCTTGGGATTCGTGTAGCCGTAGAGCCCAACGACGGGCTTACCGAGGGCGCGAGCAACGTGAAGTGGGCCGGTATCGGGGCTGATGACCAATGCGCTGCCGTCGAGGAGCCAGAGAAGGCGTCGCGGGTCGTCCGCGAGCGCCTCGACCGAGTCGCCTTCCATCGTGGCCCTGATGCGATGCGCCGCCTCACGCTCGAGACTCGACGGGCCGCCCACGATGACCGGCAGAAGTCCGTGACGCTCACCGATCGCGTCCAGCGTCTCGGTGTACTGCTCGACCGTCCAGTTCTTCTCCGGCTTGCTCGTTCCGACGACCACGGCGCAGGTACGTCGACCCAGGCGCCCGAAGAAGTCACGCTGCGCGCGTGCTTCCGCCTCGGTCGGGCGAAGCCCCCACTCGACGGGGTGTGCGTCGATGCCCAGGTACTCGAGAAACTCGAAGTACTGGTCCTGCACGTGCTGGGGTCCCCGAGCCGGCACGCGTCTGTTCGTGAACACCCACTGCAGGTCCCGGGCCCTCGCGCGATCGAAGCCGAGCTTCACGCGCGCGTCGGCGAGTCCCGTGAGGAGGCCTGCCTTGAGGTAGACCTGAAGCCCGAGCAGCAGATCGAAGCGACGTCCTCGGAGCGCACGTCCTGCTTCGGCGAAGCTACGCCAGGCCCCGACTCCACGGCGTCTCTCGAAGACCACGAAGTCGTCGATGGCCGGGTGTCCGGCGACGAGGCGGTACGGCACGCTCTGCACGATCCAGGTGATCCGGCACCCGGGCCAAGCGCGCTTCATCGCGTTCGCTACCGGGAGCACGTGCACCGCGTCGCCGAGCGCGGACAGCATGACGATGCATACGTCGCGAGGAGGTGGACCCTCCCAGCCGCTCACTCGCCCTCCTCGTACCCCGCACGGAGTGCAGTCCATTCATGCTCGGTGATCGGACGCGAGTACTGCTTCGCGAGCTTGCGCAGTGAGCGCTCGATGCGCTTGCGCATGACCTCTCCGAACGGACTCGCGTCGAGCGGAAAGACCACGCTGCGGTCGAGGTCCACGACCCTGGCCCCGGAGTCCTCCTCCCCGCGCACGAGGAGCACGTTGCCCGCGTGCAGGTCGACGTGCAGGACCAACGACCGCTCGAGCAGGCCTACGAGCCGCCCGGCGTGGGCGAGCAGAACCGACGCGTCCTCCGTGCCGCCGCTGCCGAACACCAGCGCCTCGAGCGTGCGTGCGCCCGGTATCAGCTCGGTGACGAGGTCGGCCCGGTAGAACGGGCCGGCGCGGTATACGGCTCCGGCGATTACGGCCGGCGCGGGCACCCCCCGCGCGCGCGCCTCCACCGTGCCCCAGAGCTCACGGGTGGGCCTGGTGATGCGAGAGGTCAGGTGGCGGTCGCGGAGCAGCGGCGCCACGAGGCCGCCCCGGAAGTAGCGGCGCACCGCCCACCTGGGCCGTCCCTCGGGCCCCGGCGCCTGCGCGCCCACGGAGTAGAGGGTGCCGCGCCCGACGAGCGGCTTGGCGTCGTCTTGGGCGGCCGCCCACGTGTGCAGGCTGACGCCGCTGTCGAGCACCGAGCGTAGCCAGTCGGAGGCATCGCCCCATGCGAAGCCCGTCGCCCTGCGGGCGGAGCATGCGTCGTATCCTGGCGGTAGAGTCACGCGGCCATCAGGCCTCGGCCACCTCTTCGGGTGCCTCCATCAGGTAGAGGCTGGGTCCATCGAAGGTCTGCCCCTTCACCTTCACCTTGAACTGATACTGGCCCGCCTTCGGAAAGACGATCTTTTCCAGCGGCATGATGAGCTGGCTGCGTGCGGGTGGTCGATCGGGGCTAGCCACGTGGACTTCCGTCTCGCCCTCAACCGTGACCGAGACCTTGCCCTCGTCGTCCTCGAGATCGGCCTTGAAGAGGTAACGACCGTGGTCCTCGCGTTCCCATTCGAGGACCAGGACGAGCACGAGCAGCTCTTGCTGGGCCGGGAAGCCGGGGGCGGCGAGGTCGTGGTAGACTCCGTGCACGTCGATCTTGCCGTCGGCGGTGGGACGCGCGTCTTCGCAGATACAGGAATAGCGTAGATACATGTTCTGTGGTGATGCGTCCCGAGGGGACGGTCGTCTTCAGTCGGGGGTGCCCCAGCCACCTCCGCCGGGGGAGCGGATGCTAACGACGTCTCCCGGCTCCGCGTAGAAGGTCGTCTTGGCTGGAAGGGGCTCCTCTACACCCGCTCGTATCAGGACGTTCTGTCCGGGCGCACCGTCTCGCCCTCCCCGCGCGCCCTTGGGACCACCGACTCGGCGCTCCGAAAGCAGCGCGACCTTGGCGGCGGTCAGGACCTGAAGGTCGCGGCGAAGACCATCGCCGCCTCGGTGCTTCCCGGCGCCCCCGGAGCCGCGGCGGATTCCGTAGTGGGTCACCCGAAACGGATAGGCGTGCTCGAGGGCCTCGATCGGCGTGTTGAGGGAGTTCGACATGTGCACGTGCACCCCGCTGAGGCCGTCGGCTCCCGGTCCCGCTCCCATACCACCACCGACGGTCTCGTAGTACGCGAACGCGGCGCCCGTGCGCGTGTCCGTTCCCCCGACCGTGGTGTTGTTCATGGTGCCCTGCGAGAGCGCCGGGATCAGGTCTGGCAGCGCCTTCGAGAGCGCCAGGAAGAGCACGTCGGTGATCCTCTGACTCGTCTCGACGTTGCCGGCTGCTACTGCCGCCGGAGGTTGCGCGTCCACGACGGAAGCAGGCGGTGTCTTCACGGTCACTGCGGACATCGAGCCGCCACCTGCGGGCAGGGGCTCACCGAGCAGCGCTTCGACGACGCAGCGGACAACGTACCGCACGGCCGAGGAGGTGATGGCGGAGACGGCGTTCACCCCGCCAGGGACTTGGGGCGACGTGCCCCCGAAGTCGATCTCGAGCGCAGCCCCCTGCACGGTGAGCGTCGCTTCGATTGGAATGGGGCCGCTGCCGAAGCCGTCGTCCTCGAGGTGGTCGACGGCCCCATAGGTCCCGTCGGGGATCTGTTCCAGGCCCGCCGACACGAGCCGGTCCGCGTAGGCGATCAACTCCCCCATCGCCGTGAGCGTGTCGGGGGTGCCTCTTCGTTCAGCGATCTCGAGCAGACGCGTCGTTCCGGTGTTCAGGGCGGCGAGCTGGGCATCCAAATCACCCGCTCGTTCGACGGGCGTCCGCACGTTCGCGAGCAGAAGTACCCAGAGGTCCTCATTGCGCTCCCCACCTCGGTAGAGCCGTACCGGCGGGATGCGCAGCCCCTCCTCGAAGATCTCCTTCGCGAGCGGCATGGAGCCGGGTGTCGAACCCCCCACGTCACTGTGGTGGGCTCGCGAGGCGACGTAGCCCAGAACCGTGCCGGCCGGGTCGTAGACCGCGGACATGAGGGTCACGTCCGGTAGGTGCGTGCCCCCGTGGAAGGGATCGTTGAGGCAGGCGACGTCACCGGGGGCGAGCGAGCCCAGCGCAGTGAGCGCCGCCTCGACGCTCATGGGCATCGCACCGAGGTGCACCGGCATGTGATCGCCCATCGAGACGGCGATGCCCTGCGGGTCGAAGAGCGCACACGAGTAGTCACGCCGCTCTTTGATATTGGGCGAGAACGCGGCACGCTTGAGCGCGGCGCCCATCTCTTCGGCCAGGGCGGCGAAGAGATGGCGGAAGACCTCGAGCTGGACGGGGCTGAGTGCCACAGGAGTCCGTAAGTGTTTGTCTCGACTACGCACGCCGTTAGGTTACACGGCTGAAGCATATTACACGAGAATGCGTGCCGCGGGCGCGCACGGCCATCGCGATAACGGAGAGAAATCTTGTCGAAAGAGAAGCTTCTAGATCGGGCACGTGACGAGTTGTTCAGTCACATCAATCGCTGCGGAGTCCTCGCGGCGGCAGAAGAAGACCAGCGTCAGTGGATGGACGAGACGATCGATTATATCGGGGAACGGTATCCCGACCTCACGGATGTCGACCTGCAAGGCCTGCACGCGATCGGTATCCGTTTTTGCAAGCCGGCCATTGCGCACGGCGCCGACAGCACGGCCAAGAACCTGGAGGACGCGACCGTCGCCTGACGCGCGTCGTACGGAAGGCTAGAAACGGAGCGGAGCCCTCGGGGGCGGCCGCTCCGTTTCGTCTTTGGGGCCCTCGGGAACCGCCGAATGCGGCTTGTGACCGCCGACGGTAGCGGAAAATCGGGTCCCCCCCTATACTTCCGCCTCTTTTGTCCCGGGGCCGGGCGTTCTTCGGGGGATTTCCGCTGATTTCGAGGGTGTAAGGGGGCGTCGTGACAGAGGCGCTGCAGCTCGACAACGAGAAAGACGTGCTGAAGGCCTACTATGCCGGCCAGCGCATCGAATCCCCCATGGGGGGCTATCTGATGCTGCTTGGAGTGCGCGCGCTGGAGGGCGGCACCGCACTGGGGATCTTCGAGTGCAGCGCCTCGTCGCTCCGGTACGAGATCGAGATTCCCAAGGCCACCCGCACGGAGCGCAGGAAGGTGCGGGACGTGCTCGACGCGGGCGACGATCCGGACTGTCCGCGCCACGGCTCGGGGTATCGGCTCGTGCGCGCCGGTAAGGACCTTGTCTGCGCGGCCTGCGGCGTGGCCTACGCGAGGGCCTGAGCCCGTCCCGATTCGCGCCGACGGCAGGCTGGCGAGGGCTTCTTGATTTCAGGGTGGTAACGCCCGAATCGTGGCATTATAGTTGTCTCGATCCAGCCCTTCCGGGTCGACCAGCGGCGGTCGAGAGGAGCTTTACTACATGCCCGAAGGATTCCTCAGCTCAGAGGAATACGACGAAGCGGCACACAAGCTCTACAACGACGGTGACTACGAAGGGGCCCTCGAGATGCTCAAAGAGGGCCTGTCCCTCTATCCCAATGCAGTCGAGTTGTACGTCGGACTCGGCTACGCCCGGCTGGCACGGGAGGAGTACGCGTGGGCCCGCCACGCCTTCGAGAGGGCCGTCGTCCTCGATCCGGGACACGACGACGCGCAGGTAGGCCTCGGCGAGGTCCTTCTCCGGTTCGGCGAGCGTGAGTATGCGTTGAAGCTCTTTCGGGAGGTCGCCGCGAAGGGCTACGACGATGACATCGAGCTCATGCTCACCATCGGCCGAGCGCTCTACCGGGCGGCCATGTATGCGGACTGCCGGGACATCTTCGCACAGGCCGCGACCGGCCGGCCGGACAGCGCGGACGCGGCCGCTTCGCTCGGGTACGCGCTCCACCGGCTCGGGGACGACATCGGCGCGGGCCGCCAGATCCGCCGAGCGCTCCGCCTCGACCCCGATCTTCACGAAGCGCGCATTTATCTGGGGCACCTCCTGTACGACCGGGGTGACTGGGAGGCCGCGCTCCGCGAGTTCGAGCGGGTGCCGCCGCAGGAGCACTGGGACGCGCTCGGGGTCTGGCGGCTGATGGAGCTGAAGCGAACGCTCTGGCACCTCGAGTCGGGCGATGCGCGCATGGCTCCCTGGGAGCAGCGACTGCGCGAGCTCGAGGATCTCGACGACCCGATCGACCGGCTGCTCGCCGAGGTCGAGACCAGCATGGGCGCGAACGACGGATACACCACCTATGACCCCAGCCAGCTGGAGCTCTTCGAGCGGTCGTTGGCCGCTCGGGACGACGTGCCACGGACCGTGCGGCTGGAGGGCCAGCTCCTGAGGGGCACCTGGTACGAAATCGTACGACAGATGCGCGATCAGGCCGGCTTCGCCCACGAGTCGATCACTCACTACATGCGCCGACTGGCCGAGCGGTGGCACGAGCAGAGCGGGGTCGAGATTCCTTCGACTGATCCCGAAGCGTTCCTGCGCGCCGCGGCGGGTGTCGGCCTCCTGCGGCTGGAAGAAGAGGACTAGATCGCCATGAGCGATTCACTTGAGGTGCTCGAGCGCTTTCATCGCGCGCTGATCGAGGAGATCCAGACTCAGCGCCCGGAGTACCTGACGGGACCGTTCACGGTCGCCGAGATCTACCAGAACCTGGTTCCGTACGGGTCGCATCGAGACCGCATCGGGGTGGAGATGAACGGGGACTACGAGGACGCGCTCTTACGACTTCTGGCGGGCGAGGGCGGTTACCTCGTGCTCGAGTCGGAGCCGGCCCTCCGTGACCTCCGAGCCGAGCTCGAGACCGCGAATCCCAACACCGGCTTGTACCGCGAGTATGCGGCGGTCGACGTGCGACTCAACCAGGCCTACGTGGATCTGTCGGCGGCTGCGTTGGACGAGTCGCCCGACCTGGCCGAGGCGCTCAACGCCGAGGACCCGGTAGCCATGGCCGACCTGGCCCCTTCAGAGAGCGCGGTGGAAACCATGGAGATCGTTCCTCCCGGTGTGGACGTCTTCCCGGATGCGCCCCAGGCGGACACCGCTCCCGCGGCCCTCGGGTCGTGCCAGTGGTGTCGCGCCGAGCTGCCGGTACGGGAGAACCTGAATTTCTGTCCGTTCTGCGGGACGGATCTCAAGGTGGTGCCCTGCGGTGACTGCGGTGAGGAGCTCGACCCGGATTGGAGGTTCTGCATCTCGTGCGGGACCGAAGTCGTGGCGTGAGGATCGTGGCCGTGCTGCTGAGCGTCCTGTCCGTCGCGGGATGTCAGCCCGCGGACCCCTCCTTACAGCCGGATGAGATGCTGCAGGCCGAGTTGGGCCTGACCCCACGTGACGTCGTCCACCGAGTGAGCCTCACCGGGGGCGAGACCGAGCGCGCCGATCCCGCCGCCGTGTCCATCGCTCCGGGCGCACACGTGGAGTTCGTGACGCGCGACTGGCTCATTCACGAGGTTATCTTCGAGCGCGACAGCGTGGCCAGCGCCGCCTGGGCCTTTCTGGAGCGAACGGACCAGACCGCCTCGCCACCCCTGATCGACCGAGATACCCGCTTCGTGCTGAGCTTCGAGGGCGCTCCTCCCGGGCGCTACCCGTTTCGTCTCGAAGGCAACGCGGCTCCGGGACGTGGTGTTATCATCGTGCGGGAGCCTGAGATACGCTGAGTCCGTTTCGGCACTCCCTGTCGCGGACCCCTGCGGCACCGTGACCACCCTCACCCGAAGATCCCCGGACATGAACGAACGCGGCACCATCGGGAGCATCTTGATGAGCGTCGGGCGCATCACCGAAGACGACGTCAACAGGGCGCTCGCCTACCAGCGCGACAACGGTGGCTACTTCGGCGAGGCCCTCATGGCGTGCGGCCTGGTCAACGAGGGCGAGGTGGAATGGGGCTTGGCGTCGCAGTTCGACCTTCCGTTCGTCTTCCCCGACGCCGACTCGGTGGACTACGAGGCGGCCGCGCTGGTCTCCCCCGAATGGGCGTTGGCGCACCTCACGTTGCCGATCATGAAGACCGACGACGCGCTCACCGTCGTGGTCGACTCGCCGCTCAAGGACAAGGTGATCAACGACCTGCGCTCCCGCACGGACCTCCGGATCGAGCTGTCCCTCGCCTCACCCTCGAAGATCCGTGAGCTCATTCGGGAGGTCTACGCCCGGGCGGCAGCCGCAGACGAGTCCGGGTACGGGGCGCCGTTGGACCTCACCGACGCCTGGGACGAAGTCCTGCTCGCCACGGCCCCCCGCTTCGGCATCTCTGCGCGCGGTGGGCGTGCCATCGTGTGGTGGGACGACTCGGGTACGATCCGCCGCAGGCGCCTCTCCGGTGACTGGACGACCGCCTTGGAGCACTCCCTCGACCCAGGACCGAGCAAGACGGTGGGTGACACGACGCGCGCTACCTGGGAAGCGAGGCTAGCCCGCGCGGGAACGGTTACGCCGGTCGACGTCCGATACCTTAGCGACGAGTCCGGGCTGGAGTACCTCTTCCATCCCTTGCAAGCCGTCACGCAGCTGCAGGAACGCTTCCCGCCACCGAGTGAGGGCATCCTTTCCGAGGTGCGTCTGCTGGCGCGGACCGGGCGCGCTCGCTTCATCGTGACGTCCTCGCCAGCCGAGCTCGGCCACCGCATCCTGCCGCACCTGCCGGAGCTCCTGCTCGACGCGAACTGGCGAAGCATCTACATCAGTGCCTCGGACCGTCCGGAAGCCGGGGAAGCGTTCAGCCATCGCCTCTCGGACGACGCCGAGGCGTGGGCCACCGAGCTGGAGACGCTGCGTGCGTTCCAGTTCGACGTGGTTACGGTCGACCTCTCGGGCGAGGTGATGGACTGGCCCGACAGCGCGCTGGACGTCGCGTCGGTGGCCTTCCTCCTGTGGGGCCGCGACGACGACGTGACGCCAGCCTACGAAGCCGGCATTCGGTGGCACCTCCACGTGGAGGCCCAGGAGGGGACGGACCTCGCCTGGACCCTAGATCCGCTACACGCGCCCAGCGCGCACTCACCATGATCGACACCCGACGTGATGGAGAGCCTTCATGGCGCAGATAGACCAGTTCCTCAAAGTGCTGGTGCAACAGGGAGGTTCGGACCTCCACCTGACCGTGGGATCCCCACCCGTCATGCGCGTCCACGGGCACATGCAGCGCATCAAGTTCCGGGAGCTGACCCCGAAGGACATGGAGTCGCTGATCTACGAGGTGATGGAAGAGGAGTGGCGCATGACCTTCCTCGACAAGCTCGACTACGACTTCG
Organism: Gemmatimonadota bacterium; assembly: GCA_024638325.1. Taxonomy (GTDB): domain Bacteria; phylum Gemmatimonadota; class Gemmatimonadetes; order Longimicrobiales; family Gaopeijiaceae; genus UBA2982. The sequence goes on along the minus strand of JAHEKM010000036.1, from coordinate 5,609 downwards.
CGTACGAGATCCCGGGGCTTGCTCGCTTTCGTGTGAACGTCTTCTGGCAGAGGAAGGGCCTGGGTGCCGTTATGCGAACGATCCCGTCCGAGATTCTCACGGCCGACGACCTGGGACTTCCCGACGCCGTAAAGCGGCTGTGCATGCTGACCAAGGGGCTCGTGCTCGTGACGGGGCCCACGGGATCGGGAAAGAGTACCACGCTTGCGGCCATGGTGGATCTGATCAACGAGACTCGGGCGGACCACATCCTCACCATCGAGGATCCCATCGAGTTCGTGCACCAGAACAAGAAGTCGCTCGTAAATCAGCGAGAGGTGCTGACCAATACGCGGAGCTTCGCCAACGCGCTGCGTGCGGCGCTTAGAGAGGACCCCGACGTGATTCTCGTAGGGGAGATGCGAGACATCGAGACGATCGAGCTGGGGATCACGGCCGCCGAGACGGGGCACCTCGTGTTCGGCACGCTGCATACGAACTCGGCGCCGAAGACGGTCGATCGCATCATCGACGTGTTTCCGGCCGACGAGCAGGAGCAGATCCGGTCCCAGCTCGCCGAATCACTCAAGGGCGTGATCGCACAGGTCCTGATGCGGGCGAAGGACGGCAAGTCACGCTTCGCCGCTTGGGAGATCATGATCGGGACCTCCGCCATCTCGAATCTCGTCCGCGAGGGCAAGATCCATCAGATCCCGTCCATCATCCAGACAGGCAAGAAGGACGGCATGCAGTTGCTCGACCAGAACATCCTGGAGCTCCTGATGGCGGGAAAGATCACGCCCGAGGAGGCCTACATGAAGTGCAACAACAAGCAGGCCTTCCGCGAGCACCTGACCAAGGAGCCCGACGCAGAGTTCGTCTGAGCGCCGGACCCGAACCGGCCTCCGCCGAGCACAGGCTGCCGCTTTCGGTGGCGTAAGGCGACGCCCGACTTCACATTGGAGAAGGGCCGCGGTCTATCGCGACCTGTCCTTCGGCGATGGCGACCTCGACGAGAGCGAGCACCCGATGATCCTCACACGCGTCCCCGACCCGCTGCTGTTGCAGGCGGTACGGATCGCCGCTCACCCCGAGGAGGAAGTGGTGGCGGACGCCGAGCTCGTACAGGAGGCTCTCCAATGGGCCTTCCCGAGGCTGCTCGTGCGCTCGGGCGCTGCCGTCGATGAGCGCGCCCCAACGAGCGTGCCGGTCATCGACCTGGATACTTCAGTGCTGGCCCGCTGGGAGGCGGAGCGGCGCGCGCACGAGCTTCCTGTACCCCGGCTGGAATACGTGACCGGCCGGCTGCGGATCTTGCTCGAGCGACCCTCGAGCGAGGGCACATGGGTCGACCTGGCCCTGGCCGAGCTGAGTCGCGCCGCGGGCGCGCCACTGCCGGCACCCCTGAGAGGCTTCGCGCGACGCGTGCTGGAGTTCCCGAGCCGCTACAGGACCCTGCACGATGTCGCCGACTGTTGCGACGTGAGCCGTGGAGCGCTCAAGGCTCGCTTCAGGCGTCGTGGGCTGCCGTCTCCCTACACCTACCTGCGGTGGCTACGGGTCCTGGCGGTGGCCAAGGTACTCTCGGATCGTGACGTCACCGTTGCGCGTGCCGCCCACCAGCTGGGCTTCACGTCTGCCGGGAACCTCTGCCGCTTGATCGACCAGTTGGCCGAGACCACGACTACGGAGCTGCGCACCGTTCACGGTTGGCGCCGGCTCGTCGTGCGCTTCGCGTGGGTGCATCTTTCGCCTGAAGCCCTGGCGGCCTGGGCGACGCTCACGGATCTTTTCGAGCGCCGGGCCGCTTAAGGCGGCATCCTCACGGCGGGCCTGCGATAGGGGAGCGTACGGCCGGACGACCGTACGGCGATGGACTACGGGAGCTACGCGATGGGCCTAGCGGCGATTCCGACGCTGGCGGCGGCGCTCCCGCCGGATGGCGGCCTCGCGCTTCCGTTTCCGCTGGGCGCTCGGCTTCTCGTAGTAGCGACGCTTGCGCAGCTCCGAGTACAGACCGGAGCGCTGCACCTTCCGCTTGAAGCGGCGGAGCGCTCGGTCGAGACTCTCGTTGTCCTGGACGACGACTTCCAAAAGAACCGTACCTCTCGGGCTGGGCGAATACTGAGCTAGAAAACGTAAAATGCCCGCCAAACGGGGGCAACGCCTTGGTCCCAGAACAGGGTGGTCCCGGGCGGGCGGGGCTAGGGCAGCCGACCCTCGCGGTGGAGGGTGTGCGTGTAGAGCCGGTAGGTCTCGGGCTTGGCCAGGAAGTCGGCCGCCCAGGTCTCGAAGTCCGGGAGGGGGAGCAACCGCTCAATGTGGTCCACGACCATCATCGCGTACTGCATCCGGTCTTTGGCGAGGAAGTCGACGCTCTCGCCGTCCAGGATCGCGTCCACCGCATGATCGAAGGCCTCTTGCTCGACGAGGCAGATGTAGTGCGATACCTGGTCCAGGCGATACGACGCGTAGAGAGAGCGAAGCCGCTCAATCTCCCGCGCGTCCAGGTCGGGGCCTCCGTCATCGCTCCAGTCTCCCGCGATCTCGACTGCATTCTCGAGCAGCAACGATCGAAAGAGCCCTCTGAGTCGCGGCGCGCCGCCGTTGGTCCCCGCGGCGGTGTAGATCGCAGACTCGAGGAGCCCCGCCAGAAGAGGGCGACCGAGTCCCCTGGCCTTCTCGTGGATTTCCCCCTCGGTCGCTTCGATGAAGATGTCGGTCGTGCGGACTTCGTCCTCCTCGACCTCACCGTGGCTGGGCCGGAAGGAGAAGTAGCCGTGCCAGGACCCGTCCTCGCCAGGGGCGGTGACCAGGAAGCACGCCCAGGTGTCTCCCTGGCTCTCTAGAAAGGCTACCGACCGGCGGTGTTCTTTCAGCGTCGTCATGATGTTGGCGGAGCGGACGCACGAAGATGTCGGAGCCAGCGCCCGGGTTGCAAGGCACTTTCCCCAGCTGGGACGGTCCGCCTCCATGTTCTTCTTGCGATCGGCCGAAGGCCGTCATTATCCTGGACAGGTTCGCCTCGAAGGCATGCGATAGGCGTCTGGCCGCTGGACTTGGCTGGCGCCCCACATGGGAACGACACCCGGCTCCGGCCGGGTTTCTTGTCGGAACGGGGGTTCGAGAACGCGATGCAGACGAATATGCACACCGACGCTCGGCCCGAAGCCATGGGCGACGTCCCCGGTATCTGTGAGCTGCCGCTCACTCGCGCTGTGGTTCAATACCGAGACCTCCACGAGATGGACACGCCGGGAGGTCGCATCGAAGACATCGGCCTCGCGCTGGTCGTCGAGGGCAGGTACGCCTCCACCGCCGAAGCGCTCGATCTCGGTAGCGGCAAGGTCAAGGTGCTCGACCTCAGCACCGAGTTGGTCGTTCTGGACTGGGTCTACGAGCCGACGCTGGATCACGTCACCGAGCTCATTACCGCTTCGGCTGCGACGCACGACCGCGAGTCGCTCCGCCGCTACGGGTTCCAGATCGGGTTGCGTGTTCTGGAGCGCCTCGGCTTTGGCCCACTGACCCGCCCCACGTTCCTGAGGCTGGGGTACCGGGACATCTGCCGCGACCTCGACCTTCACGAGGGGACGTCCATCCGTTTCGTGCTGGGTCCGGGCAGGCTGACTCGGGCGCACCTGGACTACGACACCTGCTCGCTCGTGTTCCGAACCGCGTTCGACGAGCCCGACATGCCGCTCGAGCACGCGCTCTCGGAGGCCTTTCCGCTCGCGGAGCTCCTGCGTACGCAACCGGTCGGGGGGTCGACCGAGTCCATCGAGTATCAGGTCCGATTCCCGCTCCCTACCACGCTGAGTGAGGCCCGCGAGTGCCTCGCGCACATGCGTCGCGGTCTCGCTTCGCTGGTCGCGCGTTTCGATCCCGATCGCTTCGCCGCTCTCGAGCGTCTCATGGATACGTTCGGCGCGCGCGAGACGCTCAATGCGCTGCACATTCACGAGGCTCGTACCCTCGTCATTCCGGTGCCCGCGCCGTTCGCCGGCTCGCGCGTCGTCCACTGACGCGCTCCGGGACCGGTCACCTCCTCGTAGGCGAGCCGGTGACAACTGTTGCCGCGGACTCGGGACGCGACCTGGACCGCGGTGGTGCGGGGCGACTCTCGACCGTTGAGTTGGCCGGACGGTACCGGGCGTATCGGCGTCGTCAAGCACGGGGACTTCTCCATATGATGCCCCGCGCGGCCGTGCGACCACTTCTACGCCGTGCGCTGGCAGCGGCACCCGCCGACCTGGATACGGGCGACCCGATGGAGGCGCTGGTCGGCTTTTGTGAGGAGCTGCTACCCCTCCCTCCGCTCGAGGTCTGGCTCGAAGACGTGACGCGGAGCCCCGAGGCCCATCTGGTCGACGTCGAAGGGGCAGCGGACGCGCCCAGCGCGGAAGCGCCAGTCACGGTGGAGACACGTCGGTTCTCCTTCAAGGACGAATCGTGGGACGCCCACCTTCGGTCGTTTCGCGACGGCGACGCATGGAGGGGCTTCATCGCCTTCGAAGGTCCGGGGCCGCGTGCGGGCCGCGTCCATCGCACGACGCTCATCTTCCGGGAGGCGAACCCGATCCACGTGCGCGAGCGGTTCTTGAGCTTCGAGCCCTCAGCGCTCGTCGCGTTTCTCCGCTCGACGCTCCCCTGAGCCGTCTTCGTCGCAACCCGTAGGGCCCCCTCGCCAGCTCGGGATTTTTTGTAAAAACCGTACGAGCGAGGTCCGCCAAGCGAGCGTCTGGGCGGTCGTCCAAACTCCCTGCGCCGCTTGCACTTCCACTCAAGACCCGTGGGAGCGCATAACATACGCTTGGTCCTGGGAACACATGGATTAGCCAAAATGGGGAATTTCTAACATGTTGTGTAGCAACGACTTATGAGATCACTTTTTTCTTGTGGCCAGGCCAACAAAGGGGTTGCGCGTGCCTGGGCCGAGCCTTAGTGTTCTCTCGATCGCGAGGCTTGCTAGCACCTCCCCAGCCGGTCACCAACGGGCGCGACTCCGGGGCCGGTACCCCAAAAAAGAAGACTTTTTCCTCCAACCGTCCCGGGCGAGGTGTGTCTATGTGGGAGACGCGTGCCGTGCAGTTGTCCGTAACACTACCCCGCGACATCGCTGCTCAGGCTGAAGAGGTACAGGAGAGCGATCCGGAGTTCCTGAGTCGCGTGGTGCTCTACGGGCTCACGCGTCGATCGATCTACAAGCACCTGAGGGATCGAGACGCCGACGGTTCTGCCGAGGCCACCGAGGACGCCCCTCCTCTCTCGCCCTGATCCGACCAGCACTCCGGCGTCTGAAGACCGGCGCCGGCCCGCCTCTCACCGACGTGGCGCTGGTCGGTCGACTCCCCTGAAAGCCTTGCGCACGTAAGTCCCTCGGTTGCATACGTTGGCGCGATCGGAACCCCCGCTTTCGGCCGTGCATTCTGGCGAGCGCGGAGGCTTCTAAACGTCCTGCGGGAGGACCGCTGTGGACGAAGGCAAGAAGGGCTCCGGGGAGTCGCTTCAGGTTCTTCGCGCCAAGTATCACGACTACTGCTCGGCGCAGGTCGCGGACCTCCTGGTCTACATGAGCCCGGACGAGATCTATCTGCTCGCCCACCGCGCGTATCGCGAGGAGGGGGGGG
>JAHEKM010000035.1 GCA_024638325.1 Gemmatimonadota bacterium | reverse complement strand
GCGAGGTTCATGCGCTTCGCCTCTGAGAGCGCGATGCCCATGTCCTTCACGAAGTGCTCGACGAAGAAGCCGGGGTCGAAGTTGTTGGCGATCATGCGCGTGCCGAGGTTCGAGAGCGACCAGCTCCCGGCCGCGCCGGACCCGACGGACTGCATGACGGTCTCGAGATCGAGGCCGGCCTTGTACGCGTAGAGGAGCCCCTCGCACACGGCGATCATGCCGGCGGCGATGAGCGTCTGGTTCACCATCTTCGTGTGTTGACCGGCGCCGGGTCCGCCCTGCCGGACGATCGTCTTGCCCATGGCGTCCCAGCAGGGCTGGAGCGCCGCGACGACGTCTTCGTCCCCGCCGATCATGATGGAGAGCCGCGCTTCCTGCGCGCCCACGTCGCCCCCCGAGACGGGCGCGTCGACGGTCGAGACGCCCTTGGCCTTGCCGGCGGCGTAGATCTCCTCGGCCAGTGCGGGCTCGCTCGTCGTCATGTCGACGATGACGTTGCCCTTCTCGCACCCAGCGAGAGCGCCGTCCGCGCCCAGGATGACCTCACGCACGTCGCTCGGGAAGCCGACGATGGTGAAGACGACGTCGCTGTTCTCGGCCACGGCCTTCGGCGTGTCGGCCCACACGGCGCCCTTCGCGATGACCGAGTCGGCGGTGGACTTCGTGCGCGTGTACACGGTCGCGCTGAAGCCCTTGTCGATGAGGTGGCCGCACATGCTGCGGCCCATCACTCCGAGTCCGATCCATCCGATGCGGGTCTTGCCGGGCTCGACGTTCATGGCGCTGCTCTACTCCGGGTCGGTGGGCGCTGCTGCCGCGGGCCGGCAGGAACGGGGTGGCCAGAGTGCGGAGGGGGCCCCGACCGTCGCAAGTGGAGCCGTTGGCTCCTGCCTACCTCCGGGTCCACATGAGGACGATGCCGCACGGGTTGAGCCCCGAGTACTGGGCCGGCGCGGTGGCACCCGTGTAGACCTCGACTGCCTCGATCCAGTCTGGTGGATAGCGGTTCAGATCGGGGTCCGCCTGCAGGACGCCGTCGATGTACAGGTCCATGATGCACTGCTCGTCCGAGAACGAGCGCACCCGCGGGCTCACGGCGTACTGCGGCTGCCCCGGAAGATTGCGGGAGTCGGAGAGCCGAACGCCGGGGATCCTCGTGATGAGCTCGGAAGGCTGGAAGACCACCAGCCGGTCGATGTCCTCGCGGTCGAACTGGCGTCCCACCCCCTGCAGCGAGCGCTCGTAATAGCCGTTCTGCTCCAGCCAGGTCGAGCGTACGGTCACCTCGATAGGCGCGAGCTCGATGGCTTCGGGCGAGAGGACGGCCTCGAGGTCGGCGGTGCGCCCGGGCTGTACGACCAGAGTCGCGGTCCTGGGTGCGTACCCGAGCCGCGTGAGCCGGACCTGCACCAGACCGGGCTCCACGTCGGCGAGCCCGAAGCGCCCCCGAGGGTTGCTGATGGCGCGCTGGCTCTCCCGTCCCACCACGGTCACGTCGACGTCCGAGATGGCGTTGCCCCCCGGCTCCGTCACGCGCCCGAAGACGCGGCCGTACTGGGCCGTGTCCGGAGCCTGCGCTCGATCCATGAGGATCATGAACTGAGTGCCGCCCGGTACCTGGATCTCGGCGTCGAGGTCGAGGTAGCCGAGTCGCTTTGCGGTGACCTGGTAGGTGCCTTCGGGCAGACGTCCGAGAGAGACCAGGCCCTGAGGGTCCGACACCCCACGGACGTCGAGCTCGGGTATTTCGATCAGCGCGTCGGAGAGCGCGGTCGTGGTCGTCGCGTCGGCAACGCGACCTCGCTTCATGTAGCGGACCTCGTCGGGGTCGACGTCCTGATCGTTCAGGTAGTCCAACAGGTCACATGCGAACTCCTCATCCCCCTCGCACGCGATCTCGAACCGGCCCCGGGCCTCGTCCGGATCGGCCGGGCCGCCGCGCCCCTCGGCGTACATGAGGCCCAGGTTCGTGCAGCCGACGAGCTCGCCGTTCTCGCACGCCGTGCGGTAGAGAGCCTGGGCGCGCTCGAAGTCCTGTGCCACGCCCTCGCCGACCTCGGACATGAGGCCGAACACGAGGCAGGCGCTCGTGTCGCCGTCGTCACAGGCGCTCTGATAGAGCTGCTCAGTGAGCTGAGCCTGGGCGGAGGTGGGCAGATGGAGGATTGCGAACAGCAGCAGCGGCGCGTGCCTCCAGGGCCTCATCAGAGGGGCGGTCGCTCCAGCTCGACGCCGTCGGGTCCTACGGTCACCTCGATCACCGCCGCCCTTCCGCCTTGGACGATGACCAACGTCTCGACCGGCTCGTGGTCGGGCACCGAGACCCGTACCCGGGCCAGACCCGGCGCCACGCTCGGGAAGGTGAACCGGCCCTCGTAGCCGCTCTCGACGGGGCGCTCGTCGGTCCCTACCAGCTCGACCGTCACGCCTTGGACAGGATCCTGGCGACGGTCCATCACGACGCCGCCCACGAGGCCCAGCTGACGACCGCCGGGTGCCTCCAAGCGGTTCATGAGGAGCACGACCTCGGCGTACGCCGGAACGTTGAGCACGCCGGATACGGGCTCGTAGCCCACGGCCTCGGCTCTGATGGTGTAGGTCCCCTCGGGGACCCTGCCGAGCGAGACCCGCCCTTCGGCGTCGGAGAGGGCCTGGAGCCCGAGGCGCGGCACGTCCACGAGCAGCCCTTCGATGTCGTCTCCGTTGCCGGCGTCGGCGGCCCACCCACTAGTGGAGAACGGTCGCGGCGCCGTGATCGGGCCCTCGTCCTCGAGCGCCCGCATGAGGTCACACCCCAGCTCGTTGCCACCCTCGCAGCCGAGCCGGTACTGGCTGGCCGCGAGCTCCAGATCGCGCGGCAGGCCCCGACCGCTCTGGTGCATGAGCCCGGCGCCGGTGCACCCGGCCGGATATCCGCGCTCGCACGTCAGGCGATAGTACTCCAGCGCGCGACGGCTGTCCGTGTCCTCCCCCGCTCCCATCTCGAACATCAGACCCCGGACCATGCACGCCGACAGGTTGTCGATGAGGCACAGGCGCTCGAAGAGCTCGGAGTCCTGCGCGGCCGCCGGCTGGCAGAGCGCCAGGAGCACGATGACCGGAAGGAGCGCTTTCACGGGAAGACCTCAACTGCGTCGGTGGCGTAACCGCAACTCAGGGTCAGAGTAGGGACGTCCTGCCCAATCGCGCCAGGGTGGGCGCAGGGCCGAGTCACCAAAGCTGGCCTCCTCAGAAACTGGACCCCACAGGACGGCGGTCGCGCTTTCCGATTGCCGTAAGTCGAGGTCTGACAGCTTGTTGAGGATATCGGCACGCCGCCTGACGTCGATCCCGATGCTCGAGCGCAAACGTTACTGCCCCGTCCTCCGGCGAGCGGTCGCGTCAGGACCCGTAAGTAGCGGTCCGACTGTGAGATACGCTACTGCAGGACGCGGTGGAAGCCTCGAGCTGCACGTTCCTGCCGCGGCCCGTCGGATCTTCTAACGTACAGTCAGAACACGAGTTAGCCGTGCGCCTCAGAGCGACTCGCCGATGACGTAGCTGAGGCCCCCGATCATGGAGCGGATCGCCTTGGTCGTGGACCGGAGTGCGTCGACGCCGGCGGACTCGACGTTCACGAGGCGGCGGGGTCGCCCTCCGCGCTCGGGCCGTGACTGGCCGAGCTCGGTGGTGACGAGACCCTTCGCCTCGAGGCGCTGGACCGTCGTGTACACGTTTGCCCGGCGCACGCTGCGGCCGGTCCGCGCCGCGATGTCTTTCGCGATGGAGACGGTGTACGCCTCGTCCGTGCCGAGCCTGAGGGCCGCGAGCATGACGAGGAGCTCGAATTCGCCGAGGGATTCCGGCGGCGACGGCCGCTCTAGGTGAGTCACGCTGTGACTAATACGGCCCTCGGCGAGGCGGCGCAAGGGCTCCCGGTGCTGGCCTACATCTCCCGCTCTAGGGCCGTGAACGAGCCCTCGAGCGCCACGTCGTCCACCCGCTCCTGGCTCGAAATGGTGAAGCCCTGGAGCTCGAAGGTGCCCGTTACCGTCCCGCCTGCTACGCTCTGCAGCTCGAGCGATCCGCCCTGGGCCACCATGGTGTGGCTCTCGGTGGGCGCGCGCACGGCCGAGAAGGTGAAGAACGACGGAGTCGCCGTTTCGACCTCCTCCTCCATCGCCGCCATCGACAAGCGACGGATCGGGTAGCGGCCCGCCTCCAAGTCGCCCCCGAACCATGCCAGGACCAGGCAATGCCCGGCCTGGTTGTCGTCGTAGCCCTCCAGGACCAGGAAGGTCCCTTCGGCGCTTCGCAGGTAGGAGGCGCTCCCCTGTAGGGGCCCGTTTGCCCGCTCGATGACGGACCGGGACTCCGCAGGCATGGCCAGATGGCGCTGCGGATTGCAGACGAACGTCATCTGAGAGCTCATCTGCAGCGCCTCGGCCTCCGCGGGCGTCATCGGCGGCGGCTCCGCGGGCTCCTGGGCGCTGAGCGGCCTGCCGCAGAGGAGCGCGGACGCCAGGAGGAGCCCGGCCGGGTTCAGGCGCGTGTGTCGCATGCCAAGAAGATGGCGCCATCGGCCCTCAGGCGCGACCCGATCCCCAATGTCGTCCGTCCATACGCCGTCCATACATGTGTATTGACATACGCACAATCGCCAGGCATGATGCGGAATGAGCGCCCGAACGGCCCAGCTTCAGATCCGTGTCACGCCCGACGAGAAGGCGGCCTTGAGGCGTCTCGCCCGGGCCGCAGGTGAGACGATCTCGGGGTACGTGCTGAACCGGGTGCTCCCCTCGTCGGAGCTGGAGCTGGCGCGCCTGATGGGGGCACTTGTCGACCCCACTGTCGATTTCCGTAAACCGTTGTCCGACCTGGCACTGGCGCTCCACGAGCTCCCGGATGACACGGTCACCGACGGGGTTCCGATGCCGGATGCAGAGATACCGCTCACCCATCGAAACCGCATCGCGGCCCTCGTGGAGTCCGAGGCCGGCCGTCGGGGCGTAGAGCCCCCGGTGTGGACCCGAGAGATCCCGCTCCCCGAGCGGCCGGTCTTCGGCTGGCCCCTCGCGAGCCTCAAGCCGCACCAGATGCGTGTGACGCCGGCAGCGTTCAAGCGGCGGAACATCTTCTTCGATCCGGAGGCGGGGCCGGCACCCGACATCGTGGGGGCCGCCACCACCGCCCAGGGCTCCGAGCCGCCCAAGGAGGTCCGACTGCTGGCGCGACTGGACCAGGAGCTGGCGGCGCGTGGCCTCGCTGCGGAGCTCTACCTACTGGGCGGCGCGGTGTTGGCACAGGGGCTGGCCGCGGACCCCAAGACCGCCAGGATCTCGGCCCTGTTCCGTCCGACGGATCGGGTGCTGGGTGCGGTTCGGGCGGTCGCCGAAGCGGAGGGAGAGCCGGAGACGTGGCTCCACGACGCCGTCCGCCGGGCGCTCGGAAGGGGGCCTGGGGGTGTCGTCCGACCGTTCCTGGAGCTTCGCGCGCTGCGCGTCTTCGAGCCGCCGCCGGCCTATCTGTTGGCCATGAAGTGTGCCGCGATGCCCCCGAGCACCGGCACGAGTGAGGAAGACGACGTGCGCTTCCTGCTGCGGGCCATGAACCTCACGAGCACCGACGCGGCGTTGCGCGAGATCGGCCGGTACGTGTCCGAGCGCCATCTCCCCACGGATCTGGGCGCGCGGCTGGGCCGCCTGCTGTCCCACTGAACCGGGAGCGCCGACCGTCGCGGGGCCCTATGTTTTGTAGTCGATGCCGGCACCGACCCCCGGTGCTTCTGCAGGGAGGTGATGGACATGCGCGCAGGAACCCCCATCTCGCTACTCCTGACCGCAGTCCTCGCCCTGGGCTCCGGCCAGCTCGACGCGCAGACCCGTCAGATCCAGCCGGGCGGGCTCTATCCTGCCAACACCGCCCTGGCATCGCCCCTCACCGGTATCACCTTCACCCTCCCCGACGGCTTCCGTGCGGAGTGGGATCCGCAGATGGGTGGTCTGGTGGCCGTCTCGAACGCCGGCGCCTTCGGGGGCGTCTGGGGTTGGTCCGAGGGCACCGTGGAAGAGGTCGCTGCCGAGGTGGGCGCACGGCTGGAGGCACAGGGAATCCTTCTCGAGCAGCGCGGCGAAGCGGAGCTGACGGACGTGCGACTGCGAGGCGTCTTCGACGCGGTGAGCGGCGGGATAGGAGGCGTGATGCACGCTCTGATCCAGGTCGGGCCCGAGGGAGGAGTCGTCGCCGTCGCGGCCCTCGCCGAGCCGGTCGCGGAGGCCGCGGCACGTGCCTTCGTGGAGGGCATCGACACCTCGCTCCAGTGGAGCGCCCCGGGTGCGGCGGCCTGGCGTCAGGAGGTCGCGGGCGCGGTCCTGACCTGGGGTGGAGGCGGGTCGGACATCAGCACGGGCGCGACCACGGCGACGGGCGCGTCTTCCAGCTCGGCGACCCTGGCCTTCTGCGGGATGACCGAGTACCGCTACCAGGAGTCGTCGGAATCGTACGTCTCCATCCCCGGCGCCTCCGCGTCCAGCTCGTCGAGCGACGAGCACGTGGGATCGTGGTGGCTCGTGGCCGATCTCGCGGGCTCACCGACGCTCTTCCTGGAAGCCACTGACGGACGGGCCTTCCAGTGGACCGTCGAGGAGGCCGCCGACGGCTTCCTCATCGACGGGTACCTCTACCGCGTCACCGGTCAGTGCTGACGAGCGGCCCGATCACGAGCCGTCGACGCGGCAACGAAGAAGCCTGAGGGACGGCGGACCGCCCAGCGGGCCACCCTCGGAGGTGAGCGCCGCGAACCCGTCGGGGCCGAGCCCGACCGCCTCGCCCTGGATCTCGCGGAGTGAGCGGAGATTGACCAGCCCGTCCTCCATGGGCGAAAGCCTGCCCGCCTCGACGCGATAGAACCGCAGCGCCTGATAGGTCCGAACCGCGACGTGCGTCCCGTCGGGCGAGGCCGAGGCGCCCGTCACACGGTTGAGGAGCTGCTCGGGCCCGGTGCCGAGCTGTTGCACTTCCTCCAGGGTGACCGTGTCGGGGTGGAGCGGCCCAGGGTATCGATACACGGTGACGGGGTGGTTCTCGCCCTTTGTGACCAGGTACACGACCTCGCCCGGCAGGACGAAGAGGGCCTCCACGTCGCGCGGCCCGTCGGGGAAGCGGACCGGAAAGACGTCGGGCTCGAGCTCCTCGACGTCCTGGCCCGCGCCCGCGTCGGGCTCGGGTACCCGCAGCACCCGGACCGCCCTTCGTCGCTCGGCGTTGTCGCCCGTGTCGGCGAAATACAGACACGAGCCCGCGGCGGCGCACGGGGCGACCTCGATGTCCTCCCAGTCCTCCAGCCGCCCCGCGATCTCGAACCGCGCCAGGAGGGCCCCGGATCGGTCGAGCGCGAAGAGGTCGGAGTTGCCGTCGTTGTGGGTCCACAGCACCCCGGGATCCCTGCGACCCACCGCCACGCCGCTCGTCTCGTCCAGCTCCCTGGTGAGCTCGATGGCCGGACCCACCTCCGCGCACCCGGGTCCCGCCAGGGCGAGCGGAGTGCACGCCAGTGCCGCCACCGCCACGCACCAGGCTCCGATTCCGGTCACGCTCATCACATTCGACCGCAGGCCAGCGAGGTGCGGCCTCAGACCGCGTCCTGACCAGCAGCCTCGGCTTCCGCCTGGGCCTGACTGGCCTGCTCGTGGACCTCGGTCAGAATCTGGCGGAACGTGTCGACCGGGAGCGCGCCCATGACCGGCCCTGCACCGACGATCCAGAAAGTCGGGGTCGAGCGAACGCCGAGCTCCGCGGCCAGAGCGGTCGCACTCAGGACGCGTTGCCGGCGGGTCCCGTCCTCGAGGCAGGCGTCGTAGGCGTCCCCGTTCCCGCCCAACTGCAAGATCCACTGCCGGGCGAGCGCAGCCGGGTCGTCACTGCCCTTCCAATCGGACTGCCGAACCCACAGCAGGTCGGAGAAGGCGCCGAACAGGCGTGGGCTCTCGTTGAGCGCGCATTCGGCCGCGTACGTGACCGCTTCCGAGTTGCCGAACATGCCCGTGACGAAAGGCATGAACTTCCACTCGACCATGCCGGTCTCGACGTACTCGTCCCGTAGGGTGGCCCATGTCTCGAGCTGGAACCGGCGGCAGTACCCGCAGCCGTAGTCGACGAACTCGATGACCTTCACAGGCGCATCCACCGAGCCGGCGTTCACGCCCAGGCGATCGATGTCCAGCGTCGGAGTCGCAGGGCCCAGGCGAGACGCGTCGAATTCGGTCGCCAGGTCACCCACCCTCGGTTGCGCGAGCAGCGTCTGTGTGGTCTCGGTCGTGACGTCACGGGCCGCCTGGTCGCCGCCGCAGGCGGCGAGCGCGAGCAGCAGCGTCCAAGCCATCGGGTTCCATCGCCTCATCAGAGCTCCAAGTTGATCAGCTGGCCGAGGCCGGCCAGGAATGCCGTTGCCCGCGCGAAGTAACCGGTCACCAACGCCAGCCCCAACGCCGCGAGGAGGCCACCGGCCCCGCGGCGAAGCGGCGCGGCCCATGCCTCCACTCGCCTGCTACCCGCCAGGGGCCAGTTGAGTCCCACCGCCAGCGCCATGAACGGGAGACAGAGCCCCACGCCGTAGGTCACCAGCAGGAATCCGCCGGCCAGCATCGTCTCTTCCCGCGTGACGTAGAGTAGGATGGATCCCAGGACGGGGCCAATGCAGGGAGTCCAGGCCGCCCCGAACGCGACGCCCGTCAGCAACGCTCCGACAAAGGGCGCCGTGCGCAGGGGCGAGGCCGGGAGCTCAGCCAACCGTGCGGGCGTCGGCGACACGGCCAGGTACGCGCCCCACACGGCCAGCACGAGTCCGCCGGCGCGCTGGACCCAGGGTAGCGACCACGCGATGGGAGGCCCCAGCGGCGTCGCAACGAGGCCGAAGGTGGCGAACACGGCGCCGAAGCCGGCCATGAACAACACGGCATGGGCCACGGCGGCCGTGCGTGCCGCCCGCACCGACCCGCTGGCCCGCTCTCCGACGGTGAGCGCCGTGACGAACGCGAGGTACCCCGGCACGAGCGGCAGAACGCAGGCCGAGAGCACGGAAACGGCCCCGGCGGCGAAGGCGAGCGGAAGGGAGACGGCTACGTCCACGGCGTCGACATTTGCCCGGCCCGGCGGCTAGAGCGTGAAGTCCTCGAGCAGCGTCTTCTCGTGGTCGTCGACCTTGACGTCGACCTCGAGATGCGGCTCCAAGCCGCTGCCCTCGAGCTTGCTGAGGAGCAGTTGATCGAGCTGGAAGAGCCCGGCCGAGTTCGACAGGTGGATCACCACGGCGATCGGCTTCTTGGTGCCCCTCTCGATGGCGACCGATTCCACCGCGGCGGCCGAGATGGAGTGAATCGAGCGCGAGCCCTGCTCGAAGGGAATCCGCGAGCGCCCCTTCGCCATGTCGAGCGCGTCGGCGATGCGGACGACGCCCGCCTCCAGGGTCAGCGGCTTTCCGCCCGACCGGTGCGAGATGATGGCGTGCAGCACTTCGGAGCGGATGATCGACGCGACCCTCGTCTCATAGAGCTCCGGCAGGATCTCCCGGAGCTTCGCCTCGGCGATGAACAGGCTGTAGCTCTCGTGGTCCGCGCGGTGAATGGACATGCCCAGGTCATGGAAGAGAGCGGCCAGCGCGACCACCACCTCCGCGTCCTTGGGCTCGAGCTGGTAGTTCGTCACGACCCCCGGCTCCACACCCGCCTCGACCAGAATGCGAAGCATCCGCACGGCGATGTTCATGACGATCTTCACGTGGACCGGGCCGTGGTCGGTCATGTTCAGCCGCTCGACCGCGTTGACGTTCGCCGCGATCCAGAGCGCGTAGAGGTCGTCGTCGGCGTTCACCAGCTCCATGGCGCGCCGGAGCTTTGGATTGTGCCGGTCGGGGACGTTCATCACGATGCGCCGCTCGAAGCGGCCCTCGAGGTCTCGCCCCGCCTCGGACTTCGCGTCGAATTGTTCGAGCTCGGTGTCGTTCACAGCGCCGTCTCCCAATCCTGGACCCTTTCAAGTCCTTCCCTGATCACCACGGTTCCCACGATGCGGTCGTGGATGGCCTGCCGATTCGAGTCCCAGTACACCTGGAAGAAGCCGAGCAGGCCGGTCGCGAAGCCGGCAGCGTAACCTCCGGCGCGCTCGAACCCCACCCACCAGGTGATGGGCTGTCCGTCCAACCTCACGACGCGGATGCCGAGCAGGCGCTTTCCGAGCGTCTGGCCGTTCGTCCAGGCGAGTAGCACGGTGGTGTACAGGGCGGCCCATCCGAAGCCGAGGCCCAGCTCGTCCAAGAAGTCCCTCATCCATCCCAGGAAGCCGCTCGACTGCGCAGCCTGGAGCTCCTCCTCGGCCTCCTGGCGGTCATTCTCCTCGTCGCGCAGGTCGTCCTCGAGTTGCTCCATGCGCTCGGTCAGCACGCTCAGCGTGTCCGCTGCGATGTCGCCCGCGAGCCGGGCTTCGAGCGCGAGCCGCAGCTGCCGGTCCGCCTCGGTGTCGGTGCCCGAGCGGAGTAGCTCGGCGTAGGCGACCAGGGCCTCATCCGTGGAATAGAGCGTGACACCGTCCCGAATGGCGTCGATGTCTCTGGGCTCCATGACCTCGGGGTCGGGGGAGGGCTCACGGATGATGACTGCGCCCGTTGCGTCGTCGATGGTGACGCCAGCCTCCTCGGCGAATTCGCGCCCGATCTCCTGGAGGTCGTCGTCGAAGAGAACCGCCAAGCCGATCAGGAGCGTGATCCCTCCCACCGTGAGACCGAGGCAGCCGATGGACAGCCGGCGGGCACGATCGAAGACGTTCCCGCTCACAGGCGTGCGGCGCATGCTCATCCGCACCAGCGCCACGGCGATCACGATGCCCAGGACGAGGGCGAAACTGCGCGTGACGGCCGTGAGGACGCCGATGAAGATCAGGTCGAGAAGAATCGCCGCGAGCCGGCGTCGCGGCGACGCCAGCGGGAGGCCGAGCATCTCGGGCGAGACGTGGAACGCCTCGGGAGTGACGACGCTCCGCGGATCGAGGGACTCAGCAGACCGGGCCGGCATCGGCGGTCTCTCGGCTTACCTCCGACGCGCCCACATGACGAGCCCCAGGCCCACCGCGGCGCCCAGCAGCGCCCCGCCGGCGACGAGTCGCCGCATCGACGTGAGGCGCTCTTCCTCCGCTCTCGGGGGCGGGCCTGGCGCGTCGAAGTCGTTTTCCGGGTAGATGTCGTCGACCGGATCGAAGCCGTCCATGGCGGGGGGGCGGCGCGCACGCGGGCCGGCAGACGGAGCGCCTGTGGCGGCCAGGTTCCCCACTGCTTCGTCCTCGGTGCCGTCCCAGGCGCACGTGGGGCAGTCCACCCGGCCGCGATCCTTGGCGGTGCGGTTCGAGTGCACAACCTCGCCCCCGCACAGCGGGCAGCCCAGGCCGGTCGGCCGCGGCCGGATCATCTCGTACAGGGCGCCCTTCGAGAGATCGAGCTCGTCTGCGATCTGATTGACGCTCTCGTCCGAGCTCCAGTACAGCTCGTTTGCGCGATCGTCTGCGTTCACCTGACTCGACTCCAGCGTGTCTCCGCTTGACCCGTCCGGTCACGGGCCTGAACATAGCTTCGCCTCGCCCGCCCGCCCAAACGACGGCGGCGCACGGGCACCCTCGCCTCACCACGAGAGCTCCGTTGAGGATTCCCGTCGCGCACGGCCACCTGGAGGCGCTCCTCAAGGAGCCGGACGGCACCCCGCACGGCGCCGCGGTCGTCTGTCATCCGCACCCGCTACACGGTGGGACCATGCATACCAAGGCCGTGTACCGCGCGGCCCAGGCGCTCACCGAGGCGGGATTGCCGACGCTGCGCTTCAACTTCCGCGGCGTGGGCGCCAGCACCGGTACGTACGAAGAAGGCATCGGTGAGCGCGGGGACGTGACGGCCGCGCTGGACTGGCTCGCCGAGAGGTATCCAAACTTGCCGCTCATCTGCGGGGGCTTCTCCTTCGGTTCCCTGGTCGGCCTCACGGTGGGCATCGCCGACGCGCGCGTCGAGGGGCTGCTGGGCCTGGGCCTGCCGGTGCAGAACCTCGACTACGACTTCGGTTTCCTCGCCGACACCGACAAGCCGCTGCTGGTGGTTCAGGGCGAGCACGACGAATTCGGATCGGGGCCGGAGATCGCGGAGGCCCTCAGCGGGATGGGCTCACATATCACGCTGGTCCGGATCCCCGACGCCGATCACTATTTCGCCGACCGGCTCGACGAGATGCGCGACGCCGTGCGCGGCTATTTTCAGAGTGGGCCGGGAGCGAAGCTCCTGGTGAGAGTCTGACCAGCGGCGGGGGGATGATGCGCAGCCGAGAGCGAGTGCTCCAGAGCCTGGAGAAGGTGTACCGCGACGTGTTCAGCTTCGCGGAAAAGGCCGGTGACACGGAAAGGATGACGAAGCTCGACCTCGACTACCAGCGCGACCAGCTACAGCTCGAGGTCCTGCTCGACATCCGTGAGCTGCTGACACCCGAGCAGCCCGACCAGACGAGCTCACTGCTCGAGAAGGCGCAGCAGATTCGGCGTCTGACCAAGCTGCGCCCGTGAAGATCTACACGCGTGGTGGGGACGGAGGTGAGACGACCCTGTTCGGCGGCGGACGCGTGAGCAAGGACGACGCCCGCGTGGAGGCGCTGGGCGATGTGGACGAGCTGAACGCAGCGCTCGGATGGGCGATTGCGGGGGTGGACGACGAGCCCACTCGGAGCCGGCTCGAGTCGATTCAGCACGACCTCTTCGCGCTGGGCGCGGAGCTCGCGACGCCCGGGCCGGCATCAGGGGGCACGCGACCCAAGACGCCCGGCCTGCCGGATGGCCGCGTCGAGGAGCTCGAGCGTTGGATCGACGAGGGCGAGGAGCCGCTTCCTCCTCTGACCGCGTTCGTGCTCCCCGGGGGGGTGGCTCCCGCCGCGGCCCTTCACCTTGCGCGAACGGTCTGCCGAAGAGCCGAGCGGTCCGTCGTCAGGCTCTCCGGCGTCGCGGAAGTGGACGCGCGCCTGGTGGCCTACCTGAACCGTCTATCCGACCTGCTCTTCGTGCTCGCGCGCGGCCAAAACCACCGCGCGGGAGCCGGAGACGTGGAGTGGAAGAAGGGTCCTTGAACGGGCCACGGCCACGCTTGCGGCCTGCCGTGCATTCTTACAGCTTGGGTCGTTCTCCCGCCGGAGCCACGCGGTACCCCCTCACCCGAGGGGTCAAGAGTCCGCGGTGAGCGCATACAGGATTGGACGACCATGACATACATCATCGCAGAGCCCTGCATCGAGACCAAAGACGGAAGTTGCGTCGAGGTCTGCCCTGTAGACTGCATCTACGAGGGCGACGACCAGTTCTACATCCACCCGGACGAGTGTATCGACTGTGGTGCGTGTGAGCCGGAGTGTCCCGTTCAGGCGATCTTCCCGGACACCGACATTCCGGGTGAGTGGACCAACTACCTCGAGAAGAACAAGGCCCACTTCGAGTAGCCATGCAGGCTCGCGTCGAGCCTAGATACGAAAAGCGCGGCGGGGGGTCGAACCCTCCGCCGCGCTTTTTTCGTCTTACCTACTCGAACGTCGCAGTTGCTATAAGCCGAGCTCCCGGATGCGCTCAATGGACAGTTGGGTCGGATGCGGCTCACCCGAAGCCAGGCGTGGCTCGGGCGCCTGCACTTCCTTCTGCTGGCGCACCAGGAGGACGGTCGTAGCGAGCGCGGCGGCGCTGAGTAGGCCGAGCGCGAACTTCTTCATGCCACTTCCTCCGTGGGGGGTTGCTCGCACGGAGTGGCTGCAGGATTCACGCCACCCAAAGCGAGTATCGACGGGTGCTTATTCGTCCTTGAATCTCGCGCCCTCACGGGGTCGTGTGCAGGGAGGGATCGTAACAAACTGCTGCACGTCCGCTACGAAGGAGTCGAATCTTCGGGACAGTATCGAACGAGCCGGGGCAGTGAATTGTGACGGCCCCATGAGCCGTATGGACGGGCGAGGGCTATTATGCGTTCGGGATCGGTCAAGGAGCGGCACGGGATGACGACGGACAGCGGCGGAGGCAGGGCGCCTCTGGATCACACACGCCAGGTCACAATCGACGCGCTGTGCGAGCACTTCGCCAACGACGTGATGTCGGTCGAGGACTTCGAGGCGAGGGTGGACGTGGCGCATCGGGCCACGACTGTCGACGAGCTGCGGGAGCTGCTCAGCGACCTCCCGACGGGCAACCTGCCCGCCACCCATGACGGCTCGCATCCCGCACCGATCGGGGGCCGCGGAGTGGCGCCCGCCGCCCACACGCAGGAGAGCGCTTTTCAAGTCGCGCTCCTGGGGGGGACGAGGCGGACCGGGCAGTGGACGCCGGCTCGCGTCAATCAGACGATCGCCGTCATGGGTGGCGTCGAGCTGGACTTCAGGGAGGCGCTGCTCCCACGCGGCGTCACCGAGCTGAAGGTCTACACGATCATGGGCGGCGTGGAGGTCATCGTGCCGCCGCACCTCAACGTCGAGAGTCACGGAATCGGGATCATGGGGGGCTTCGACCACGCCGGTAACAGCGGACAGCTGCCGGACCCCAACGCGCCTGTGCTTCGGATCAGCGGCGTGGCCGTGATGGGTGGGGTGGACGTGAAGGTGCGCCATCCCGGCGAGACGGCGAGGGACGCACGCCGCCGCCGAAGACAGGAGCGCAGAGCCCGCAAACGCGCGCTCCGAAAGGGCCGCGACGACCTGATGAGCGATGACGTCGGCCGCTTGACCGACTAGAGCGCCGCTCAGTCCCCCAGCGTTCGGTCGAGGTACGACTTCAGCCGCTGCCAGGCGTCCAGCCCGGGTTCGGTCCGGACGTCCGGGTCCCCGTCGATCCTGAGCCAGAAGCCATGCCCGACCTCGTCGTAGATGTGCAGGTCGTTCTCGATGCCCGCTTCGCGTAGCGCTGCCTCGAAGGCCGTCACCTGATCCGGAGAGGGTCCGTTGTCGAGCCGCGCGAAGGTCCCGTAGACCTCGTGGTCCATGCTCGCCAACCGCTCGGGGTCGTCCACGAGCGCACCATAGAAGATGGCCGTGGCTTCGTGCCGGTCGCCGTTCAGACCGAACGAGAGCGCGATGCCTCCACCGAAGCACCAGCCCATGGCGCCTACACGGCCCGTGACGTCGGGTCGCGACCTCAGGTAGGCCGTGGCTGCGTTCAGGTTGGCGACGACCTCGGCCATGTTGCCCTGGGTCTCCCGCACGAGGGCCATGTTCTCCTCGGGGTTGGACCCGGTGCGGCTGGAGTAGAGGTCGGCGGCCAGCGTCACGTAGCCCTCGGCCGCCAGGTCGTCCGCGACCTGGCGGACACGGTCCACCAGCCCGTTCCACTCGTGCACGATGATGAGCGCGGGGAAGGGACCCGTGCCCTCCGGCACGGCCAGGTACCCCACCGTTTCGGGGTGCCCCTCGTAGTACTGGAGGTCGCTGCCCTGCAGCGCGCCGCCTTGCCCGATGATCGCCGGGGGCAGTGCGCCGGGTGCGGTGGGCGCGAGCGCTACGCGCGGACCCGCTGCGGCCTGGTCTTGTGAGGCGCCCTCGGAGGTATCGTCGCCCGAGGGGGCGCACGCGGTGATCAGGAGTGTGACAGCGGCGAGTAGCGAGTGGTTGCAGCGCATGGTATGTCCCATCTCATTGGCGCGGATTATTGTCCCCGTTCGGGGACGGAGCCGGGTCCCAAGTGGACGATACCGGGCCCGAGCGCGCAAGCCGTCCACCGAAGAAACGGCTTGTCCATTGGTGGAACCGGGCTGGCACGTGGCTTGTAGTAGGCGCGATCACGACCATCCATCGTCGGAGGTATAGATGTTTCGAGGCACACGTCTTGAGCTGCTCTCGGTAGCCATTCTGCCGCTTGGCCTCGGGCTCGCCCTCCAGGGCGCCCCAGTAGCGACGGTGGAGTCCGCGCCGGCCGCTACGGCCGCCCTTGGTGACCCCAGCTATTCCGCCGATATCGGTCCCTTGTTCATGGACCAGTGCGTGAGCTGTCACGGTGAAGAGACGGCCGAAGCCGGTCTCCGTCTCGACAGCTACGCGGCCAGCATGCAAGGCTCCGAGTACGGTCCCGTCATCGAGGCCGGGAGTCCGGAGAACAGCCTCCTCCTCGACATGATCGCCGCGGGGGAGATGCCCCAAGAAGCCGACCCGCTCGACGAGGACGACGTCGAGTTGGTTCGCGACTGGATCGCCGCGGGCGCCGAAGACAACTAGACGGGCACCGATCCCTGTCGGCCTGGCGGCCGTCCGCCGGGAACCGTTTCTCGACAAGGGCGGTTACCCGACGTAGGATGTCCATCCCGCCTGAGGGACCTGTGCACACGGAGGCAACATGAAGCGAATCCTTACCGCCGTTATCGGTCTTCTGGTCGTAGCCACGACCGCCGAAGCGCAATCGACGCAGCAGACGATCCAACGCGCCCTGGCGCCCCTTTCGGGTCGCAACGCCGAGGGTGCGGCTGTCGTCCAATGGAACGCGGACCACTCCTACACGACCCTCAAGGAGGGCGACAACGGTTGGGTCTGCTACGACCGGTCGAGCGACGCGGGCCGTCCTGCCTTCGCCGTGCAGTGCACGAACATCGGTAACCTCGAGCGCGTGGCGCAGAATCGTCGTTTCGCGGCTCAGGCGATGGGTGATCGCGAGGTCAATTCGCGGCTCGTAGCGGAGGCCGAGGCAGGCGGAAGCCGTGTACCGCCCGTGTTCGGGTCCATGTGGATCAACATGAACGGACCCGACCAGGCGAGCGCCGGTACGCACGTAACCGTGGCGGTTCCGGGCGCGACCGCGCAGTCCATCGGGTTCCCCGACCGGCCGATGGCCGGCCTGTGGCTCATGGCCGCCGGCACGAGCGAAGCCCACTTGATGGTGCCGTAGCGAACACTCGCTCGAGAACGCCAAAGGGGCGCCGGACCTTCGTGGTCCGGCGCCCTTTTCGTCGTCTAGAGGCCCCGCCGCATGGTGATCAGGATGGCTCCACCCTGGAAGCCCGTCCCGTACAGCGTCGTCGCGTCCCTCGAGTCGAGGTACTGCATGCTGTCGACGTTCGTCAGAGAGATGTTGCGCAGCGAAGCGAGCTCCCCGAACCGAACACCGTCGATGAAGACCACCGGCTCGGCGGCCTGGCCCGGCGTCGGACTCCCCGGACCGCCGACGGGCGCACGGCCCGAGCGCAGCCAGCGGGGCCGCAGCTGCCGGATGAGGTCGCCCGCCGTGGAGAAGTTCTGATTCTCCTCGATCTGCTCGCGCGTGATCTGGTCCGGGTTACCGGAGCTACTGCTGCCGCCGCTCCCAACGCCTGATGCGCAGCCGGCAGCCCCGACGGTGAGCACGGCGACCAGCGCCGAGGTGGTCAGGGTTCTCACGACCGAGGTCGCACGCACGTGCATGGTCATCTCCGGCATGGGCTCGGGCCACGAAGACTGGGGCGCCCAAGATAGGCGCACGAGACCAGGGTGGCACGTGGCTCGGTCTGCCGGGAGGCCGTACGATACGGACGGACACGCTCATGCCATTGGAGGGGCAACATGAGAGACGACGCCTCGGGTGGTCGCCGCCCCGGCTTCTGTCGGTGGGTGCCGCAAGCTTTGGCGTTGGCGCTCGTGCCGGTGCCCGTCACGGGCCAGGCCGCTCCGGTCAACCTCGGCCCCGTCGTGAACTCCGCTCTCCGCGACGCCGAGCCGACCTTCACCGCCGACGGCGGCACCATGTACTTCAACTGCTTCGGGCGCGGGGGACGGGCCGGCAACGACATCTGTGTGACGCGTCGCGTGGACGGTGCCTGGAGTGAGCCGGAAGTGGTGGAGTCCGTGAGCACCGAGGAGTACACGGAGGTGGAGCCGCTCCTGTCACCGGATGGGACCCGCCTCTACATCATGAGCGATCGTCCCGGCGGCCTGGGAGGTGCCGATATCTGGGTCAGCGAATGGTCGGACGGAGGGTGGGGCGAGCCCGTGAACCTGGGCGCTCCAATCAACTCGCCCTACGCGGACCACTGCCTGTACTTCTCGGGGCCCGAATGGGACGTGGCTTTCTGGACGTCCACGCGCCCGGGCGGCTACGGCGGAAACGACATCTGGACGTCGGAGCGCGTGGACGGGGCCTGGCAGGAGCCCGTGAACCTGGGCCCCAACGTCAACACCGCGGCCACGGAGCATCACTCGCTGCCATCGCCCGACGGCCGCTCACTCTACGTGACCGCCTTCAGGCCCGACGGATTGGGCGGCGAGGACATCTACGTGACCACGGTCGGCGAGGACGGTGTGTGGGGCCCGCTCGTGAATCTGGGTCCAGCGGTGAACTCGGAGGCACACGACCGGTGCCCGGCGTTCTCGCCGGATCAACGGATATTCTACTTCGACTCCGAGCGCGAGGGTGGGCATGGCAACAAGGACCTGTGGTCCGTCCCGTACGCGGTCATCGCGGCCAGGCGCTGACCTCCACCGGGTCGCTCGTGGCCGCCTAGCTCTTCTCGCCGACGAAGGTCCCGTCCGCGAGGCCGGCGAGGCTGAAGTCGCCGGACCAGAGTCCTGCGGAGTTCACCGTACCGGAGTAGCTGACGGTGCCTACCTGCCCTCCGAAGTCGACCTCGAAGGTCACGGTGACCCGGTTGCCTTCGACTGTGCCGGTGACGTCGGCGTCACCGAGCGTGGGCGACGAGTATGTGCCGGTGATCTGCGTACCGTTCTGCTGGAGCGTCATGGACGGGTTGGTGATCTGACCCTGAACGTCGACGTCGAAGTTCCAGGTGCCCGTCATGTCGACCTGCGCACTCACGGGCGAGGCGAGAGCGACCAGGAGCGCTGCCGCGAGAAGGGCGATGGCACGGGGGGCGTTGAGCTGCATGGTTTGGACTCCGTAGGATGGTGCTGCCAAGCGTTACTGCTTCGTCGCGGTGAAGGTCCCGATCGGGAAGATTTGGCCCTGGAAGTCGGCTACCAGCTCGCCCGACCACACGCCTTCTGCGTTCACCGAGCCGGTGTAGGAGAGCGGCGCTTCGCCGACGCCCTCGAGCATGGCGGAGAAGTCCACCGTCACGTTGTTCCCGCGCACGGTTCCGGTGACGTCGGCATCGCCGAGCGTGGCCGAGGCGTAATGGCCGCTCAGGGAGGCGCCGTCCTGCTCCAGCGTGAGCGTGGGATGCGTCACACCGGTCTCTGACTCGACCTCGAGAGTCCAGGTGCCGACCATGTCCAGTTGGGCCTGCACGGACTGAGCGTCGACGCCGAGCACCGCGAGAGCCGCCAATAGGGCCGCCAGAATGTGGGTTCTGTTGCGTATCATGGATGGCTCCTTTTTATTCGCGACGCTCATCCCACCCCAGCGCGCTGTGGACGTTCCAGGGTTCCCGGCGGCTTCAGCAACCGAGACGAGATGAAGATCACAGGCAATGCCAGAGTCACGACCGCGCTCCTTTTGACCCTAGCTGCCGCCGCGTGCGGAGGCGAGGGCGGAGGCGACGGGCCGCCGCTTTCGGACAACCCTCTCCTGTACCCGGCTGCTCCGGAGATGAACCGTCAGGCGCCCGACATGTACCGCGCGCGCTTCGAGACCAGCGCGGGTGACTTCGTCGTCGAGGTGCATCGGGACTGGGCGCCGAACGGAGCCGATCGCTTCTACAACCTGGTCGACAACGGCTACTACGACGGTGTGCGCTTCTTCCGCGTCATCGACGGGTTCATGGCGCAATTCGGCATGCACGCAGATCCGCTCGTGACCGCCCAGTGGCGCGTGGCGACCCTCGAAGACGATCCGGTGGTCGAGACCAACACCCGCGGCAGGGTGACCTTCGCCATGACGAACCAGCCGAACTCCCGCACCACTCAGGTCTTCATCAACTTCGGCAACAACGTGAACCTCGACGGAATGGGCTTCGCGCCGTTCGGCGAGATCGTGGAGGGCATGGAAGTGGTCGACGCCATCCACTCGGGATACGGAGAAGCGCCGAACCAGGGGCAGATCCAGGCGCTCGGCAACGAGTACCTGGAGGGCGAGTTCCCGGACCTGGACTACGTAGTCAGGGCGACCATCGAGTAGAGGAGCGACCTATGCGTACTGAGCGACTTCGAGGGCCGCGCTTCGAGACGATGGCGGCGGTGGCGCTCGCCCTGGCGGCCTGCTCCTCGGGCGCGTCCGAGGGAGACTTCGAGCTCAGCACCGTGCCCACGCCCCCGGCGTATGTCAGCGGGGGCGACGTCCTGGTGCGGGTCGACGTCGCGCCGAACGTCGAGCTCGACCGTGTCGTTCTTGCCGTCGAGGGCGGCAGCGTGGAGGCCGCTCCGGCACCGCCGGACCGGCTGCGGCGCGACCAGCACGCGCTCTTGGCTCTCGTATCCGGATTGGCGAACGGGGGCAACGAGATCGTCGTATCGGTGGACGGTCGCGAGGTGGCCTCCCTGACCGTGACCAACTACCCCATCGAGGGCCCGATCTTCTCGGGTGAGCACCTGGAGCCGTACCTCTGCCTGGAGCAGCTGGCGCCCACGAACAACGGTCCTCGGCTCTTCGCCATCGGCAACGGTGAGACGCTGGACGGGGCGGGGCACGGCCCGCACTGCTCGCTGCCGACGCGAGTCGACTACGTGTACATGCCCTCCGGCGAGGAGGGGGATTTCAGGCCCCTTCCCGACCCGACGCAGCTCCCGGCGGGGGTGATGGAGACGACGACCTCAGAGGGCAACACGGTGCCCTTCGTGGTGCGCATCGAGACCGGGACCATCAATCGGGCCATCTACCAGACGGCGTCGCTCGTCGACCCGACGAGGCCCGAGCCCGATCCATGGAACCCGCCGCGGGGCTGGAACGGAAGGCTCGTCTACACCTACGGCGGGGGCTGCGAGGCGGGCTACTTCCAGGGCAACTCGACCGGTGGCGTGCTGCGCGAGAGCCTGCTGGGCTCCGGATACGCGGTGGCGTCGTCGAGCCTGAACGTGAACGCGCAGGGCGGATGCAACGACCCGCTCTCCGCCGAGACGACGCTCATGGTGAAGGAACGCTTCGCCGAGGTCTACGGCCCTCCGCTCCACACCATCGGCAATGGCGGCTCGGGCGGTGCCATGCAGCAGCTGCTGATCGCGGGGGCGTACCCGGGCATCCTCGACGGCATCATGCCCACGCTGACGTTTCCGGATGCGACGACGTACTTCATCGACACCGCCGAGTGCAGGCTGCCGCTCCGACGGTACCTGAACGGGCGAGGCCTTCCGGAAGAGACCAAGCGCATCATCGGCGGGTGGGCACGCTGGTACACCTGCGAGAGCTCTCTCGGGCCCAGGCCGAACCGCATCGGTCCTGACGACTGCCCATCCCAGATTCCGGCGGATCTCGAGTACGACGCGGCCACGAACCCGGAGGGAGTGCGCTGCTCGATCTACGACGCCATGAAGAGCGTGTACGGGACGAGGGTGTATCCCGAGATCTCGCCCACCCCCGACCGGGAGTTCGGGCGCAGCCCACACGACAACACGGGCGTTCAGTACGGGCTTCTGGCGCTCAACGAAGGTCGGATCACCAAAGAGCTCTTCCTCGACCTGAACGAGCGCGTCGGGGGTTGGGACATCGACTTCGAGTGGCGTCCCGAGCGGGCAGAGGCGGACCGTGGCGCGGTGCGCATCGCCTATCAGAGCGGGCGGGTGACGTCCGGGAAGGGCGGGCTGCGCACGACGCCGATTATCGACGAGCGCTCCTACCTCGACGACAGCGGCAACTTCCACACTTCGTACTACTCGTTCGTCATGCGCGAGCGCCTGCGCCGCGACAACGGGCACTCGAACAACTACGTGCTGCAGCGACATGGGAGCGGGACCTCACTCGCCTCGGAGAACCTGGCGCTCATGGACGAGTGGCTCACGAATCTGGCGCTCGACACGTCCGCCGGGGACCTCGCCGACCGGGTGGTGCGGGCCAAGCCCACGGAGCTCGTCGAGAGCTGCTACGACGCCGACGGGAACCGCGTCGTCGAGCCGCAGACGTACGACGTGCACAGCCTGTACGACAACGCGCGCGGCCAGTGCAACCGGCTGTATCGGCCTCACACGGGTCCCCGCATGATCGCGGGCGGCCCGCTTACGAACGACGTGCTGAAGTGCCAGCTCAAGCCGCTGAACGCGGGCGACTACCGGGTCATCTTCAGCGAGTCGGAGTGGGCCAGGCTCGAGCGGATGTTCCCGAACGGCGTCTGCGACTGGTCGCGGCCGGGCGTCGGGCAGGATGCGGTGGTGCAGACTTGGATCTCGTACGGGCCCTCACCGGTCAACCGCTTCCAGCCGATCTCTTAAGGGCGGGCCGGTCAGCCGGCGTACGCGTCGTCCGTCACCTTCTCGAGCCAGTCGGTGGTCGCGTCGACGTTGAGCGCCACATGCGTCGCTGGCGCGTCGGGCGTCGCGCCGTGCCAGTGCCGCTCGCCGGGAGCGATGCTCACTACGCTCCCCCTGCCCGCCTCTTGAACGGGCTCGCCCTCGGCCTGGAAGCGACAGGTGCCGGCGGCCACCAGCAGGAGCTGTGTGCCCGTGTGGGTGTGCCAGGCGGTGCGCGTTCCGGCCTC
>JAHEKM010000034.1 GCA_024638325.1 Gemmatimonadota bacterium | reverse complement strand
CAAGGACCCGGGCGGCTGGGTCATCACCGCGCTGCTGGGCATCGCCGGGTCCGTCGTGGGCGGCATGCTCTTCGGCTTCTTGGGCATTGGCGGCGGAGGTCCGGCCGGCCTGATCGGCTCGGTCATCGGCGCCATGATCCTGCTCTGGATCTACCGCATGACGAAGAAGTAGTGGGCCGGTCTAGCCGCCACCCGGCAGCATCAGGTCCTCGAGGAAGTAAGCCGACAGCTCCGCCCGACCGGTGAGATCGGCCTTCTTGTAGACCGCCGCGGCATGCTGACGGACCGTTTGGGGGCTGCGGTCCGTGTGCTTCGCGATGGCCTTGTGGCTGTGGCCCTTCAGGAGCAGCAGGGCGACCTCACGCTCCGCGGCCGTGAGTCGCCAGACGTCGAACTGACGATCGATCGCGCGTCCCATCCCTTCGAGCGCATGCTCCGCGCTTGCGCGCCAGGCGTCGCGCTCGTGGCTGCGCTCCTCCAACGATCGCCTCAGCTCCTCGACCGACCGCTCCGACGTCCACCAGCCCAGCCAGAGCGTGGTGGCCATGACCATGGCGCCGGCGATCATGAGCGTCTCGAAGAAGACGTGGAAGCTGAGCCAACTCTCAGGCCGGTCCATGATCAGGTCGATCGCACCGCCGACCATGATGGAGACCAGAGCGACCGCGAGAATGACGCGCAGGTGTTCCTGGTTCTCACCGTCCATCGCCTATCCTACACATGTTCGGATCGAGGGCCGGGAAGCCTTGAACGGCCTCGCATCGTACGTCTGTTCGATACCGAGAGACTAACGCAGGGGGCACGTTTCGGTCGACTCCAACGTGAAGGAGAACGACCATGTTGCCAGATCCCTTGCACCCTGCCGTGGTGCACTTCCCGATCGTCTTCTCGGTGCTCCTACCGCTCTCCATGCTGGCCGCGATGTGGGCAGTCCGACGGGGGGTCAGACCCCTCCGTGCCTGGGCGGCCCCGCTGATACTCGCCGTGGCGCTGACCGGCTCCTCGTGGGTCGCGCTCGAGACGGGCGAGGCTCAAGAAGAACGGGTCGAGGCCATCGTCGGCGACCGGCCCCTGGAGGCGCACGAGGACGCCGCCGAGCGGTTCATGCTCCTGTCCGGCATCGTCATGCTGGTGGCCTTGGGAGGCCTCGCCACGGGCCCCATGGGTACCGCCTCACGCATCGTGGCCACCCTGGGCTCGGTCGCCGTGCTCGCGGCGGGCATCCAGGTCGGCGCGACCGGCGGGGCCCTCGTTTACGAGCACGGAGCTGGGCAGGCGTACGTCACGGGCGCTTCGGCGATCCCCATCCAGCACCGGGACGCCAGCGAGCACGGGGACCGCTGAATGCTCTCCGTGGGGATAGCTGACCCCGCGGACGCGCAGGCTCCGCGGGGCCATGTGGCTCAGGAGAGCTGGGCCACCATTTCCTCAGAGAGCTCCCAGAGCCGCTCGGCGGCCTCCGCGTCGATGGCGTGCGCGTGGACGCCGTTGTAGGGAAGCTCCGGTACGGCCGGCGCGGCCACGTTGCAGTCCTCCAAGTAGAGCCCGCCCCTGCCCTGGAGGAGCGGGGTCGTCGCGGCCCACGTCGCCGTCGAGGCCCCACCTTCAACCGTCTTGAAGCCCTCGACAGGGTTGCCGTCGTCGTCGAACCAGCCCATGGCTTCCATCTCCTCCCGTGAAAGGTCTTTCTGGAGACCCGTCATGATCCCGCCGGGATGCACGGCATTCGCGGTGACACCCTGCGCTGCGTAGCGCGCGTTCAGCGCGACGCTGAAGAGCACGTTCGCCGTCTTGGCCTGCCCGTAGGCCTGCCACTTGTCGTACTCGCGTCGCTCGAAGTGCGGGTCGTCGAAGTCCACGCCCGTGATCCTGTGCGCGATGGACGAGAGATTCACGACCCGGGCCGGAGCACCCCGGAGGAGCGCGGGCACGAGTAGGCTCGTGAAGAGGAAGTGGCCGAAGTGATTCGTGGCGAACTGGCTCTCCCAGCCCTGCGGCGTCCGGCGGAGCGGACAAGCCATGATGCCCGCGTTGTTGATGAGGACGTTCACAGCCTCGCCCCTCTCCAGGATCGACTCCGCGCAGGCCCGCACGCTCGTCGGATCCGCGAGGTCCATGTCGAGCACCACGACCTTGTCGTTCCCGGTGCTGGAGCGGATGTCGTCGGCCACCCCCTCCCCCTTGGCGCGGTTCCGAACGGGCGTGAGCACCTCGGCGCCGGCCGCCGCGAGCGCTCGTGCCGTTTCGACACCGATGCCGGACGAGGCGCCGGTCACGACCGCCGTGTTGTCGCTCAGGTCCAGGCCCTGAACGACCTCCATGGCGGTCGAGGGGTGGCCGAAGGGCGAGTCGATGGGTGCCTGGCTCACTGGTAACTCCTGGTTGGGTGAAACACGTAATACGTTGTGGTGTAACAGTTTACGTTCTGGGTATGCTGCGTGTGCTCGCGGCGGCCCGCTGACTCGATTCGAAGGAGACCCGTGGGAAACAGTCATCAAACCACCCCGCTCGACCGTGCTCGTGACGAGCTTTTCAGCCATGTCGTTCGCTGCGACGTCCTCGAAGCGACGATGAGCGACAGGAAGGACTGGCTCGACGAAACCATGGACTACATGGCGCACAGACATCCTCACCTCAGCGACCTCGAGCTCGCTCAGCTCCAGGTCCTGGGGAGCCGCTTCATCAAGCCGCCGATTCCGCACGGCGCCGAGACGAACGCCACGAACCGCGAGGACTGGCAGGCCGCGGCCTGACTCCCGCGCGATCTGGCGAATGACGTAAGCCCCGCTCGGCCGGACGGTCGGGCGGGGCTCTTCTTCAATCGTTCGCGTCGATCTTCACCAGCTCCAGATCGAAGCGCAGCGGCTTCCCGGCGAGCGGGTGATT
The DNA here is from genome assembly GCA_024638325.1 of Gemmatimonadota bacterium. Lineage (GTDB taxonomy): Bacteria > Gemmatimonadota > Gemmatimonadetes > Longimicrobiales > Gaopeijiaceae > UBA2982. Next base: position 19,865 of record JAHEKM010000034.1, on the reverse strand, counting down.
CGCATCGATCTCGACGCGCTCGGACTCGACCTCCGTCACGGTCACGAGCATCTGCTGACCCTCGCCCGTGGTCATGGTGAAGCGCTGGCCCACGTCGGGTGCGCCGTCACCGGGGAACTGGTCCAGGCCCACGTTGAGGACGAGCTCTTCCGAGCGTGGTCCGTAGGCATTCTCGGGCGAGATCTCCGTGGATACCTGATCTCCGACCGCCATACCCTCGACCGCCTGCTCCACCCCCGGAATCACGTACCCGGTCCCGAGCACGAACTGGAGCGGTGGCTTCCCGTCCGAGCTGTCGAAGACGGTGCCGTCTTCGAGACGGCCGGTGTAGTGAACGTGGACGGTATCGCCCTGCTTCGCGGTGGACACGACTGACCTCGCATTCGTTTTGGTAACCCTCTTGGGAGGTAGGGACCGTGACCGCAATGCAACGCCTTGTCAAACCTCGGTCTTCTCGGCACGCCGGACGCCGCGCGCGCCTACTCGGATACCGAGCTCCTGCGGCGCGCTGTCGCATCGATGAGGGCGCCGGATGCTGCACACTACCCGATGCGCACAGGGGTGACTTGACTTAAGTCATTGATATATATATGCTTATGAGTTAGGTGAACTCGCTTGTGGCAACGCAAGTGGTCGCGTGTTCGCCGCCTCCTCTCCCTCAGCCGATGCTCGTCGAGGCACAGCAGCCTCCGCTCGGCTGGCAACTCAAGGATGGTGCGCTTGTCCCCGGCAACCCTGGAGACCCCGACCCCTCTCGTCGGCGACCCCGACGGCCACCTCTACCGGCACACCAAGCGCCCCGAATGGGGCGTGTCTATCATGGTCTGGGAGCGCGGTGACGCTCGCGCCTACCAGTTCGAGGATGGCCAGCTAAGGAAGATCCGGAAGGGGTACTACAAGCTCTTCCAGCCGGCCGACGACCTGGGCGAGCGTACTGAGTCGATCCGCAATAATCTTCTGCGGGTGGCCGGTGCCGGCGTAGACCCCGACAGGAAGGTGATCGAGCCCGTCTGCCCGTTCTCCGCGCAGGTGGATCTCTTCACCAAGCTGTACCCCAAGGGCTTTCAGGACCCGGAATGGATCGACGATCACCGCGCGTCGGACGGCGCGGCGCTGAAGCGTCATCGAGGGCCCATCTCCACGGAGGCCAAGGAGGTCTTGTCCGCGGCGCGCTGCAAGGAGGCACGCTCATCCGGCGAGTACGCCGGGCTGAGCGAGACGGTCGCCGACCTGCTGGCCCGAACGAACCTCGTGCCGATCTCCTATGCCAAGGCCCTACGCGGCCTCGATCCCGACGAGAAGGCCCGTTATGGGGAGTCCGTGGACGCCCTACTCCACGGTGAGGGCGGGTACGAGGAACGCTTCAGGGCTTATCTCGCCACCCAGCGGACGCTGTTCAAAACCAGGCCCGCCTGGAGGCCCGCGACAGCGGTCGCCGGTCTCGTGCAAGCGGACGAGCACGTGATCGTTCGCCGTTCGGCGTTCCTGAGGCAGGCAGGCTCCGTAGCTCCCGGCGCCCGCTACTCGCCTCGCGCCACGAGCCGCTCGTACCTGAACTTCCTACGCGTGGCGAACGGGACGCGGGAACGACTCTCCGCCGCGGGCCACGAGCCACGCGACCTACTCGACGTGCACGACTTCATCTGGACGACGCTGAGGAAGTCGGCCCTCGAGCACCTGGGCTCGAGCGGCTAGGGAGCCTCAGACTGATTGATGGGCCTTCCCTCGGGTCTCGCACCGCTCGAACCGGCGGGCAAGACCCGAGGGAGAGCTGTGTAGGTCAGCGCGCGACCCGGAACGGCGTCATGGCCACCTGGTCATCCCACCAGATCATCAGCTCCCCGCCCTGCTGGGTCATGTTGACGAAGGCGATGATGAGCTCATCGGCGGAGTGGGTCGCCGTCTGGACCTCCATGGTCGTCCTCAAGACGTCGCGGTCCGGCGTGTAGCTGTACGCGCCCCAGAGCGCGTCCGGGTTCCGCTCGGTGAACGAGTCCTTCACGCCCCAAGTCGAGAAGATGAGCGTCCACTCGTCCTCCTCGAGCTCGGCGAACATGGTGTAGTCGCCGATAGGGAGCACATTGCTACCGAACCGGAGAGGCACGCCCGTGTGGAACTGGGTCGTCTGGTTCGCCCCGATCCTCCACAGCGGCGCCCCCAGGAGGAGCCCGTCGCCGTACGAGGAGCCGGACCCGAACATGTTGTCGCGGCCTCTGAGAATGGGTCTTCCGTAGTCGACCGTGACCCATTCCCCGCCCGAGTACGCGCCCTCGGCGTTGTAGGAGCCGCCGACCTGCGTATGGGCCTGACCTCTGGGGCTCGGTAGCCGCGACTGCGCCTCCAGGCTGAGCGGTGCGAGCAAGAGGAGCGCCGCTCCTGCAAAGGCGAACCACCGATGAATCTTCATGGGTCTACGTCCTTCTCCGTGTGGTGACAAAGCGGGGGCCCACACCATAACGCCCGGCCGCTCGCCGTGCACCAGACCGACGCTTCTGGGACGCCGCGGCGGGTTCGCTCGGGCGGGCGGAGCACGTTATTGTCCATGCACAGGCCCAAGACCGACCGAGGAGGGTGGACATGGCCCAAGAGGATCCTCACTCCGCTGGCAGCGAGCCGACCGGGAGCGAGTCGACCGGCGTCAGCCGGCGCACGTTCATCAAGGGCGTGATCGCGGGGGGCGTCGCCGTCTCGTCGGCGGCGTACCTGTTCCGCAACAGCCCGCTCCTGACCGGCGGTTCCGCACGAGCCGGCACCGTCGAGCGGCTCGTAGGCCTCACAGTGAACGGCCAGACGCGACGCGTCGACGTCGCACCGCATGAGACCCTGGCCCAGACGCTCCGATACAAGCTGGGGCTCACGGGCACGAAGCTCGGGTGCGACCGCGCGGAGTGTGGCGCCTGCACGGTGCTGGTGGGTGACGTTCCGCGGTACGCGTGCTCCGTGCTCACGCACTCGGTGCGGACCGAACGGATCACGACGATCGAGGGGCTCGCCGCTCCGGACGGCACGTTGCACCCGGTGCAGCAGGGCGTGGTGGAGGAGCAGGGCTTCCAGTGCGCCTACTGCATGTCGGGATTCGTGATGTCCGCCGTGGGCTTCCTGAGGAAGAACCCGAACCCCACGCGGGAGCAGCTCGCGCACGGCGTGTCGGGCAACCTCTGCCGGTGCCAGGACTACGACAAGATCCTCACGGCCCTCGAAAGGGGTGCCGAGCTATCGCGGGAGGTGGCCCGTGGGTGACAACAGACTCGTCGGCCAGAACTACAGGACGCCGGACCTCGTGGCGAAGGTCACCGGACAGGCCAAGTACTCCGAGGACTTCCGCGTAGACGGCATGCTCTACGTGAAGCTCCTCCTCAGTCCCGTGCCGCACGGGCGTGTGCGCAGCATCGACACGAGCGCGGCCGAGGCCATGCCCGGGGTGCGCGCCATTCTCCGGGCGTCCGACATGCCCGCCCCGGCCGACGTCGTCACGGACCTGGGTGAGACGATCGAGGCGAACCTCAAGGGCGAGCAGGCGCTCACGGACGAGCCGCTCTACGCCGGGGAGCCGGTGCTGGCGGTCGCGGCGGTCGATGAGGAGACCGCCGCCGCGGCGATCGAGGCGATCGACATCGACTTCGAGCCGCTCCCCTTCGTGGTGGACCCGCTCGTAACGCTGCGTCCGGACGGACCCAATGCGCGTCTCGAGGGCAACTGCTGGGGTCGCCCGGCCGACAACCCGCAGGCCCCCATCGACGTGCAGGAGATCAAGTGGGCCTCGGCCGATTTCGGCGAGGTCCGTGAGGGCCGGCTCCCCGAAGGGGATGCTCAGGAGGAGTGGCAGTTCGGTGACCTGGACGCGGGCTTCCGCGAAGCCTCGCTCGTGCTCGACGAGACCTTCTCGACGGCCAACAACCAGCACCACGTGCTCGAGCCTCGCTCGGCGCTGGCGTACTGGCAGAACGGCAAGCTATTCGTGCACGCCGGCACCCAGAGCGCGGTGCAAACGGTGGCATCGCTCGCTCGCTGGATGCAGATGGACATGGAGGACGTCGTACTCATCACCGAGTACACGGGCGGGGGCTTCGGCAGCCGCGCGACCGGCGCCGTCATCTACACGATACCGGCGGTGCTGTCGCGGATGACCGGCTCACCGGTCATGATGCGCATCAGCCGCGAGGAGGAGCAGTACATCGGCGGCATCCGCCCGGCGATCCACGGGCGCGTCCGGGCCGGGTTCGCCAGCGATGGCCGGCTGCTCGCGCTCGACATGACCTGTGTGGGCGAGAACAGCGCCTACGAGCCACAGGGCGACGCGGGCTTCGCCGGTACCATCGTGTCGCTCCTCTACCAGCCACGCGCCATGCGCATGCGCGGCACGACGGTGCTGACGAACACGCCGCCCCGCCGGGCACAGAGTCAGCCGGGCGGCATGCAGGGCATCACGATCATGGAGCCGGTCATGTCGAAGGCTGCGCGCCAGCTCGGCATCGATCAAGTGGCGATTCGGCGGGTGAACGCTCCGGTGGGCAAGGCACCCTTCGGGCCGGCCTTCGGCGACTTCCGCCCGACGTGCACCAGCTCCTTCCTCGTGGAGGCGCTCGACCGCGGCGTGGAGCTGTTCGACTGGCCGACGCGCCTGGCGCGCTCCGGACAGCGAAGCGGCTCGAAGGTGCGCGGCGCCGGCGTGTCGGTGAGCACCTTCGTAGCCGGCTCGACGGGCTTCGACGGCCTCTTCGTCATCCGGCCCGACGGCCGCATGTACATCCAGTCGGGAGTCGGCAACCTGGGCACCGAGTCCTTCTCCGACGTCCACCGCGTGGCTGCCGAGATGATGGGCATCCCGTGGGACAAGGTCGAGATCGCCTGGGGCGACACGTCGCAGAACCTGCCGTGGACGTGCGTGTCCGGCGGCAGCCAGACGACGCATGCGATGACGCGCGCGGCTCACGCGGCGGCCTCCGACGCGATCGCCAAGGCCCAGCAGATCGCCGCCAGCGTGCTGGGCGGAAACCCGGCCGACTACCGGTGCGCCAACGAGCGTATTTCGGACCGAAGCGGCCGGAGCATGACGCTCGCACAGGTGGCGCAGCGGGCCGTTCAGATGGGGGGACGGTACGACGGCCACGAACTGCCTGAGGACATCAACGAGTTCACGGTGCGTTCGGCGGAGGCCTTGGCAGGCGAAGGGCTCATGGGCGTAGCGCGTGACAACTACGAGCGGGATGGCACGACCTTCGCCTTCGTCGCCGGGTTCGCCGAGGTCGAGGTCGACGTCGAGACCGGCGACTACCGGATCTTGGACTACCTGGCGGTGGGTGACTCCGGAACGATCATCCACCCGAAGTCCTACGGCGGTCAGATCCTGGGCCGGTCCGTGCTCGGCATGGGCCACGCGCTCGCTCAGAAGACGGTCTACGACCAGCACTATGGGCTGCCGCTCGCGACCCGCATGTACCAGAGCCGGCCGCCCACGATTCTCGACGTGCCACGCAACATGCAGTGGGACGCCGTCGACCTACCCGATCCCGAGACGCCCGTCGGTGCCAAGGGCATCGGTGAGCCCCCGGTGGCTGCGGGTGCGGCGGCGGTGCTCAACGCGCTGTCGGCCGCGATCGGCGACGACCTCTTCCAACGTTCACCGGTGACGCTGGACACGATCCTCATGGCGCTCGAACACGGGCAAGCCATGCAGGAACCCCTCACCGCTCATATCTGAGGAGATCACCATGGCAACTGTGCGCGATGTGATCCCTCCCTTCCAGCTCCTCCAACCGTCGAGCCTCGAGGAGGCGGTGGAGCTCGTGGCGGACCGCCGGGACGACGCGTGGATCATAGCCGGCGGGATGGATTCCCTCGACTGGCTGAAGGACCGGACCAAGCGGACCGAGGCGATCATCGACCTGAGTCAGGTCGACGAGCTGCGCGGCGTCCGAGAGTTGGACGGGGGACTCGAGATCGGCGCGATGACGACGCTGACTGACGTGGCCGAGAGCCCGCTGGTACGTGAGCGCTTCGGCCTCCTGGCGGAGGCGGCCTCGCTGGTGGCGTCGCCCCAGATTCGCCACCAAGGCACCCTGGGCGGCAACGTCTCCCAGGACACGCGCTGCTGGTACTACCGGAGCGGCTGGACCTGCTACCGGGCCGGCGGCAACACGTGCTACGCCGACACGCCAAGCGCGATCAACCGGGAGCATGCGATCCTACACGCGAGTCGCTGCGTGGCGGTGAGCCCGTCCGACACGGCGCCGCCACTCGTGGCGCTCGACGCCCAGATGGTCATCCGCCGCGGTGAGCGTGAGCGCGTCGTGGAAGCAGCGGACTACTTCGTGGGTCCCGACCTCGACATCATGCGTATGACCGTTCTGGAGCCTGGCGATCTCCTCACTGCCATCCGCATTCCATCGACGTGGTCGGGCGCGCGCTTCTACTTCGAGAAGGTTCGGGACCGCGAGGTCTGGGACTTCCCGCTGGTGAACGTCGCTTCTGCCATTCGCGAGAGCGGCGGTCGCATCGAGGACGCCCGTGTGGTGGTCGGGGCGGTGGCCGCGCGACCGCTGCGTCTGACGGCCGTCGAGCAGGGCCTCGCGGGTCAGTTGCTGAATGCTCAGACCATCGCCCGCGCCGGCGAGGTGGCCGTCGAAGGCGCCCGGCCGCTCCGCTACAACGGATACAAAGTGCCGTTGATGCGGAACCTGGTGCAGAGGGCGGTCCGCGGCGGCCCGCTCCCGGCCTCGGCGTAGGCTCGAGCCAAACGATCGTCTCCGTGAGCGGACGTCGCTGGCCCGGCGTCCGTTTCGCGGTCGCGTTCGTCTTGCTGGGCGCCCTCTCGGCATGTCGCGTCGGGGCCTCGGACTCACCGCCGGCCGAGTCGGGCGACACTCCAGAAGCCACCTCCTGGCGTGCGCTCGGGAGCTGGACGGGACGGGGTGATCGACAGACCGGCTCCTTCGACGTCACCACCGGCGCGCTGCGATTGGCTTGGGAAGCGTACGGCGACGCGACCGAGGGGCAGCTCCGGGTCACGCTGCACAGCGCCATCAGCGGGCGGCCCCTACAAACCCTGGTAACGAGCACCGGCTCCGCGGCCGACACCGTGCATGTGGCTTTGGGGCCCCGGGTAGCGTACCTACACATCGAGGCTGACGGCGTCGACTGGAGCCTCACGCTCGACGAGGGAGTAGCACGCGCGTTGCAGGAGCCACACGAGTGAGCAGCCAGAAGACGATCAGGATCACCGACTGGGTCTTCGACGACCAGGATCGAGCCAAGAAGCACGCGGCCCTCGTCGTGCTCCGAGGCGCCGAGATCGGGCGCAACTTCCGACTACGGAAGCAGACCACCACGGTGGGGCGAGGCGAGGACGTCGACATCCGCCTGCCCGACGACGGGGCATCACGCGAACACGCGCGCATCGAACGAGATACCCCAGGTGGCGGCGACACTCGTTTCGTCATCCGCGACCTGGGCAGCACCAACCGGACTTTCGTGAACGGGGACGTGATCGAATCGGTGACGCTGCGCGACGGCGACAAGATCCGCGTCGGCGACACCATCCTGAAGTTCGTGGTCCTCGACAGCATCGAGGTCTCCTTTCACGAGGAGATCCGCGACCGCATCACCTACGACCAGCTCACGGGCCTCCTCACCAAGGAATCCCTCTACATGGCGTTCGAGCGTGAGCTCGCGCGGTGCGTTCGTTACGACTATCCCCTATCCGTTCTCATGATGGACCTCGACCGCTTCAAGTCCGTGAACGACACGCACGGGCACCTCATGGGCAGCCACGTGCTCTCGGAGGTCGGTCGAATCATTCGACGCGCCGTTCGCCTCGAGGACGTCTCGGCGCGCTACGGTGGCGAGGAGTTCGTCACGTACCTCGCCGAGACGGACACGGCCGGCGCGCGTGCAGCGGCCGAGCGCGTTCGGGCCAGCATGGAGGCGCACGAGTTCGTGTTGGACGATGTCGCCATCCGCGTCACCATCAGCATCGGCATCGCGACCGCACCGGGTCACGGCTCCTCGGTCAAGGAGTTGGTGGGCGCGGCCGACCGGGCCCTCTACAAGGCCAAGGAGACGGGTCGCAACCGGGTATGCCTGGCCGAGGCCGCGGGCTAGTCCGCGTACTCCTCGAGGATGAGCCGCGCCCGGTCCTCCTCTGACACCCCCCGGCGGTACACCGCGGCCCCCAGCCAGAACGCGATGCCCGTGACGGTTAGCACGCCCAGAATCGCCCACTCGAGCGGCCACACGAGCATGCTCGGGCTGCCCGGGAACAACATGACGCCGAGAATGAAGACCGACCCCGCGGCGGCGACGTAGGCGAGCACCCGCCCGCCTGGCATGCGGTACGGTCGCTCGAGGTCAGGGAAGGCCTTACGGAGCCGGATGAGCGACAGGGCCACCCCCAAGAACGCCAGCGCGATGCAGAACGAACCCACGTCGACGAACGCGACGATCGCCCCCCGCCCCAGCCAGGCGGCCGCGAACGTGACCACCCCGCTGAAGAGGACCGCCCGCGCGGGAGTGCCGTAGCGCGGGTGGGTCTCTCCGAAGGCGGCATGGACGATGCGCCCGCGCCCCAACGCGAAGAGCACGCGCGACCCGGCGAGAAAGAATCCGTTCCAGCTCGTGAAGAGGCCGATGAGCCCGGCCACGAGCACCAACCGGACCGTCGTATCCGACTCGAAGGCCGACTCGAACGCCGCCGCGGTAGGGAGCTGCTCGCCCACGATGCCCCGCCAGGGCCCAGCCATGCCCGCCCCCAGGATGACGGCGATGTAGAAGGCCGTCGACCCGAGGATCGCGAGCACCACGTAGATGCCGAGCCGCCGGAGCGAGGACCCCTCCCGTCGTTCTTCCGCCGCCTGCGGAATCGTGTCGAAGCCCACGAACCAGAAGGGCACGGTCACGAACACCGCCAGGGCCCCTGCCAGCCCGCCCGCGCCAAGCGTCGCGTCCCCGAACAAGGGCTCCAGGTTGGCCACGTCACCGTTAGTGACGCCGGCGGTCACGAAGACTACCGCGCACAGGAGGAAGAGCGCCGTCAGCGCGACCTGCACCTTGGACGCGATATCGACGCCGTAGTAGTTGATGGCCGTGATGAAGCCGGTGGACACCAGCGCCAAGACGAGGTGCGACGCGTAGACCGTCGAGCCGGCGATTTCGTAGAGTGGCCACACGTCGATGCCCGGAAAGAGGTAGGACGTGACGAGCCCCACGGAGATCGCCTCGAACGCGGACACCGACAGGTAGCCGAAGGCGAGGAACCACCCGATCACGAACGCGCTTCGCGTGCCGTGCGCCTTGTACGCGTACGCGACCTCCCCGCCGGACACCGGAAGCATCGGTGTGACCTCCGCGTAGCAGAGGCCGATCACGAGCATCAGCGTCCCACCCGCCGCGAACGCCGCCATCGCCCCGAGCGGTCCCGCCTGCTCGAACCACCCTCCCAGGGCCGTGATCCAACCGACCCCGATCATGGATCCGAAGGCGAGCGCGAAGAAGCCGACGCCGCCGATGGCGCGCTTCAGCTCGGGCCGCTGGCCGGTAACGCCCGCAGGCTGGTCCGACATCGGACTACCGCTCGTAGACGACCCGTCCTCCCAGGATCGTGGTCTCGACCTCGACGTCCAGTAACCGCTCGGGATCGATGGTCAGGATGTCTTCGGAGAGCACGACCATGTCGGCCAGCTTGCCCGGCTCGATGGTCCCCTTCAGGTCTTCCTCGAACGTGACGTATGCGCCATTTCGGGTGTAGCCGTTGAGCGCCTTCTCGATGCTCAGCGCCTCATCGGGCCCGTAGACCGCACCGGACTGACCCTTGCGGGTGACCGCGGCGTAGAGCCCCACCATCGGCCCGATGGGGAGGATGTCACTGCTGATCGCGACGAAGACGCCGTGGTCCATCGGGCTCCGTAGCGGATTGTTGTGCGCTGCGTGCTCCTCGTGGAGGTTCTCGACGTACCGCTGCTCCAGCGTGTACGTGAAGTTCGGCTGCTGCGTAATGAGAATGTCGTGCTCGGCCATGAGGTCCATGACCTCGGGCGGCGGTCGCACCGTGAAGTGGTTGAGGTAGTGCCGATGGTCCTCGCGCGGGTTGGCAGTCAGCTCGTCGGCGAACTGGCCCACGATCAGCTGGATCGCCGCGTCGCCGATGGCGTGGAAGCCCATCTGCCACCCCATCTCGTGGGCGTCGTGGACGATGGTCCGCAGGTCGTCCGGATCGATATCGAGTGCCCCTCGGAAGCCCGGCTCGCTCTTGTACTCGTCGATCGTGTACGCGCTCGGCCCCGTGAACCCGCCGTCGACGAAGACCTTCACGGCGCCGACCCGGAGCTGCTCGTGACCGTCGCCGCTCCTCATGCCGAACGCCTCCATGCGTTCCCTTCCCGCCCAGTTGATCTGGACGCTCGCGCGCGGCAGCACGTCGCCGTGCTCGTCGTAGACCGTCTGCCACTCCTCATAGCCGCGCGGCGATACGCCCGCCTGCGTGATGCTGGTGATGCCGAGCGAGAGGAGGTCCGTGAGGTTCTGTACGAAACTCGGCCGCGTCTCCTCGCGGGTCGCGGGCGGCACGAGCCTGCCCACGGTGTCCTGGCGCTCCCGGATGATGCCGTTCAGCTCGCCGCTGGCATCCCGCTCGATGATGCCCCGTGCGGGGTCCGGGCTGTTCCGGTCGATGCCCGCCAGCTCGAATGCGAGGCTGTTGACCACGGCGCTGTGTCCGCCGGCGCGCGTCAGGGTAACCGGGTTGGCAGGCGCCGCCTCGTCTAGGTCGGCGCGCGTCGGCATGCGCTGCTCCGCGAACTGGTCTTCCGCCCAGCCGTACCCGGTGATCCACTCCCCTTCCCCGAGTTCGGCCACCTTGGCCCGGACCTGCTCCTGCATCTGGCCGATCGACATCGTCTCCGTCAGGTCGAGCTCCCTCTGCGGGGTCCCGCTGATGTGGGTGTGTGTGTCGTTGAAGCCTGGGACGACAGTCCGACCCTGCAGGTCGATGACGCGCCCGGCTTCGTAGGCGGAGACGATCTCGTTGCCGCCGACCGCCACGATGCGGCCGTCCCGGACCGCCACGGCCTCGACGATCGAGAAAGCCTCGTCGACGGTGACGATCTTGCCGTTCAGCAGCACGAGGTCGGCGGGCTCGGGCGAGCCACAGGCCGCGACGAGGGCGGTGAGTGCGAGGCACGCGAGTGCACGGCTGCGGTTCTTGGTCATGCTCTGCTCGGCTCCTTACGGTCAGGCGCGCTCGGCGCTCAGCTCGTCGGTCAGTCGGTCGAGGCCCGTCGCGAACGTCGAGACGACGGCATCGACGTCGTCTCTCGTGATCACGAGCGGTGGAGAGAAGGTCAGCGTGTTGAAAACGGGCCGGCAAATCAGGCCTGCGTCCATGAGGATCTCGTGCAGCCTGCGCGCGACCCCGCGCGACAGCTCGAAGGGCTTCTTGGCGGCCTTGTCCTCCACCAGCTCGACGCCGGCGATGAGCCCGACCCCCCGCACCTCACCCACCAGAGGGTGATCGGCGAACTCATCCCTGAGTGACGCCTGCAGATGGGAGCCGACGTCGGCCGCGTTCTCCACCAGGCCCTCCGCGCTGATGAAGTCGATGTTGGCGAGCGCGGCAGCCGCGGCGAGCGGGTGACCCGAATACGTATATCCGTGCGCGAAAGGGCCGTACTCGGCCGACCCCTGCCTGAGCACCTCCCACACCTTGCTCGAGATCAGGCAGGCGGACATGGGCACATAGCCACTGGTGAGTCCCTTGGCCGTGCTCACGAGGTCGGGCTCCAGGCCGTAGTAGTCGGAGCCCCACCACCGACCGAGGCGCCCGAATCCGCAGATGACTTCGTCGGCGATGAACAGGACGTCGTACTTCCTCAGTACCGGCACGATGGCCTCGAAGTAGCCCTCTGGAGGCACGACCACGCCGGCCGCGCCCTGGATCGGCTCGGCGATGAACGCGGCGACCGTGTCGGGCCCCTCTCGTAGGATCGTCTGTTCGAGCTCGTCGGCCAGCGAAGCCGAGAAGTCGCGCTCGCTCATGCCCTCGGGGGCCTGCCAGTAGTGGTGGGGCGAGCCCACGTGCAGGAAGCCGGCGAGCGGCAGGTCGAAGCCGCGGTGCATGTGGGCCATCCCGCTCATGCTCGCGCCGGCGAGCGTCGCTCCGTGGTAGGCACCCTTCCGCGCGATGATCTTCTTCTTCCGCGGCTGACCCAAAACGTTGTGGTAGTAGCGGACGACCTTGACCTGCGTGTCGTTCGTTTCCGAGCCCGAGCTGCCGAAGAAGACCTTGCTCATGTCGCCCGGCGCGAGCTCCACCAGGCGCTCGGCGAGACGAGCCGATGGCTCGTTGGCCATGCCCGAGAACGTGTGGTAATAAGGCAGCCGTCGTGCCTGCGCAGCCACCGCGTCCGCGATCTCCGAGCGGCCGTAGCCCGCGTTGACACACCAGAGCCCGGCCATGGCGTCCACGTACTCGTGTCCGGCCGAGTCCCGTACGCGAATGCCCTCGCCGCCCACCATCACGCGAGGGAGCGCTTCCGCGTGGTCCGCGGCGGACGTGAACGGATGGAGGTGGGCCCTGCGGTCGGCCTCTTGCACGGCGGCGGGTGTCACGGGCATGGCCTCTCGCCTCACTCCTGATTCGGCACAGGGGTCGTAACCGGCGTCCCCGCGGTCCGGATCATGTGCACCAGAATGCGGGCCGGCTCGGTCTCGCTCGCGTTGTCGGAGACCGAGTGCACGTCGCCCGGCTCTTCGTAGAACATCTCACCGGGCCCCAGCGTCTGCACCTCGCCGCCCGCCACGGCCATATTCACGCGTCCCTCCAGGACGTAGACGAAGACGTGCGCGTCGTGTCTGTGCGGCGAGCCTTTCTGGCCCGGGGCGAGATCGACCTCCAGGACCAGCATCTCCTGGTTGTCGGCGAGCTCGGGCAGGGGCATACGGAGCACCTGGGCGTCTGTGGACGTGGGTGCCCAGGCGAGCAAGAGGAAGACGAGACAGAAACCCTTCATGGTTCGGCACCCTCTGGTCGGTGTGGGAGTGGCCCGCCCAGGATAGCGATCCCCGGCGCGGCGCGCATTGCGCCGCTCGCCATGCCGCCCCTACTTCAAGGCTGCGAATGAACACGCGGACGCGGCCAAGGAGGACCATGGCGATCGAGTTCACACTCAATGGCACCCTGACCAGCCTGGAGGTCGATCCGGCCATGCCGCTGCTGTGGGCGATTCGCGAGCAAACGGGCCTGACCGGCACCAAGTTCGGCTGCGGCATCGGCGCCTGCGGGGCGTGCACCGTTCACGTCGACGGCACCCCGGTGCGCTCGTGCTCGACGCCCGTCGAGAGCGTGGCAGGTCGGGAGGTGACCACGATCGAGGGCCTGGCCCAGAACGGGGAGCTTCATCCCGTGCAGCGCGCGTGGATCGAGCATCAGGTTCCCCAGTGCGGCTACTGCCAGTCCGGAATGATCATGGCCGTCGCCGCCGCGTTGGAGCAGAACCCGCGCGCTACGGACGAGGATCTGCAGGCGGCCGTGACCAACATCTGCCGGTGCGGCACCTACCAGCGGATCCGGGAGGCGGTGCAGTCGATCACCGCGACCACGGAGGCGTCCAGTGTCTGAGCACGAGCGCCCCCCGGTCGACGAACAGGCCGCAGAGACCCCGACCGACGAGTCTCAGGAGCCCAGCCGTCTACGGAAGTGGAGCAGGCGCGCGTTCATCGGCGCCGGCACCCTGGCGGGCGGTGGGCTGGTACTCGGTGTCGGCGGCGTCCTCTTCTCACCGAATCGGCTGCGCGTCATGCCGGACGGGTCGGAAGGCAACGGTCAGTTGGGCACATGGATCCGGATCACGCCCGACAACCGCATCAACGTGCTGATTCCGCACTGCGAGATGGGGCAGGGCGCCCTGACGGGCGTCGCCATGTTGTGCGCCGAGGAGATGGAGGCCGACTGGCAGCTGGTCGACATCGAGCAGGCGCCGCCCGAGGACATCTACGCCAACGGCTACCTGGTCCGCGCGGGCCTCGACGAGTTCGGCGTGAAGATTCCCCGCTGGCTCGAGCGGCCGCTCGACTATGTGTCGTACAAGGCGATGGACATGGCCTCGATCCAGACGACGGGCGGCTCCATGAGCACCCGTGGCACGGGCCAGTTCGGCATGAGGGTTGCAGGTGCGGCCGCCAAGCTCATGCTGTTGGACGCGGGCGCCGAGCACTTCGCCGTGCCGGTCGAGGAGCTGACGGCACGCGCCTCCCGCGTCACGCACGAGGCGTCGGGCCAGAGCGCGACATTCGGTGAGCTGGCGAGCCTGGCCTCGACCATGAAGGTGCCCAACGGCCCGCCGCTCAAGCCGAGGAGCGCGTATCGCCTGGTCGGGACATCGCAGAACCGAGCCGACATTCCCGGCAAGGTGGTGGGCGAAGCTCAGTACGGCATCGACGTCGTAGTGCCGGACATGGTGTACGCCACCATCACGGCCGCACCCATTCCCGGAGGCCGGCTGGCTTCGCTGGACCCCGCCCCGGCGATGGGCATGCCGGGCGTGCTCGACGTCGTGCAGCTCGAGGACGCGGTCGCGGTGGTCGCCGACGGGTATTGGAACGCCTCGCAGGCACTCGCTGCCCTGAACCCGCAATTCACCGACGGTGGGGTCGGCGGCGTCGACACCGGAGCCATCCGCGGGATGCATGCCACCGCCATCGACGACGAGGGCGTGGGGGAGGCTCCCGAGAGTGCCCGCATCGTGACCGCCGAGTACTGCGTACCCTATCTGTCGCACGCGACCATGGAGCCCATGGTCGCGACTGCTCGCATCGCGAACGGCCGACTCGAGGTGTGGGCCGGCACGCAGGATCCGCTCAGCTCGCGCAGAGTCGCCGCCCGCGCCGCCGACCTCGACGAAGAGGACGTCACCCTGCACAACCAGCAGCTCGGTGGCGGCTTCGGGCGACGCCTCCCCGGCACGTACGACTACATCGAGCAGGCAGTGGAGATCGCCAAAGCGACCTCGCCTCGGGCGGTGAAGCTCGTGTGGAGTCGCGAGGAGGACATGTGTCACGGCTACTTCCGCCCCTTCGTGATGTCGCGCCAGGCGGGGGCGCTCGATGCCGAGGGACGAGCCGTGTTCTGGTCGCACGTGTATACCGGGGGCTTCAGCGATAGCATGGCCGCCCGGCCGGTCTACGGGGTCGACGACCTCGACGTGCGTTCTGCCGGTATGCCCGAGCACCTGCGGACGGGCGCCTGGCGGTCGGTCGCGAGCTCGCAGCACGGCTTCTTCGTGGAGTCGTTCGTGGACGAGATGGCACACGCCGCGGGACGCGACCCGGTGGACTTCCGTCGCTCCATGCTCGACGAGGAGCCGCGACACGCCGCCGTGCTGGAGCGTGTCGCGGAGCTGTCCGGGTGGGGTACGGCACTACCCGAGGGACGCGCGCGCGGCGTCGCGCTGGTGGAGTCGTTCGGCTCCATCGTGGCCCAGGTCGCCGAGGTGAGCGTCGAGAACGGCGCGATTCGCGTGCACCACGTGTACTGCGCGGTCGACTGCGGCATCGCGGTGAATCCGCAGCAGGCGCTCGCACAGGTCCAGGGCGGCATCATCTTCGGGACGTCCTCGGCGCTCTTCCACGAGATCACCGTGCAGGGCGGCGCTCCCGTACAGCGCAACTTCCCGGAGTACGACATGGTGCGGCTGAACAACGCACCGCTGGTGTCGGTAGCGTTCGTGGACTCGGGCGCTTCCATCGGGGGCCTCGGGGAGCCCGGAGTACCGCCCGTGGCTCCGGCCATCGCCAACGCGGTGTACGCGCTCACGGGTCAGCGCCTGCGTGATCTGCCCCTGAGGCTCGCGTAGCGGTCAGACAGATCGAGACAACCGAACTGAGAGGAGTGACGAAGATGAGGATGACCCAGAAGATCGAAGGCCGCTGGCTCCTGGCGTGTGCCATGGTAGCCGCGTTTGCCGTCGCGACCACGCCGGGCGCGCTCTCGGGCCAGCAGCCGGCGAGCCCGCTCCAGTCGGAGTTCGCCTTCGAGGTCCTCCTCGATGTCGATTCCCAGATCGACGCGGGGCACGTGAGAATCGCGCCCGTCACGGGCGGGACCTTCGCGGGCCCGAACATCCGCGGCACCGTGCACCCGGGCGGCGCGGACTGGATCACGCGCGTCTCGGGCCACAGCAGCCTCGACGTGCGCATCACGCTCGAGACCGACGACGGCGCGCTCATCTTCATGACGTACACGGGCATCGTCGCGCCTGGGCCGGACGGGGTCTATTGGCGGGTCCGGCCGATCTTCTCGACCGCCTCCGAGCGTTACGACTGGCTCAACCACGCCGTCTTCGTCGGCAAGAACAAGCAGGTGGAGGGCAAAGTGGCGTACGACATCTTCCGTATCCTGTGACCACGCACGCCACGCGCCTAGGGGCGTCACGCGCCGGCCTTGCCATAGCGATTGCGGCCCTGTGCTACGCCCTACCGATGGACGCCAGCGCCCAGTCCGGTAGACGGGGCGGTCCCATGCAGGTGGACCACTACGTTCCCGTCGTCTCGTCCGCGCCTTCCATGGAAGGAGAGGTCGCGCAGATCTATGTGCGCGAGCGCGTGTCACCGCTGACGACCCTTCGGTCGGTGAGCCTCGAGGGTCGGGTCGTCGTGTTCGTGCACGGCGCGGGCACACCCGCCGAGGTGGCCTTCGACGCACCGGGCGCCAGCTGGATGGCCTACCTCGCGCGAGCCGGCTACGACGCCTTCTCGATGGATATGACCGGTTACGGGCGGTCGACCCGACCCCACCCCATGAACGACCCCTGCAATCTGGCCGCAGGACAACAACAGGACCTCGTGCCAGTGCTACTGCCGACGACCTGCGAGCCCAGCTACGCGTTCGCCTCGACGACCATCGAGTCGGACTGGAACGACCTCGACGCGGTGGTCGACTACGTACGCCGACTGCGGAACGTCCAGCGGGTGCACCTCGTGGCTTGGTCTCTGGGCGGCCCACGGGCAGGCGGATATGCCGCGCGGCACCCGGACAAGGTCGAGAGCGTCGTCTTGTTGTCCCCGGCCTACGGAAGGAATCGCTCCGCGACTCCCCCCTCCCGGGTTCCGGCGCCCGGAGCCGCCATGACCAAGCAGTCGCGAGCGGACTTCGACTCACTCTGGGACCGGCAGCTCGGCTGCGATCGCCAGTACGAGCCCCGTGTCCGAGAGGCGGTCTGGAGAGCCATGCTCGCGTCCGACCCGGTCGGAGCTACGTGGGGCACCGGTGTCCGCCGCGCGCCTCGCGTCACCACGTGGGGCTGGTCCGCGGAGGAGGTCGGCCGGCAGACGACGCCCATGCTGCTCCTCGCACCCGAGACGGACGGCCAGGTGTCGCCCGAGCGCGTCGTCGAGCTCTACGAGGACCTGGGCTCCGAGCGGAAGGTCCTGGTGCACATCGAGTGCGCCTCGCACAACGCGATGTGGGAGACGAGTCGCGACAAGATGTTCGCGGCCTCCCTCGAGTGGCTGGACGACGGGATGGTCGAGGGCGTGTCGGCGGGCGAGATCAGGCTGACGCGCGACTAGGTCTCGCGGCCTACTGCAGCCCCGCGATCGGGTAGGAGCTGTCCGGGTTCCAGAAGAGCCATTCCTGGAGGCCGGCGTCTTCGACGGCCTGCCGCTGCTCGAGCATCTCGGTGGATCCGTATGGCGGACTCCCCTGCGTGAACGCCTGAAGCCACGGGCGGATCGTCGCCCGTGCGGCAGGTAGGTTCGCGAGGCGCACGACCGCGCTGTCCATGGCGCTTCGTACGATGCCGTAGGGGTCCGCATTCGGGTCCGGGATCCCGAGGCTCCCCGGAGACCACAGCGCGGGGTAGACCATGGGTAGGATGACGTCGGTCTCCATCACGAGCTCGTCCCAGAACTGGCCGATGTTCGAGTCGCTGCCGCCGAGGATCACGCGACCGAAGACGTCCGCCGTAATCGGGGCGTCGAAGGCGGCGAGCGCCGCCCGGGAAGCGGCGAGGAACCCCTGGATGCCCTCGACCGCTGTCCGCCCCGCCTGCGCCGAGTACACCATCGTGGCCTGTGCCGAATCGGACACGTCCGGAAAGCGCACGTAGTCCCATTGGATCTCCGCGAAGCCGGCAGCGAGCGCCTCCCTCGCGAGGTCGATGTTGTACGCCCAGACGTCGGCATGGTAGGGATCTACCCACGGCCGGTTGTTCTCCGGGTCGAGCCACGCGCCCCCGGTCGTCGTCTGGATCGCCCACTGCGGTCTCCCCTCCGCGAGCACCGGGTCGCGGAAGGCGACGATGCGGGCGATCGGGTAGATGCCGTGCTCTTCGAGCGAGGTCAGCAGTCCAACGAGGTCGGCGATATAGCCCCGCCCCGCCCCGACCGCGTCCACGAGCGGTACCCCGCTCGTATAACTGACCTCCCCTCGCTCCTTCACGTCGACCACGAAGGTGTTGACCGCCGTGGCGTCGGCGAGGTCGAGGAGGCTATCCAGGCGGACGGGCGACCCGGCGGCCTGAGCGTTGACGTAGACCCCGCGCACGATCGCCGGTCGTGAGACCGGCTCCACACGACCGTCTCCATCCGGTTCGGTAGACGAAGTGCCGCAAGCAGACGCTGCGCCGGCCAGGACGGAGGCCACGGCAAGGCGACGTGCGAACGCCAGTCGCGAGCGGCGAGGGATACGTACGGGAGGGTCTCTGCGAGCAACCATGTCCGAAATCTACGGCGAGGATCGTGCACCCGAACACGTCGTCATTGGAGAGCGCACTCCGCAGGGTGCGCACCCCTGTCGGCGACAGATGTTTCCAGGCCTGCCTACACACAAAATATTGTGTTGTAGTGAACTGGAGGCCGCCGTATATAGTGTGGTGTCGGGCGAGACGACTCGTCGTGGAGTCCGGCCGCCCAAGGCGTCAGTACAGAGCGACTCACGAACCGGTCGAGCACAATGGCTACTTCCCGCCGCGGCATCCCGGCGTTCCTTCTGATGACGATCGCACTCCTCTCGTGCGATCCACCCCCGACCACGGTGTGCATCGGCGGTCCGCCGCAGTGCAACAGCGAGGCCTCGCCGTCCACGGTGGCCATCTCGCCCGGCTCGCTGACGTTCACGGCGCTGGGCCAGACCGGGCAACTCACGGCCACCGTGCTGGACCAGCTGGGCCAACCGATCGACACGCTCGCGGTCACGTTTTCCTCGTCCGCGACAGGTGTCGCGTCAGTGACGGCCGATGGGGTGGTCACCGCGGTCGGTCCGGGGAACGCGACCATCACCGGGACGACCACCGGCGCGAGCGGAGCCATCGTGGTTGTCGTGGCTCAGACGCCTTCGTCGGTCGTCGTCTCGCCGAGTCCGGTCACCGTACCGGGCCCGGGAGCGGCGGTGGTGCTCACCACCACGGTCACGGATGCCGGCGGAGCGACGATCACGAATCCGACCCTCGCGTGGACCTCGAACGATGAAGCCACTGCCACGGTGATCGACGAGGGTGTCGTCACCGGTGTCGCACAGGGCAGCACGACGCTCACGGTCACTGCCACGAACGGCGGCGCGTCCGCACAGCAGAACGTGGACGTCACGGTCTCCGCGCCCACCCCCGGCTCGGTGGTCGGTGTCGTCCGTGACGCGGCGACGTCGCTGGTGATCAGCGGCGCAGGCGTGTCGATGGTGGGCCCCGGCGGCCCCTACAACACGACCACGAACGGCAGTGGCGCCTACTCCTTCGGCAGCGTAACCGGCGGGACGTACACCGTGACCGTCACCAGCGCGGGGCACGTGACCGCGACCGCGGTCGACCTCGAGGTCGACGTCGGCATCGGCGACGTCGTCGCGGCGGACTTCGCGCTGACGCCCACCGGATCCACGCAGCGCT
>JAHEKM010000160.1 GCA_024638325.1 Gemmatimonadota bacterium | reverse complement strand
GAAGAGGCGCGCCAAGACGCGGCGGACGTTCCCGTCGACCGCCGGAGCGCGCTCACCGAAGGCGATGCTGGACACGGCGCCGGCCGTGTACTCGCCCACGCCCGGGAGTCCGCGCAGGCCAACGCTGTCGGAAGGAAGACGGCCGTCGTGTTCCTCCCTGACGACCATCGCCGCGCGGTGCAGATTTCGGGCGCGTCGGTAGTACCCGAGGCCCTCCCACGCCTTGAGCACCTCCTCCTCATCGGCCGCCGCCAGGTCGGCGAGCGTCGGGAACCGGACGAGCCAACGCTCGTAGTACTCCTTCACCGTCTCCACACGGGTCTGCTGGAGCATGATCTCCGAAACCAGCACACGGTACGGGTCGGTGTCGCGTCGCCACGGCAGCGCCCGGGCCGTGCGGTCGTAGTGGTCGAGCAGCGCCGCCCGCAGGCCGTCGTCAATAGCAGGTGAGATCCGAGAACCGTTCATGGCGGGAAGGTATCCTGCCCCGTAGCATGGTGTCATGCGCTTCACGACCTACTCCAAATACAAGGGCCGCTGGCTCGACGCCCTGAATCTGGAATCACTCCTCGAACACCTGTCCGACTTCCTCATGGACGGTGGATTCGCAGGCGGCCCCCACTATCACCCCTATTGGGGTTGGTCGGGTGACGATGAGCCGAACTCGACCGACTCGCTCAAGAACGCGCTCCTGAAGGCGCTCGTCGAGAGTGGGCAGCTCACGCCGGAGATGATCGACGAGCTGCGCGGTGAGGGCGAGGGCGACGAGGAGATCCAGCAGCAGATCGCCGAATTGCTCGACGAGCTCGTGCAGAAGATGGCCGAGGAGGGGTACATCAACCTCGAGACCGGAAATCCGCAGATGCCCGGCGCCACGTACGACGTGACCGGTCAGGGTCAGATCGACGAGGCGAAGGAGGCGGCCCAGCAGGTCCAATTCAATCTGACGCAGAAGGGGATGGACTTCCTGGGTCACCGGGCCCTCAAAGGCCTGCTCTCTGCGTTGGGCAAGGCGACCGCCGGGTCGCACGACACGCCACACCTGTCCACCGGGGTGGAGGCCGAGGCCGCATCGAAGCCGTACGAGTTCGGCGACACGCTGAATCTGGACATCCCGGCCACGCTCAAGAACGCGATCGAACGCGAGGGGCTCAGCGTACCCCTCGACCTCGACTACGGCGACCTGATGGTTCACCAGGCCGAGTATCGTTCCTCATGCGCCACCGTGCTGCTGCTCGATATCAGTCACTCGATGGTGCTGTACGGCGAGGATCGCTTCGCACCCGCCAAGCGGGTCGCCCTCGCGATGTCGCACATGATCCGGACGCAGTTTCCGGGCGACTCGCTCCAGGTCGTGACATTCGGAGACCGTGCCCAGGAAATCCCGCTCTCGCAGCTCGGCAAGGCGCAGGTGGGGCCCTTCCACACGAATACCGCCGAAGGCCTCGAGATCGCGCGACGCATCCTGACCGCGCAGAAGAAGGATATGCGTCAGATCATCATGATCACCGACGGGAAGCCGAGCGCGATGACGCTTCCCGACGGCAGAGTCTACACGAACTCGGGTGGACTCGACCCGATGATCCTGAAGCGGACCTTCCAGGAGGTCGCGGCGTGCCGGAAGAACGGAATCCTGATCAACACCTTCATGCTCGCTCAAGATCCGTACCTGGTGCAGTTCGTTCAGAAGGTCTCGGAGATCGCGCGCGGGAAGGCCTACTTCACGAGCACGCTCACGCTCGGTCAGTACATCATGATGGACTTCCTGAAGAACAAGAGGCGGAGGGCGGGATGAGGTCGACGAGATCGGAATCGCCGTGGTATGCCAGCGGACGTCGGAGCGCTGTTGCCCTGCTTGGAGCGCTCGCGATTTCGGGCTGTGCCGAGACCGCGGAGCCGGAGCAGTCCGGAGAGACGGGCGAGGCTGCACGACCGAGCTACGCGGTCCGGCTCGACAGCGAGTCGAGTGACCTCGACCAGTTCCAGCTCGTCGAGGACGACGACGGAATTCGGGTCCAGACGGGTCCCGCCGGGATCGCGTACCGCTCCGACGATGTCATCGATCGGGGCGATTTCCACATCGGCGCCTCCTTCGTGCAGTACGGAGCTCCGGTCGGCTATCGCGAGGCGTACGGGATCTTCGTTGGGGGCATCGACCTGGACGGACCCGACCTCGAGTACACCTATCTCCTCGTCCGACCCACCGGTGACTTCCTCGTGAAGCGCCGCATCGGAGAGACCACCGAAACGTTGGTGGACTGGACGCCTCACGACGCGGTCCGGACGGTGGTAGCGGAGGGAGACGAGCCCCTGAACAGGCTCGCCGTCGACGTGCTCGAGGGGGAGACGAGATTCCTGGTCAACGACGTCGTCGTCTTCTCGATCCCGGCAGCGCGCGTGCGACCGTACGGGACCGCCGGTGTCCGGGTGAACCACCGGCTCGACGTGCGGGTCGACGACTGGGTGATCGCCGACGTATCGACCCAGTCGTAGGGTCGCCCGCAATGCGGGGCCGCTGTCTGCAGGGAATGGCCCGCTAGCGAGCCACCTCGACCTGGGCGATGTCGTCGAGACACGACAGCACTCGCACCCTCGCCATCACCTCGAGGAAGACCGCCTCCGCCAAGAGGCCGACGATCGCGAGGGTCACACCCAACCGCGCCCCGTTGGCGCCCATCGGGCCGAGCAGGAGCGGAGCCGCCGCCAGTATGACCACGATGCGCAGCACCGCACCGCGCCCCACCAGTCCCGTGCAGCCCACCCGCACGAAGAGGCCCTGGTAGTACTGCCGGTGCCCGTAGAGGGCCGGATACAACGCCGCGACCGGGAAAGCGAGCCCCGCGGGCTCCAGCAGTGACGGGTCGAGGCGGAAGCCCGTCCACAGGATCGCCTCCCGGATGGACGGGATCGCGAGGATCCCCAGGAAGAGCGTGACCGAGACAGCCAGGCCACCAGCGTAGACACGCACCCGCTCGTGTGCCTTACGGCTGTCCACGAGGGCGAGCGATGCGTGCTGGAGCTGCCCGACGGGAGCGGTGAGGAACCACGCGACCGCCTCGACCACGGTGAAGGCCGCGATCGAGCAATCCGGCTCCGGGGTCCGGGCGAGCACCGAATTGATGATGAGCGGGGTGGTCCACCACAAGACGACGTTCACCATGAGCGGACCCGAGAACGAGAGGAGGCGATCCTCACCCTCGGATTCCCTTTCCGTGTGCTCGGGCACTGTCGGAGTGGGAGCCTCCGCGAACGTCACGAAGAGAGCCTCAGCCGCCAGGCCGGCCGTGAAGGCGATTCCCCCGAGCCACGCCCCTACCGGAGTCGTTGTCAGGCTGAATGCAACGACCGCGAGCACACTGGCTCGGGCTCCCGTCGCGAACGCGATCGGACTCGTCCGGTGCCCAGCGACGAGCCGCCCCTGATGCAGTGCACGCACGCCGGTCAACGCCGGCACGGGCCACAGCGCCGTCATTGCAGAGAGGGCTTCGTCCAGGATCGCGTCGTGTACGCCGACGATCTCCTCGAAGATGAACACACCCACAGGTGTGAACGCTACCAGCGCCGCGATCCCCGAAAAGAGCAGCCCGATCGCTATGGTGAAGCGCCGCACGGGGGCGAGGTCGCCGACACTCAGGAGCCGGGCGGCGGCCACCTGCTGGACCACGAGGAGCGGCGCGTAGATGACGCCGATGAGTGCGAAGGCGACGCCATACCCCGCGAGCGCGGTCGCAGGGTCGGAGGTGCGCGCGAGCGCCGCAGCCAGCAGCGGATTCGTGGCGGTGAGGAGGTAGCTGGTCGCCACCAATGGCAGATAGAACCGTGCAAAGTCCCTCGGACCGACGGTCGCCTGCAGAGAGTTCGTCACGGGGCGTCGGACCCGCCCGCGATGATCCTCTTGATCCTCTTGAGCTCTTCCGCCGCCCAGTCGCCGTCCTTGGTGCCCGCTTCCTCTTCGGAGACGCGCGCGAGCATCGGCGCCGCACGCCCGGGCTGCCCCATCCGGACTTCGTAGAGCTCGAGCAGCTCTTTGCGAACCAACGTGCGGATGCCCGCATTGGTATCGGAGTCGGTGAGGGCCTTCTTGAACCAGTGCGCCGCACCGCCATCGTCACCCATCTTGTCCCGCTGAATTCGGGCGACCCGCAGGTAGGGCATCGAATCGGAGGGATCCTCCAGGATCGCGACCTCGAAGGCGTCGATCGCCTCCTGGTATTGCCCACGCGCCACGTATGACTCGGCAAGCGAGTACTCCCGTTGCCGCGGGGTGCTCTTTCCCGACGGGTTGTAGAGCGCTCCGCCTGCCCGGCTGGTCCAGCGCATGAGCAGGAGTGGGCCGAAGTACGACGAGGCCCATCCGATGAATGTGGTGAGAAAGATCACGCCGGCACCGGCCATGCCCTGCACGCCGAGGAAGACCCCGAGAAGGAAGCCGAGGAAGGCCCCGACGATGGACCAGAGCGCGACTCTGAAGCGCGCCACGCGCTCGAATTGGTCCACGTCCCGGCGACCGCTGGTCGGCGCGTACGCGCGTCGTATGGGTCCGTGCGCAGCGTCAGTCCCCGCGCCGTCCCCGCGTTGAGATTCCGGACCGGAGTCGGCGTTCAAGGGGTCGCTCGTCTAGAGGCGTGGGCGAATGCAGACCCCATTCGTGCCGCCAAGAGCGGGTCTCCGCAAGTGCGCTAGGCGTCCGACCCCGATTCGGTCGGTCCGGGAGTATCCGCGCCCTCCGACTCCAGGTCACGTACGCGCTTGCGAATCCAGAGCCCGGCTCCGGTTACCATGCCGAGCGGAAGCAGGCTCAGAAACGCGGTCGTCGCGAGAAACGCCTGACGGTTCTCGTCACTCGAGTCGAAGCAGACCGGGCACGCGGCCACGGCTTCCGGAAACAACGCCACGAGCGCGAGCGCGCCCAGGATCATCCATGTGCGGCTCATAGGTACACCTGCAGGTAGAGTACCGGCCAAACGAGAACGACGAAGTACCAGAACGCCGAGACGGTCGCGAGTTGCGAAGCGGTGAGCCTCTCGCTTTCCAGCCTGTGGAACGCCCACGTGAGTGCGACCAGCGCACCGATCGCGTGGATCGCATGAGCACCCACGATCAGGTAGAAGAACCCGCCGTACGAGCTCGACTGCATGGTCAGCCCCTCAGCCAGCATCGCCGTCCACTCGACCCCCTGGAAGCCCACGAACACCAGGCCCAGCATGATGGACAGCAGCAGCGGAATCCGGGCGGAGGCCGCCTCACGCTTGAACGCGAACCATGCGAGCACCAGCACGACGCCGCTCACCAGCAGGGCGAGCGAGTTGAACGCGGTCTCTTCGACCGGCAACCTCGGCTGACCGTATGGAGGACACATTTGGCCGGCCGCCTGCGACCTGACGATGGTGTGTGCCGAAATGAGGCCCGCGAAGAACATCACCTCGGTGAAGATGAAGATGAGCATCCCGAGCACGCCGTTCGAAATCAGCGGGCTTCGACGTGCGGGTGCCGGGCGCTGCCCGATCGGATAGGTGGCGGCGACTCCAGTCATCGACCTGATCCCCTCCTACTCGCCCGGAGCCATCGACATGACGTAGTCGACCATCTGCTCGAGGTGATCCGGGTCGGGGTAGAGCGCCCCCCACGGAGCCATGAGCGCCGACCCTCCGACCGCAACGGCACCGTCACGAATGACGAGCCGAATGCGATCTCGGTCGCGCGTCTCCCAGAAGACCGGATCCGTGAAGTCGGCGGGCGGCGGATCGAGGGCCGCGCCGGCCGGGCCGGTGCCGTCACCCGCGGCACCGTGGCACGTCCCACAGACG
>JAHEKM010000033.1 GCA_024638325.1 Gemmatimonadota bacterium | reverse complement strand
CCTCCTCCAGCGCCGTCGCGAGCCCGCCGTCGAGCACGGCGAAGCCTTGTGCTTGCAGGAAGCGTTCGAAGGGACCACCGCTCACCGGCCGGCTTCCTCCGGGACGAAGGCGAAGTTGTTTGCGTACGGGCGTCGACCTTCAATCTGGTGCGCGGCGGCGTTGAAGGCGCCGACGGCCAGGCGTCGGCCCTTCCAGAAGAAGGAGCCCGAGTAGCCGAGCCGTTCGAGATATCCGAAAACGTCGACCATCCCGTGCCCCCGCAGGTGCCGCGCCTCGCATTCCAGGAGCAAGAACGGCCGATGCAGCTCGAGCGTCCGAGCCGCTCCCTTCAACACGTCCAGCTCGTGGCCCTCCACGTCGCACTTGATGAGCCGTACACGGTCCGTGCGGCCCGCCCGGTCCAGGGCCTCGTCCAGCGTCGTCGTGCGTACGTCGTATCCCGCGGGACCCCGTGGGAGCGACGCCCCGACCAGGGACGCGGCTGGCGACGGTGTCGACGCCGGGAGCAGCAGCGTGGCCGTTCCCTCTCTCGCGGACAGGGCCATCTGTACTACCTCGACGTTGGTCCAGCGGGAGTCGCGAATACGATCACGCAGGTAGGCCGCCAACTCCGGCTGAGGCTCGAACGCATGAACGGCCCCCGTGCCACCCACCATGCGCCGCATCCAATACATGTACCCGCCCTTGTAGGCGCCGACGTCCACCGCGACGTCGCCAGGTCGGAGGACGCCGCACATCCAGCGGACCCCGTCGGGGTCGACGCGAAGGCGGTATCGCCAGCCTCGGTGTGCCAGGGAGAGTCGGCCGAGCAGCTTCATGGGCCTGGAAAAAAGAAGCGGACCGCCCCGATCACTCGAGGCGGCCCGCAGTCGGCTTACGGAACCGTTACGAGATCTGGACCACGTTCTCCGCCGCCGGGCCCTTGGCACCCTGGACGAGGTCGAACTCGACCTGCGCCCCCTCGGCGAGACTCCTGAAGCCATCGGACTGAATTGCGCTGTGATGGACGAAGCAGTCCTTGCTTCCGTCCTCGGGCGTAATGAATCCGAAGCCCTTCTGGTCGTTGAACCACTTCACGGTTCCCTTGGTACGCATCATCGCGCTCCCTATGTGTTGCGATCGTTGGAGTCCGGATGACCCGTACGTCCCGACCACATGTACTGCGCGGAACACCCCGCGCGGGCTGCGGTTGTGCCGCCCCGTGGGGCGACCTTCCCGCCACTATCCAATTTGAAATTCGCAGATATTCTCTCAAAGCCCCGCGGCCATCGCAAGTTGTGGGTTTGAAGGTCTGTCAGCCCTTGCTTCCACGCCCTGCTCCCGCGAAGTCCTACACATGATCGATACCTTCATCGGCAATACGCCTATGGTCCGTCTCGAGCGCGTGGTGGAGCCGGACATGGCAGCCGTGTGGGTCAAGATGGAGGCCATGAATCCGGGTGGGTCCATCAAGGATCGTACGGCGCTCTACATGATCCGGTCCGGTGAGGAATGCGGCCTCCTGAAGCCGGGCGGCACGATCGTGGAGCCGACCTCGGGCAACACCGGCATCGGACTCGCACAGGTGGCGGCAGCTCGAGGCTACAAGCTCATCCTCACGCTCCCTGCGCAGATGAGCGAGGAACGCAAGCGCACCCTGCGCGCCTACGGCGCCGAGCTCGTGCTCACCGACCCCGAGATGCGCATGATCGCCGCGATCGAGGAGGCGGAGAAGATCCGCGACGAGACCGGGGCCTACATGCCCAACCAGTTCTCCAATCCGGCCAACCCCCAGGCCCACTACGAGACGACGGCCCCCGAGATCTGGGAGGCGATGGACGGGAAGATCGACGCGTTCGTCTACGGGAGCGGTACCGGCGGCACGATCTCGGGCGTCGGGCGCTACCTCAAAGAGCGGCTCAATGACGTGCAGGTGATCGCTGTCGAACCCGGACGCAGTGCGGTGCTGTCCGGGGAGGAGCGCGGCCAGCACCAGTTCCAGGGCATGGGCCCCGGGTTCATCCCGGACAATCTGGATCGTTCACTGCTCGACCGCGTGATCAAGGCTTGGGAGGAGGACGCCTTCCCGCTCGCGAGACGCCTCGCCCAAGAGGAGGGCCTCTTCGTCGGGATGAGCAGCGGGGGAATCGTTTCGGCCGCGCTTCAGGTCGCCAAGGAAATGGGGCCCGGCCACAACGTCGTCTGCATCGCCCCCGACACGGCCGGACGGTATCTCAGCACGGAGCTCTTCGGCGGCGGCGAAGAGCCGGGCGACGCAGCGGGCTGAGCCGAGGCCGGCGCGGAGGCTCCTCTCCGCCGCACCGAGACCGGCCGCTGCGGCCGGGCGCCGTGGCCGACCCTAGCCCGCCGCTACCGGCTCCGGCTGGGGTGCGGCGGCCTCCTCCTCCGCGACCTTGTCCTGCTGGGTGCGCCCGAGCGCGTTCGAGAGCATGACCCATCCACCCGCGAGCGGCACCGTCGCGGCGGCGACCCAGCCGAGCGTGAGACCGAGCGCGGCGAACGCGCTGTCCACGCCCACACCCGCGACGTCACCGCCACGGTAGAGGAAGACGTCGACGACGGGCTTGCCTTTGTACTTCTCGGCTGGCGAAACGACGCTCCAGAGCGTCTCGCGTGCGGGGCGCGACATCGCGTAGCGCGTGGCACGGTGCAGCGCCTGGAAGACCACCATCACGCCGAAGATCGGCCACACGGCGAGAACGGCGAAGCCCGCCATGGTGACGAGCGGCAGGATCGACAGCGTCCAACCGACCCCGAGGCTCTTGATGACCCGGGTGGTGATGAACAGCTGCGTGAGGCCTGTGGCGATGTTCGCCCACATGTCGAACTGGGCGAACCCGGACACGGCCTGGCTGAACGTATCCGCGGTCTCCGTGACGATGTTCGCCTGGGTGAAGTAGATCATCGTGTTGGAGATGGCCATCAGGATGACCCAGAGGCCGATGCCGAGCATGTAGGGCGACTTGACCACCTGAGTGGCGCCGTCCCAGAAGCTCCCGCCGATGCGCTCCTCCGATCCGCCGCTCGACGCCTGCGCCAAGGGCGCGTCGGCCGTGTGGCGCGAATACTCCGACTTCAGGGCCAGACGGTCGAGCGCGAGCATGACCACGATCGCCGCCCCGAAGAGCGCCGCGCCGATGAGCATCAGGATGGCCGGTAGGTAGACCGACTCGGTCATGCCACTGATGAAGCTCGTCGCCATGCCGCCGAGGCTCGCCCCGAGCGTGCCGCCGATGGCGATGAACCCGAACATGCGCTTGCCCTGCTCGGTGTCGAAGAGGTCGACCATGAAGGCCCAGAAGACGCTCGTGACGAACAGGTTGATGCCACTCAGCCACACGTAGAACGTGTATCCCACGCCCTGCGAGAGAGCCGTCTCGGCGTCCGTCCCGATGAGTCCTCCCCCCGCCCGCCCGTCCGCGATCAGCAAGCCCGAGAAGCCGAGCAGGCAGACGATCACGAAGAGGTACGCGATAGGGATGAACTTCCGTCGGTTCGTACGTGCGACCACGCCGCCGAACCCGAGCACCAGACCCAGGGACACGAACGACGTGACCAGAAAGAGCCAGCGAAGCTGGTCCATGCCGCTCGACATCCCCATCGCGTCCCGCACGGGCCGCAGGAAGTAGTAGCCGCACAGGACGAAGAAGTGGTAGAGGACGGACAGCGCCGCCAACGGCAGCTCGCCGCGGCGGAAGTTGAGGAGACTCGCGAGGCGGTCAGTCACGCGCCCAACCCTCCAGAGGATGTGGATTGCCTGGTCGCCCGGCTGCGGCGGAAGGCGGCCAAGGTAAAGGCACGCGGGGCGACGCGCATGTTGATGCAGACCGGCCCGTCACGGCGGTCGGCCGACCCGGCGTCTCAGTCCGCGTCGCGCTCCAAGCCCTTCAACACCGCTTCGCCCCTCGGTGAGAGGCGGTAGCCGATTTCGAGGCTCTCGGTGAGTCCCAGTCCCTTGAGACGACGAACGTTGGCCTTGAACCGGGAGGTCCCCATGGACATCCGCCCGGCGAGATCGGCAGCTCGAACGGCAGGCCTTTCCGAGATGAGGCGTAACGCGTCCTCCGCCCACGCCCACCGCCTCACGCGGGCGACGAGCGCCTGGAGCTCGTCCCCCTCGGGCACCTCCTGCCGGAGCGCAATCCTCGGATCGGGACCCGCGAGCTCGAAGGCGATGCGGTACACCTCACCCGCGCTACGGCGCGTAAGCTCGGCGCGAAGGGCACCCAGGTCGTCCCATCCGGCCGCGCGGGCGTCAACCTCACCGATGTCCTCGAGACCCACCGGATCGACCGCCAGGATCCGCAGCTGGCCGACCGGCGTCACCAGCGTCCCCCCCGCTTTCACGGTGGGGCGCTTCCAGCGTCGGTAAGCGAGCGTGACCGAACCGTCGGCGATTCGGGAAAGCGTGTCCTGCTTCAACAGCATGCTGAACTATGGCGCCGGTGCGTTGGGCCGAACAGTGTCGGCCCCCGCCCCCTGCGGAGAGCGGCTTTCCATGCCTCGACCTCTGCCGATCTCTTCCGCGTCCGACGCAACCGCGTCGACGAGGTCGCTGAAGATCAGGGAGTGGACGGGATAGATGCCGTACCAGTAGAGCCAGCCGAGGAAGCCGGTGGGGGCGAAGAAGGCGGTCTGCACGATTCGCGTCTGCTCCCCTTCAGGGATCGCCTCGAACTGGAGCCACGCAGTTCCGGGCACTTTCATCTCGGCCCGGAGCCGCAGGATCGACGGCGGGCGGTACTCCTCGACCCTCCAGAAGTCGAGTGCTTCACCGGGGTACAGCACCTCGGGATGCCTTCGGCCACGACGCAGTCCCGGGCCACCGACGAGCTGGTCGACCGCTCCTCGGGCTTCCCAGGCCCACTCCCACACGCGCCAACCCTTCTCGCCTCCCAGGCTCGAAAACGCACGGAACGCCTCGTCGGGCGTCGCATCCACCACGCGCGTGCGGACCTCGCGCACGACACCCTCACGGTCCTCCAACTGCACCTTGGGTGGGGAGCCGCCGCCCGAAACGCTCCACCGGGTCACGACCTCGCCCGCCTCCGTCACCGCGACCGCGCGAGCAACCGCATCGGCGTACGGCATCGGCTCGATCTCGGGGAAGAGCTGACGCGCCCGTGACG
This sequence comes from Gemmatimonadota bacterium, assembly GCA_024638325.1. GTDB lineage: Bacteria > Gemmatimonadota > Gemmatimonadetes > Longimicrobiales > Gaopeijiaceae > UBA2982. The sequence continues at coordinate 17,901 of JAHEKM010000033.1, read as the reverse complement.
TGTCGCCCACCACGGGCTGCACGACGCCCTCGACGAGGGGTACGGCAATGCAGTTAGAGATCGGCGTGACGAGGCCGACCCAGAGCGCCGCGAGCTTCGGTGCGAGAACGGGCACCGGCACGATGACTCGCGGCAGCCCGCGGGACCGGGCGTACTCCAACATCATGTCGCGGAACGTCAGCGGATCCGCTCCGATGTCGATCACCCCCAGGGAGTCTTCACGCCCCAGGGCGGCCACGAGATAGGAGAGCGCGTCGTCGACGGCGATAGGCTGCACTTCGTTCAGAATCCACTTCGGAGCGATCATGGCCGGGAGCCGCTCCGTGAGGTAGCGCACCATTTCGAAGGACGCCGAGCCGCCGCCGATCACCGGGCCCGCCCTGAATTCGGTGGTCGGGAGTCCAGCGCGCAGGATGTCCCCGATCTCGGCCCGACTGCGAAGATGCTTCGAGGTGGCCCGGCGAACGTCCATGGCAGGCCGAATACCTCCAAGGTAGACCAGTTGCCGGAGGTTACCGGCGGCGGCCACGAAGTTGCGAGCCGCAGTGCGGTCCCGCGCCTCGAAGTCCTCCCCGGAGCACATCGAGTGTACGAGGTAGTAGGCCGCCTCCACTCCGCTCAGGGCCGGATCGAGGGACTCCGGCCTCATGAGGTCGCCCTCCACGATCTCGACCCGCTGGGCCCATGCCCTACCCCGAGCTGACGCCTGATTGCGCGCGAGCACACGAACGTCGTGACCCGCTTCGAGCAGACGCTCGACCAACAGCCCCCCGACGTACCCGGTGGCACCCGTGACCAGGACCTTCATGTACTACCCCCGCATTCGGAGAATCGAGCGACGATGTATAGCACTTGTTCAGGAATATAAGACAACAATGTCGCTGTGTCCATTTTATGTATATGTTTCCCTAACGGTTTCTTGGACACCAACGGAGGATTCACGCGTGGCGCTCCCCTCGCTCATCAAGTTGTACGGCCTGACGGCGGCCGTCTTCTTCGCCATCGATCTGGTGTGGCTCGGCTTGGTCGCCCGCACCTTCTATCGGGACGCGCTCGGCGACCTGCTCCGCCCGGACACGCAGTGGCAGGCCGCGCTGATCTTCTACGCGCTCTACATCGCTGGCATCTTGGTGTTCGTCGTAGTCCCGAGCCTCGAATCCGGGACCTTGATGCGCGCGGTGGGGCTGGGCGCCTTCTTCGGCCTGGTGGCCTATGCCACCTTCGATCTCACCTCGCTGGCCTTGATCCGGGACTTCCCGGTGCGCGTGGTGGTGGTCGATCTCATATGGGGCGCTACGCTCACCGGGTCGGTGGCGGCTGCGGGCTATGGCCTGGGCCGCTGGCTAGGACTCTGACGTAGCGAGCGGTCAGGCGGGTGGACGTCGCTCGACGGCCGGAGGCCGGGACCGGGCGACTGCGAATCGCCGAGCGACGGCCTCCCGCCTGAAGTCGAAGATCGCGTCGAGCTGCCGGCGAACGACGGCCGCGTGCGTCAGACGACCCAGCGGACCGAAGGGGAGCGCGTACTCGACGATGTCTTCCATCTCGACGCCATCATCGACCGGTCGAAAGTGATGCCGATGGTACCAGCGGACGTAGGGGCCGCGGATCATCTCGTCGGCGAAGGAGACCCCCGGCTCGTATTCGGCGATGCGTGATCGCCAACGCAGCGGAATCCGCTGCCAGGTGAGCCGGTATTCGATCTCGGTACCCAGACGCATCTCCTCGTCCGTGGTGTCGACGACCTCGAACCGAAGCCACGGGGGGGTGATTTCTTCGAGGTTGCGCGGACTCTCGAAAAAGCGGAAGACCGATTCGATGTCTGCCGGGATCAACTGAACCCTGTGGATTACGTGGGAGCCCATGAGTCTGACCTCTAGCCTTGTCGTGGTCCTCTCTCGGTCTGTTGCGAAAACCCTTGTCGTCTATCGAATGTCCAGCATTACGATCGGCGCATTGCAGATTGTCAATTATATGTCCAACGATACACTTTGACAACGATTGTACTTGGCGATATCATTGAGTTATGAACTTCGACCAAGCAAGCCCTCGGCATCCAATCCGGGTCGTGGCGCACAGGACCGGCCTCACGCCCGCTACGATCCGGGCGTGGGAGCGGCGCTATGACGCGGTCGAGCCCGCTCGGTCGGACGGCGGCCAGCGTCTCTATTCGGACGCAGACATCGATCGCCTGAACACGCTCCGGGCCCTGACCGACATGGGACGCTCCATCAGTTCTGTGGCGGAGCTCCCGCCCGAAGCCGCCGAAGCGCTCCTGTCCGAAGACCTCGAGGCCACGGCTGGCGGTAACGGCGCTACAAGGGGTGAGGTCGAGGAGTCGTGGGTCGACGAAGCGTTCGCCCACCTCACCTCCATGGACTCGCAGGCGCTCGAGCGGACCCTCTGGAGGGCCTTCCTGACCCTCGGCGCTCGCCCGTTCTTGGACCAGGTGGCCGCCCCACTCCTCACCAGGGTGGGTACCGGGTGGGCCGCCGGACGGGTGTCGCCGGCCCAGGAGCATCTGGGCAGTGGCGTGTTGGAGCGCATTCTTACGTGGATGAACGACCCTTCCAAGGTCGACCTGGCCGGGCCGACCGTCGTGATCGCGACGCTGCCAGGTGAGCCGCACGCGCTCGGCGCTCGGCTGGCGGCGGCGGCCGCGGCCGCCGAGGGGTGGCGGACCGTGTTCCTAGGCGCCGACCTGCCGGTCGATCAGATCGCCGAGGCCGCCGTGAACGTGGGAGCGCAGCGCGTGGCGATCAGCGCCGTGAAGACCGAACGGGTCGGTGACACGGCGGCCCATCTCACGACGCTGCGTGAGCTGCTGAGCCCCGACGTCACACTGATGGTCGGGGGCGCCGCGGCCCGCCTCCTGAACCCGCAGAAGCTCCCGGCCGGGGTTCTCGTCTTCGATAGCCTCGACGCGTTCGCACGGCCTCACCGGAACGGTCCGGAAGCCTGACGCGACCCAGGTAGTTCGGCGCGAGGGACCCCGAGCGCCCCCCAGTCCCGAGAATCCAAGGTCACAGCAGCCGTCCCAGGCTGTCTAACTAATATTATACATAGTCCTTGACATTAGTTCGACAACCGTCTAACATTGGCCCATCAAGTTGAACAAGTCATCGACACAGGAGTTGAGTACCATGTCCCTTCGCAAGAGGTCGGCCCAACGCTTCGCCCCAGCCCTCATTCCCGCACTGGCTCTGACGCTCGCCGCCTGCGGCGACGACGATCCAGCTTCCCCGGTGATCACGGACGACATCGTAGACATCGTGGTCGCCACCGCGGACGTGAGCACGCTCGAGGACGCCGTCGTCGCGGCGGGTCTCGTTACAGCGCTGCAGGCCAGTGGTCCGTTCACCGTGTTCGCTCCGGTCAACTCCGCGTTCGACGCGCTCGGCACCGACCTCGTCGGCGCCCTGCTCGATCCGGCCAACGCCGATCTGCTGGTCGACATTCTCACCTACCATGTCGTTGACGTTGGAGCGGTCGCATCGAGCGCTCTGACGGACGGCCAGATCGTCCCGACGCTTCAGGGCGACGATCTGACCATCGGGGTCTCCGGTTCCATGGTCAGCGTCAACGATGCAAGCGTCACCATGGCCGATATCGAGGCCACCAACGGCATCATCCACCTCATCGACGCCGTGCTCCTCCCGGCGGTCGACATCGTCGACCTGGGAATTCTGAACGAGTTCTACACGCTCGTGGATCTCGTTCGCACGGCCGGGCTCGAGTCGACCCTGCGCGGAGACAACAGTGGAGCGGGCTACACGGTCTTCGCTCCGACTGATGACGCCTTCGCGGCGCTGTCATCCGTGCCCACGGGACAGGACCTCGTCGACGTGCTGACGTACCACGTCCTCGATGGCACGGTCCTGTCGGGTACGCTCACCGACGGGCAGGTCGTGACGACGCTCGATGGCTCGCGGACGTTCACCGTGAACATCGACGCCTCAGGCGTGAGCCTGACGGACGGCTCCGGCGCGACAGTCAACGTCATCGCTACCGACGTCACCGCGACCAACGGCGTCGTTCACGTCATCGACGGCGTGCTGCTGCCCAGCTGATCGATCTGCAGTAGTCCCGGGACGTGGAGCGGCCCCGTCGACCCTCTGGTCGGCGGGGCCGCGACTCCATGAGCCTCGGCTCAGAGCGACTCGAACACCTCCACCATCCGGCGGCGCGTCGCCGCGCTCGGTAGCCGCCCTACACAGGCACCCATGTTGTCGACCAGGTGCTCGGGGTCACTCGTGGCGGGTATCGCACACGTCACCGCGGGATGGGAGACGATGTACTTGAGGAAGAACTGCGCCCAGCTGTGACAGTCGAAATCCGCAGTCCAGCCCGGCAGCGCACGTCCGGCCACCCGGGAGAAGAGCCCGCCGGTCGAAAAGGGCTGGTTCACGAGGACCGCGACGCCGCGCTCGGCTGCCAACGGGAGGAGACGCTCCTCGGGCACCCGGTCCCCGATCGAGAAGTCGACCTGTACGAAGTCGAGCTCCTCGCGTTCCAACGCCGCCTCCACGAGATCGTACTGCTGAGAGAACGAGGTGGTGATGCCGGTGTAGCGCGTGCGGCCGCGCCGCTTCCATTCCGCCACGGCTTCGAGGTGCGCCGGGAGGAAGCGGTCGTCCAGGCTCCGGAAGTTGTCGCCGAGGTTCCACACCTGCATGAGGTCCACGGTCTCCTTGTCCAGCGCTCGCGACGACGCCTCCATCTGTTCGAGCGCCGCGCCGACGCCGCGGCCTTCGACGTTGACCTTCGTGGCGAGGAAGAGATCGTCCGCCGCGTCGATCGCACTGACGGCGCTCCCGACGAAGTCCTCGGCCCTGCCGTAGGAGGGGGCCGTGTCGATCACGGCGCCGCGCCGTTCATGGAAGAGCCGCACGACCTCGAGCGGTCCGGCGGCCTCACGAGACCGGGGATCGATGTTGAACGTGCGGGCCGAGCCCAGGCCGATCACGGGAATCCGCTCCCCCGTCGAGGGAATCGGCTTGGTGATCAGCTCGGCATCCTGACGAGCCCACAAAGGTGAGGCATCCAACCAAGCGAGCGCACCGATGCCCGCACCCATCCGGATGGCGTCTCTGCGTGAGACTGTCATTCACGACCCCTGCTGAAGTCGATGTGGCGCCGGCCGCACGCCTGCTTTCCAAGATGCGGCTCGGCCGGCGCGCGCGCGAGCCGGGGTCGGCGTTTGCACCGGTTGGAGGTCCGAGGCAGATTCCGGCATGCGCTCACCTGCCCTGTGCGTCTCTGCTCTTTGGGTACTCCTCGCCGGCTGCGTCGAGGAGTGGCCCGAACTGCCCGTGGTCGATGGCGTCGCTTTCCGTGCCGAGCACGAGGAGTGGCGCCAGAACCGCGAGCGTCGTTTGGTCACGCCCCCCGGAGGCTCGGTTCTCTGGGCCGGGCTCTTCGAGCTCCCTCAAGGTGCTAGCCCGTTCGGGTCGGACCCCGAGCTCCCGATTACGCTGCCGGCGGAGGACTCCCCGCCGCTCGCCGGGACGCTTCACCGCACGGGTCAGGAGGTGTCGATCGTGCCCAGCGAGGGTTCGCCGGTGCGACTCCGCGATGCGGAGGAGCCCATGGGCCCCATGGTGCTGGGGAGCGACCGGTCCGGGAACACCACGAACCTGGCGCTCGGCTCCCTCGGCATGCGTATCCACGGGGAGCCTGGCACCGACCGTCTCTGGCTTCGCGTGTGGGACGAGGACATGGCGGCCCGCGACACGTTCCGGTTGCCGGAGTACTTCCCCGTCGACCCCGAGTGGACCGTGCGGGCTCGCTTCGATCCGTACCCCGAGGCGGAGCCGCTTCGCGTGCCGGACGTCACGGGCGGCACGGTCGAGTACCAGGCACGGGGAGAGTTGGTCTTCCGGCGGAACGGCAGCGAGCACAGCCTCATCGCTACGGCCGGCGACAATGCCACGTCCTTCTTCATCATGATGTGGGACTCGACGGCGATCGCCGACACGTACCAGGGCGGACGTTACCTGAGCGCCCCAATGCCGGACGAGGAAGGCTGGACGACGATCGACTTCAACCGCGCCTACAACGCACCGTGCGTCTTCACGGCGTTCTCCGTGTGCGCGCTGCCGCCAAGAGAGAACTGGCTCGAGCTGCACGTTTCCGCAGGCGAGAAACGCCCCGCCAAGCCGGTCTACTGAGGGGCGTCGCGGACCAGGGTTCGACCTTCTGGGGGTGTCGCCGCGACCCATGAATCTCTCGTTCCAGACCCTCGACGTCTTCACCGATCGCACCTTCGGCGGCAATCCCCTCGCGGTATTCCCGGAAACGGCGCACCTCGCGAGCGAGCGCATGCAGGAGATCGCTCGGGAGATGAACTTGTCGGAGACGGTGTTCCTCGGCCCACCCGAGACGCCCGAGGGCGCCGCTCGGGTCCGCATCTTCACGCCCAAGGTGGAGGTCCCCTTCGCGGGGCATCCGACCGTGGGCACCGCGATCTACCTCGCTTCGGCCATGAGCGGCCGACCCGACGATGGTGAGATCACCCTCGTCCTCGAAGAGAACGTGGGTCCGGTCCCCGCGGTCGTGCGCTTCGAGTCCGGCCAGCCGGTCTTCGCACAGTTCACCACGGCGATGCTACCGGAGCATCGGCCATCTCCGCACGACGCATCCGCTCTGGCGCACATGGTCGGCTTGGAGGAGGGTGAGGTCTGCCCCGGTGACCTGCGGCCGGAGCAGGTCTCGTGCGGCCTTCCCTACCACATCATTCCGGTAGCCACCGCCGACGCGGTGTCCCGCGCGGCTCTCGACCTGGGGGCGTGGCGTCGCCTGTGCGCCGGGTCGTGGGGGCATCACGTCTATCTGGTGAGTCTCGAGGCGGACGCAGCCGGAGCAGACGTACGGGTCCGCATGTTCGCGCCGGGCTCGGGCGTGTTCGAGGACCCCGCGACCGGCTCGGCGGCGGCGGCGCTGGGCGGATACCTGTCCAAAGCCCATGGGGGCGACGACGCGCGGCTTTCATGGACCGTCGAGCAGGGGCTGGAGGTCGGTCGGCCGAGCCTGATCTACGTGGAGGCGGACCGCGTCAACGGGAAAACCGCGGCGGTCCGTGTCGGCGGCAGCGCCGTGGTCGTGAGCAACGGCTCGATGCTCGTCCCCGGCTGAGGACGGCCTGGGCGCTTCCGGTACTTACCCGACCGACGGCCGCAGCGCCTTCGTGATCGCGTCCACGACCCTGCGGACGGGCGGCGCCGGCACGATCGCGTCGTTGTCGCGGTAGACCCGGCAACGGGGTCCGTCCCCCGGCTCCCTGGGAGCCCACGGGTGGGGCCCCGGCGCCACGTCCTCACCGTTCACCAGCACGGTGGGCGACCCGAGGTTCCGCGCATGTTCGGGGCACTCGGGGTCGTCGCTCCCCCACTCTGTCCACACAGCTGGGACGTCGGCAGACCGGCAAGCGTTCGTGAGCACGTCGCGTGCAAGATCGACATTGGGACAGCCGGGATCGTAGACCAGCTCGATCTGCAGTCGGAGCGCCAGGGCTCCCCTCCTTGGCCATGGACACCAGCGGGGTCCGGCTAGTGTAAGGAACCCTTGTCGAACACGCACTGGCCGAATTTGTTACGAGGCACAAGCGCCCAGGAGGGGCCCATGGCGGTCGGGACGCAGGGAACGGTGGAAGCGATCTGGCTCAAGCGGGCGGTGCACGGCCCGATGGATCCGGTGACCGAGGCCACGCTCGTAGAGGGTGAGGGCATCGAGAACGACGCCAACCGCGGGCGCTCGAAGCGACAAGTGACGCTGATCGAGCGCGAGGTGTTCGACGCCCTGCGCGAGTCCCTACCCGGTGCCGACCCCGCCATGAGGAGGGCGAACGTCATGGTCCGGGGCCTGCCGCTCGAAGGCAGCCGCTACCGCGTCGTACGTATCGGCGAGGCACGCATCCTCATCCACGGGGAAACCAAGCCGTGCGAGAGGATGGACGAGCAGTGCCAGGGTCTGACGGCAGCCCTCGGGCCCCGTTGGAACGGCGGCGCCTTCGGCGTCGTCGTTCAGGGAGGGGTTGTCCGCGTTGGCGACACCGCGACCTACGAGGCCGGCGACGACGGCTGACGCGTCAGGGCGTGTCCTGGCCGTCGAGAATCACGGCCTCGCCGTTCCTCGTCCCGTCGCGGTCGAGACACAGCTCGACGATCGTGTCCGCGACCTCCGTGGCGCGGATCAGTCGCGGCTGGCCGGCCTGGTCGAGCACCGATCGTAGCGCCTTGTCCCACGAGGTCTTCGTGAGCGACATGATGCGGGCGATGGTCTCGTCCGTGAGCGGCGTGTCCACGTACCCCGGACACACGGCGTTCACGGTGACGCCCGTGCCCTCGGCTTCGGCCGCGACCGCCTTGGTGAATCCAATGACCGCGTGCTCAGCCGCAACGTAGGCGGCGAGGTATCGATCGCCCTGCAAACCGGCGAGCGAAGAGACGTTCACGATGCGACCCCAACCCTGCTCCACCATCCCGTCGTACATCGCCTGAGTACACAGGAACGTGCCCGTGGCGTTCACGTCGAAGATGTGTTGCCATTCGGCCATCGTGATGCGACCGAGCCGATTCGACGTCGCCGTCGACGCGTTGTTCACGAGAATGTCGACCTGCCCGAGCGTCTCGCGCGCCGAGAGCGCGAGGTCCCGGACCTGGCGCGGGTCGGTGACGTCGCATCGGAACGCGAACCCTTCGAGTCCTGCCTCGCGCATGTGCGCGGCGACCTCGACGACCTGGGCTTCGTTCCTCGCGGCCACCGCCACCCGCGCGCCGGCCTCGGCGAGCGCCAAGGCAGCGGCGGCGCCGATCCCGCGGCCACCACCCGTGATGACCGCCGCGCGGCCGGCGAGGCTCTTGGACGCGCTCTTCGGCGCCGTCGTGGTCAGAACGCGGTCCATCGCCGCGGGTCTCTGCTCATGCCACCAATCTTAAGCATGCCGGCCCCCAGGGCACGACTTTCCACCTGGAGTGGGGCTTTGCCTTCGAGCCGGCACGCCCCAGGATACAGGCCATGCGCTTGCACCGATCCGTGATGATCCTCATCGCACCCACCCTGCTCATGGGTACGACCGTCCTGGACCCGGTCCGCTGGGGGGGCGCAGGCCACGAGATGGCAGCGCGGGCAGCGGTTTCGGCGCTCCCCGCGGATGTACCCGCCTTCTTTCGCCTGGCCGCGGACCAACTCGTCTATCTGGATCCCGAGCCCGACCGATGGCGATCCGGCAACCGCCCGGAGATGCGAGGCGCCTGGGCGCCGGACCACTTCATCAACCTAGAGAATCTCCCCGACGGCGCGCTGGATGCAGCGGACCGCTACGCGTTCATGGCGCGGCTGTACCGGGCCGGAGTCGACCGACCGGACCAGTCCGGCTTCCTTCCCTTCACCATCGTCGAGCTCTATCAACGTCTCGTGACGGAGTGGGAGCTCTGGCGCCGGGAGCGGGACCCTGCGCGGCGCGCCTGGATCGAGCAGCGGATCATCAACGACGCTGGCATTCTCGGGCACTTCGTCACGGACGGAGCGCAGCCGCACCATACCACCATCCACTACAACGGCTGGGCGGACGGTGCCGCCAACCCCGAGCGGTTCACGCAGGACCGGAACTTCCACGCTCGATTCGAGACCGACTTCGTCGCGGCTCACGTTGAACCGCGGGGGGTCGAGCGGCTCGTCGAGCGGCCTCGCTCGGTCGCGGGTGCGGCACGCCAAGCCGTCATGGAGTACCTCGATGAGACGCACGGCCTGGTCGAGGAGCTCTACCGGATCGAGCGCGACGTGGGCTTCGATCCTTCCAGGGGACCCGGACCCGAAGCGGTGCGATTCGCCACCGAGCGTCTCGCCGCAGGAGGCCACATGCTGGCGACGCTCTGGGTCTCCGCGTGGGTGGAAAGCGGCTAGTTGGTACCTGAAGCGTTGGACGTCGTGCAGCGCGAGCTGGTGGAGTGCCGGCGCTGCCCGCGACTCGTCGAGTGGCGTGAGCGCGTATCGCGTGAGAAGCGCGCTGCGTTCCGGGACCAGGAGTATTGGGGCAGGCCTGTGCCCGCCTTCGGCGACCCCCGGGCGCGCATCCTGGTCGTGGGCCTCGCGCCCGCCGCCCACGGTGCGAACCGAACCGGCCGCATGTTCACGGGCGACCGATCTGGCGACTGGCTCTTCCGGGCCCTACACCGCGCGGGCCTCGCCAACCAGGCCGCTTCGACCGACCGAGCGGACGGGCTGCGCCTTCACGACGTGCTCGTCACCGCGGCGGTGCGGTGCGCCCCTCCGGCCAACAAGCCCACGCCGAAGGAGCGGGACGCGTGTCGGCCGTGGCTCGAACGGGAGCTCGACGCCGTGGGCGAGCCTCGAGTGGTCGTGACGCTCGGGTCGCTGGCGTACACCCAGACGCTGCGCATTCTGTCCGACCGCGGGCACTCGGTTCCGCGGCCCCGTCCGCGCTTCGGGCACGGAGTCGTGGTCGATCTCGACGAGCGCCTGTCCGTGCTCGCCTCGTACCACCCGAGCCAGCAGAACACCTTCACCGGTACGCTCACCGAGGACATGTTCGACGCCATCTGGCGTCGTGCCCGGGAGCTTACCAGCTCCGACGGTGACTAGCTTCTCGGCGGCACCGGCCAGTCGTCGAACATCTCGCCGACGAGGTCGTAGACCCACCCCCTCATGGCGTCCGGGCTGTTGAACGCCGGCTCGACGTTGGCCTGACCCCAGGCGAGCCACAGATCGTCCCCGGTTCGCGCATCCACGAGGTGCAGCACCAGCGATCCGCTCTCGTAGACAGACGTCTCCATGGTCGTCTGACCCTCGGAGTCCATTACCTCGGTCTCGAACATGTGGTCGGCGAGCGACAGGTGGTGATGAACGAGGATGTCGGCATCGGTCGCCTGATATCGGATACCCCTGAGCGACAGCTCCCACTCCACGGCCTCGTGCAGCCGTCCGTGGAAGAACTGGTTGCCCTCCAGCCGTGAGTCGCCGACCACCCGATCGATCTCGTCTCGCCAAGCGAAGGTGGTGTGTTGAGCAGGTGCCCAGCCCTCAGTGAAGTGCGCGCCGGACTGAATCGGAACGCTGCATGCGCTCAGGGCCACGAGGCCCGCGACCAACAGAACGCCTCTATGCGCCGTCATGGCTCCCTCCATATGTGCTTGTTCGGGCCGGATGCCGCGGCGCCGGGCCGCGAACCGACCTACAAGAACGCTACGCATTGAGGTGAGTCGGGCCCGTCGGGGGATTCACGATGCCGGGAGTAGGAGTTTTACGGGCCGGTTTCCGGCGCGTCGGGGGGTGAGCGGGTCACCTGTCCGTCCCGGTCCCTCGGCCCTACGTTGCGGGCCGAAAAACCGCAGACCCTCGACGGAATTGGACACCAGCATGAGCGCTTCGAGATCACAGCGGCGGCCGGGCGTCGTCGGCATCGTGTGCACCCTGACACTCACGCTCGGCCTCGTCGCCGCCGCGGCGCAGAGCGCCTCCGCCCAAGACTGGGCCAACCCCTACGGCGAATGGCGCTACTGGGGCGCGGACCTCGCGAGCACGCGCTACTCGCCAGTGGACCAGATCAACGCCGACAACTTCGAACAGCTCGAAGTCGCGTGGGTCTGGAGGGGCGACAACTTCGGCCCGAGGCCCGACTTCATTCAACGCAACACGCCCATCTACGCGGACGGCCTCCTCTACACCCTGGCCGGTCAGCGGCGCACGCTCGTCGCGGTCGATCCAGCCACCGGAGAGACCCTGTGGACGTACCGTGAGCCCCACACTACCCGGTGGGAGGGCTCCCCGCGCAAGAACTACGGCCGCGGCGTGGCGTACTCCGAGGTCGACGGGCGCGGCGTCCTGTACCTCGTGACGCCGGCGTTCTTCCTGCACGCCCTCGACGCCAAGACGGGTGAGCCGCTCGAGGACTTCGGCGGCCGCATCCCCATCGAGGGCTTCCCGGAGACGGGGGTCGTCGACATGCTCGCCACCCTCGGCCACCCCTACGACGTGGAGACCGGCATCGACCCGCGTGTCGGCGCCATCACGACGTCGTCCGCACCGCTGCTCGTGGGCGACGTCATCGTCGTCGGCAACTCGGCCCACCCCGGTGGGGGCGGCCAAACCCGCATCGAGAACGTGCCGGGTGACGTGCAGGCGTTCGACGCCCGCACCGGGGGCCACCTGTGGACGTTCCACACGATTCCCCGGGAGGGCGAGTTCGGGAACGACACCTGGGGCGACGACTCGTGGCGCTTCGTCGGCAACGTCAACGCGTGGGCGCCGCTCTCCGCCGACCCGGATCTCGGCCTCGTCTATCTGCCGCTCGACGCACCCACGAACGACTACTACGGCGGCTTCCGGCCGGGCGACAACCTGTTCGGCAACAGCCTCGTGGCGGTCGACGTGCGCACGGGCGAGCGCCGCTGGCACTTCCAAGCGATCCACCACGACATCTGGGACTGGGACTTCCCGGTTGCGCCGATCCTGGTCGACGTCACGGTCGACGGGGAGGAGATCCCCGCTGTGGTGCAGGCGTCGAAGCAGAGCTTCGTATATGCCTTCAACCGGGCCACGGGTGAGCCGCTGTGGCCCATCGAGGAGCGGCCGGTACCGGCCGGCGACGTGCCCGGCGAGTGGTACGCCCCGACGCAGCCCTTCCCGACGCGGCCGGCCCCGTACGAGCTGCAGGGCCTGAGCATCGACGACCTCATGGACTGGACGCCCGAGCTCCGAGCCATGGCGCTCGAGCAGGTGGCCGACATCAAGCTCGGCCCGATCTACACACCGTACGTGCACGTCGGCAACGACGACGGTTACCGGGCGACCGCGCAGTGCCCGAGCGCCACGGGGGGTACGAACATCCCGGGTGGTCCGGTGCTCGACCCCGAGACCGGCATTCTGTACGTGCAGTCGAGAAAGGCCTGCTCGGGTGGGCGACTGGGCGACGCAGCCGAACGGGACGACGGTGGCCCGGACGGCATCGGCGTCACGGTTGTGGACTTCGCATCGGTCGGAGGCGGCGGCTTCACCACCATCGAAGGCCTCCCGATCGTGAAGCCGCCCTACGGCCGCATCACGGCCATCGACATGAACACCGGAGAGCATCTCTGGTGGATTCCCAACGGCGAGACGCCCGACAACATCGCGAACCATCCGCTGCTGGAGGGTGTCGACGTCGGCAACACCGGCTTCCTGGGCAACGCGACGGCACTCGTCACGAGCACGCTGCTGATGTACGCCGAGGGCCGCGGCGGCAATACGGTCTGGTACGCCCACGACAAGACCACCGGGGAGCGCATCGGCCAGGTCGACATCCCGGCTCCGGTGAGCACCGCACCCATGACGTATCTGCATGAAGGGGTGCAGCACATCGTGCTGCCGGTCTCGGGCAACGGAATGCCGACATCGCTGGTGGCGCTCAGGCTCCCGGCTCAGTAGCCGCCCAGATTCCTATAGACGGTCAGGCCCGGCCGCCGATCCATCCGGCGGCCGGGCCTCGCTCGTCGTGGCGGGTCTATTACGCGTCAGTGCGTCACGACGCGGCGCAGCTTCTTCGCGTGCGCGACCCACTTCCGGACCGATCGCTCCGATGGAACGACGCGGACCACCTTCGTACGCGCGTTCGTGTCGACCATCTTCTGCGCGAGGTTGTCCGCGTTACGCTGTGCGAGTTCCGGCACGGTGTCGACGCCCGCGGCCTCGAGGAGCTCGGAGTACTCGCCGCCCACCCCTTTGATGCGCATGAGGTCGGCGTGGTTCACGAACTTGAGAATGCGGGATTCGTCGATGCCGCTCTTCTCACTGATCGCGCGACGTCCGGCAACGGTAGCCCCGGCCTTCAAGAGGGCCTCGACACTACGGACCCCGGCGGCCTTCAACTTGTCGGAAACGACCGGGCCGATGCCCTCGATGGTGCTGAGCTTGCTCACTGTGCTTCTCCTTGTCGGTCATGGCCGAGATGGCGCTCGCCATCCCGTCGTGTCGTCCTGCACCGCCATGGACCGCACACCGCCTGAAAAGTCACATCGCCTGAGCGTCGAGCGCCTGACCGTCGTCAGTCCACCGGAGCCCAGAACAGCACCATCTCGGACAGGGCGATGTCGCTCTTCTCGAGCGCGACCTCGAAGGGCTCGATCTCCTCGGCGGCCTCACGCCACCGCGTCCAGATCTCCTCGAGCTCCTCGGTGAGCTCGTCCTCGAGGTCGGCCACCGCGTCCTGCTGCTCCTCGACCTTCTCTACCGCGCTCCGCAGCCGCTCCTGCGTACGGCGCGTCTGGGAGCGCCGAGACGAGACCCCCGAAAGGCTTCGCACCCGTCGTCGACCACCCAAAAACATCGAAAGCACCTCGCCCGCACCCGCCACGAGCTCCTGCTGCTTGCGCTGGCCGACGTCGACGTCGAGCTCCCGAACCCTCCGTTCGGCCTGGGCGACCCGCTTGCGCGCGGAAGCCAGCTTGCGCTCGTATCGATCTCGAAGCTTCTCGGCTTCCTCGTCCGCGCGATCCTCGGCCGCTGCGAGACAGCGCTCGAGAAACTGCTCCTCGGACTCCCCGGGCCTGGAGTAGACCTTCAACGACGGGCACTTGAAGAGCGTGAGGGTCCGCTCGCGAAAGAGGTGCTCTTCGATCGCGGACTCGGCGCTCTTGAAGAAGTCCTTGCGACCGATCGGGGCCTCGCCCAACGCGTAGACCGGTTCAGCGACCGGCTGCTCGCGGAAGTCCCTGGGGTCGTAGTCGACTGATACGGCGTCGTCCGCGTCGATCTGCTCACCGAGCGGGAAGATCACGGCCTCCCACTCCTCTTCGTGGCGGACGTCCCCTACGCGCTCGTCGAAGAGCAGTTTCACCGTCACCGCCAGCCCGGGCTCGAGCTTCTTGCCACCAGGCACGACCCCCAGCCCCGCCGCCCAGGGCGCGCCCGGGTCCAGATAGCGGACCGTGACCCCCTTCGCGACGCGTGGCGAAGTCGAGCTCTCGTCCGCGGCCAGCGAGGGCGACTCCGGAGGGGCAGCCGCGTCTCCCTCCCCGACGTCGCTCGCCTGGTCGAGGCGTAGGAGCTCGGCGCGTGTCAGTGGCCCTCTCAGGTACGACATGGCCCAGCGCGTCGTGAACAGCGTCGGCTCGTTCGACTTCGCGCTCTTCAGCAGGAACTGACGCTTTCCCAGGGCCCCGATGCGGGCATCCCACTGCGACAGGCTGGAGGCGCCCGCAGCGGACTCGAGCGCTTCCAGAATCCGAGCCTTGTCACGCTCCGTCTGCAGTCGACCGACCATCCACGTGCCCGCGTTCGACATGAGCTTGTAGTCCAGGTCGACCGGGTTCTGGGTGGCCATCACGACCCCCAGGCCGTGCGCGCGGGCCTGCTTGTAGAGCGTGAGGATTCCGCGCTTGCTGGGCGGCTCCGCCGTGGGCGGCGCGAAGCCCATGACCTCGTCCGCGTACAGCAGTGCGCGTAGCTCGGACGTGCCGGGTTGGCGGCGCATCCACGTGACGAGCTTGGTCAGCAGGAGCGTCACGACGAACATGCGCTCGGGATCGGACAGGTGTGCCAGGTGGACGATGCTGGCCCGTGGGCGTCCATCGGGCGCGCGCAGCATCTGCTCGATGTCCAGGGGATCTCCCTTCATCCACTCTGCGAAGGCCGGCGAAGCCATCAGCCCGTTCAGGCGCATCGCCAGCTTGGTCCGGTCCTTGGGCGGAAAGAACGCGTCGACCTCGAACACCCCCAGGCGGCGCATGGGCGGGTCCTGCACCTGGAGGAGCAGCGCCCCCAGATCGAGAGCCCGACCCTCGCGCCACGCGTGCTCCAGCAGATTCGAGAGAAGGATGTGCTCGCGGCTGGTCAGCGGGTCCGCCTCGATGCCGGCCAGCACCAGGAGGCCCGACACGAGCCCCTCGATCTCGTCGCGGAGCGTCTCCGCCTGGGCGTCGAAATCCGCAACGGGCGGAGACAGGTCGCCGACCAGGTTCAACGGGATGCCCGCGGACGATCCCGGAGTCAGCACCCGGATGTCCGTCCCGTCGCGCAGCGCTCGCATGCGCTCGGGTTCGACCCCCGAGCCCTGGAGCCCCTTCCGCCATTTCTCGGCCGTCTTGGTCGCGAGCTCGGTGGCGGACATGCCGGACCGCTTCGCCTCGGCCTCGTCCACCCAGGGCTCGAAGTCCGCAGGTCGGAAGTCGGGGAAGTTGAGGAGCAGGTTCCCCATGTCACCCTTCGGATCGAGGATCAGCGCCGGAATGCCAGCCGACAGGATTTCCTCCAGCAGCACCACCCCGAGGCCCGTCTTTCCCGAGCCCGTCATTCCGACGATCACTCCGTGCGTGGTGAGCCGTTCGCTCTCGAGCTCCAGTTTCTCACCCGTCGCCTCGGAGGTCTCGGGGTCCAGGCGTGGGCCCAGGTAAAGGGAGCCTGCTTTCGCCATCGTTTGTTCCTGTGGTGTGGGGGCTGGACGAAAAAGTGCTCTACTGTTTGACGACGTCGTCGAGGAACGCGGTGTTGCCCACCGAGACGACCCGGTCGCCCTGCTTGAGCAGAATCTGCGTGGCCGTGATGCTCTGCAACTCACCTAGCTCTCCGCGGACCTCCATCTCACGCCCGATGTCGAACGTCTTCCGCGCGTAGTAGCCGGCCAGGATGCTCCTCGTGAGGTCTCGGCTCCCTAGCCCGAAGGCGAGTCCGAATGCCAGTGCGACTCCAGCGAGGATCGCGGCCGTCACGATCCGAATGATGTCCGTGTCGATCTGCAGCTGGCCGACCGCCATGATCCCTAGAACGAACATCAGGACGCCGGAGACGAGAGCGCCGAGCGACTCACCGAACTCGATGCCCGAGTTCGTCGCCGACTGCGAGACGGCGCGACCAGCGAACTGCGCGGCTGCACTTCCCAGGACGAGTATGAGGAGCGCCGCCACGATGTTCGGCAGATAGCCCATGAACGCGCCGATCGCATCGGAGATCGCGACCAGCCCGAGCGAGTCCGACGCCGTCTTGGCGAAGAGCACCAGCAGCAGGTAGTAGACGATGCGCGGGACCACATGGTTCAGTGACTCGCGGATGCCGATGTTCTGGATGGCCTGGTCGATGCCGACTTTCTCGATGAGCGAGTCGAAGCGCAGACGAACCATGACCGCGCGCAGAACGCGCTCGACCACCTTGGCCGCCACCAGTGCGACCACCAGCAGGACGATCGCCAGCAGCACGTTCGGGGTCCACGCAATGAGCGATGCGATCATGCCCTGGTAGGTCGTGACGAGTTGATCTTGAATCTGGGCGAGCATCAGCGCGGCCCTCCTCGGTCGGTGTCGGTCGGTTTGTTTTCGAACAGCGCGTAGATCATGCGAAGGAACTCCAGGAGAACGGCCCCGAGCCCGGACCAGCCGAGCGACGCCAATTGGGAGCCGAGACTTCGTCGCTGGAGGGACCGGCGGAGACGCTCCAGGAAGCCAGCCGACGGCGCTTCGGCAAGCTGCCCGAGTTCCGCGATCGGTTCGCCCAGGTCGTCCGTGTCATCGGTCGTGTCGTTGGGATCGTCCGCCACGGTCAGGCACCCTCCCCCGCGGCGAAGAGTCGGCGGAACTCCTCACGGCCCCGCTTAATGCGCATCTTGGTCGCCGAGAGGCCGACGCCCAGCTCCTCCGCGATCTCTTCGTAGGCCATGCCATCCATGTCCCGTAAGATCAGCGGCACCCTCAGCGTCTCTGTCATCTCCATGAGCACTCCTCCGACCCGCTCTCGGGTCTCCTCTCGATCAAGGGCGATCTCCGCCTCCGCCGGACGGCCGGACGCCCGTTCCACCGCCTCGGGATCAGCATCGACGGTCTGAATTCGCTTCTTCTTCACCCAGTTGATGCAGTGGTTGGCCTTGATGCGCTGTAGCCAGGTCTGGAACGACGCCCGCCCTTCGAAACCGGCGATTCC
>JAHEKM010000159.1 GCA_024638325.1 Gemmatimonadota bacterium | reverse complement strand
CGGATGAACGCGCCAGGTGTCATAGTCGGTCTTGTCCCATCGGATCTCGCTTCCATCGTGCCGGGCCCAGAAGCCCCGCACGTTGCGCGCATAGTCGTCGAGCTCATAGGAGCCGGGCGTCCACGCCGGGAGAGACAGGGTGACGGGAGCGTCGTCGCGCACGAGAAAGGACATCTCCACGTGGATCTCGCGGCGTACAGCCGTCTCGGCGTTGAACACGACGTCGTAACGGACGTCGGCGATCTGTTGGGCCTCGATGGGGACGGTCGCCATCGCGACCGCCGCCGCGCAGAGCACCAGGGCCCGAAAGCGTCTGTTGTCCATGGTCAGGTCGTACGCTGCCGGGGAGGCGGCGTTCCTGCGCGTGCGCCGTGAACGATACGAGGGTCGTCTGGTGGCGCGGCGCCGATCGGGCCCGTATGAGTTGTGGGTGAGCACGCATCGGCAACCCGATTGGCAGCCCGAGGTCGTCGACACCCTACGGGCGCTGAGCGGTGAGGCCACGCTCGGCGACCTGGTGACCGTCACCGGGCTGTTCCGCTCGGAGGTCGTGACTGCCCTCGAGTCCCTCATGACCGCGGAGCGCGTGCACGTCCGCGTGTCGGAGTCGGGCGACATCGTCTACCATCTGGATCGCAGCGGATGGCGACGTATGCGCTCTGGCGGTCGACGCTCGTCCCGATCGGGTCAGGTGGCCTTCGATCGGAAGACGCTGCGGCTGATACGCGCCCGCGAAGGGGTGCTCAGTATGGCCGAGCTCGTCGAGCACACGGGCTTGCCGTTGGCCGAGGCCGAGCTGGAGATGAAGCGGCTGGTGGCCCGGTACGGGGGCGAGGCCCATCCGTCTTGGGACGGTCACGTCGTCTGGGCGTTCCCCGAACTGATGAGCAGCACGCACGGGCGCTTCGACGTCCGGGAGCCCCGACCCGCCTGGGTGCGTGCGGAAGATCCGGTCGACCAGGCACGCTCCGGTGGCGGAGTCATCGGGCGCCTCGCCAGGGCCGTGCGTCGGCAGGGGTGGCGGCGCTTTCGAGACCGTCGCACCGTGCGCCGCTACGCCCTGGGCCACGTGATTCAAACCGCGTTGGCAGGCAAGGGCGTGGTCTCCTTGGCCGGAACGGTGCGGTATCTGCAGGCGAGAGCAGGACGACGGGTGGTTCGTCGGGCCAGCGTCGAGGCGGCACTCCGACAGCTGGCCGAGGAGTTCCGGGCCCCGGTCACCGAGGTGAACGGGGACCTCTTCTTCGGGTTCAGGAACGTGAAGCGCCAGTTCTTGGCGAGCCACGTCGTGAGGCGGCACATGCGACTCGGCCGGACGCCTTCGGGGCGGACGGTGTTCGACAGCGCCGACTCACCCGGAATGGCGGCCACGCGGGACCTGGCTTCGTTCGATGCGGAGCTGCTTGCAGCCGCGCCGTACGCGAAAAAAATCCATGACGCAGCCGGGTCGGCGGACTAGCTTACTCAACGACCGTCCGATTCGAATCGGGAGATCGACCATGGCCGCCCTCCGACAACGCGCCGCAGCTTCCCTTCTTGCGCTTCTGGCCCTAGCGGGCTGTACGTCCGCCACGGACCACATGAACAACGGCATCGAGCTGCAAGCTCAGGGCCGTTACATGGAAGCCGTATACCGCTACGCGGACGCGGTCGAGAGCGACTCCGAGCTCGAAGAGGCACGTGAGCGACTCCTGGCGGTGGGCGACACCGCCATCACCATCGCGATGGACGAGGCCGACGAACTCGAACGACGCGGCGACCCGGTCGCGGCCGCGAGGCTCTACCGGGGGGTCGATCAGATGCTCGGTCGTGTACGCCAGGTCGGGCTGCGCATCGTGCCGCCTGGCGACTACGGCCAGATCCGCCGAGCGATCTTCGACAACGCCATCGGCTGGCAGATGGTGCGCGGCGACGAAGCCCGGGAGGAGGGTCGATGGGCCGACGCGCGCGGGTGGTATCGCGGGGCTCGCGAGGACTTTCTGCTGCCGGCGCGGATCCAGGTGGAGGAGTCGTACGACGCCGAGACCACGGTCATGATGGAGTGGGGCGAGATCGAGCTGCTCGACGGTCGACCCCGGGCGGCTCATGCCCGGGCCCAGGAGGCTCTGGAGGTCAGATCCTCTCCGGCTCGCGACGTCGTCCTCCAAGTTCGGGACCTGCAGACCCGTGCGCTCGACGCCGGCACCGTGGTGGTCGCAGCCCTGCCGGTCTCGGCCTCTCCGGGCGTTCGTGACTACCTGGGCCCGGAGTTCGAGATCGCTTTGGACGACGCGCTCCAGTTGGACTTCTGGAATCAGCCGCCGCTCTTCGTCCAGATCGCGGACCCGATCATCTTGCGCACCGAGCTGCGTGGCCTGCTTCGGGGTCAGCTCCCGAACTCGCCGACACTCGTGGGGCGGGCGCTCGACCTGATCGGGGCAGACCTGGGGGCGATGATTCGACTCACGAGCATCGAGGTGTCCGAAGCCGACGTCGATATCGACCGACATGAGGCGGTGATCCCGGCGGCGCAGGAGAGCTCGGGAGGGGTCGCCCGCAGGTCGCAGGGACCGGAAGCGATGGACACGGTCACGTACTCGACGGTCGAGGGCGAAATGCGCTACTACGTCGAGGCGGAGGTGGTGATCGTGGACCGCGACGGACGGGAGATCGAGCGCTTCACCGCCTCGGCCAGTCAGGCCGGACCGTTCCAGCGAGGTGAGTTCGACGGCGATCCCAGCCGCCTGCCACTCGATCGGAACCAGGAGCCGTTCTTCGACGCGCGGGTTGTCGAGGGGCAGATTGCCCGCATCGAGGAGGTCCTGCTCCGCGACCTGGCTGTCGCGATCGCCACCGGTACGTACGACACCGTCTTGCTGGGCGTGCCCTGACGCCGACCGGAGGGCCGGCCCTCCGGCGACTCTGGACATCGCGAACCGGAGCGGCGCTGGCGTGTGGGTTGGCCGCGCTCGGCGTCACGCTGGTCGCTCTCTTCGTCGACCTGTCGCCGCAGGTGGAAGGCGACTTCTTCTTCGCTGAAGACGACCCTCAGATGGTCGCGTCTCGGCGCGTGGCGGAGCTCTTCCCCGGTGGCGGGCTCGTCATTCTCAGAGTGGAAGACCTCGTCGGTGACTCCGCCGCATACCGCCCGCGTGTGGCGGCATTGGCCGAAGACATCTACGCGATCGAGGGCGTGCTCAGCGGGTTCGACGCGGGAACGCAGAATCCGGTGGGCAGTCCGCTGTTCGAGCGGCTGTTGCTGAACCCCGACCCGGCAGCCACGAACATCTTCCTCTCCGTCGACGACACCGACCCCGAGATCCTGATTCCCCGGCTCGAGGCGGTGGTGGAGGCCCACCAGGGACCGGAGCTGGACATCGTCATGTCCGGTCCGCCGGTGATCGTCGAACTGATACGGCGCAGCCTGTACCGCGACCTCATCGTGTTCAGCCTGGCCGCCGTGCTCGTGTTCGGCCTGATCGGCGCCATCGTGTATCGGGACGTCGCCATCGTGGTCGGTACGCTGGCGACGTGCTTCGTGTCCGTCAGCGCCACACTGCTCATCGTGGCCGCTGCGGGTTCGGGCATCGGACTGCTCACCGCGAACCTGGTGACGATCGTCTTCGTCCTGACGTTGTCGCACGTGGTCTTTCTCACCGCGAACTGGAGGCGGGCGGCGGTGGAGGCCCCGAGCCGAGACGCTGCCCTTTGGACGGGCATCAAGGACACCCTCGAAGGCTCGTTCTGGAGCATGGCTACCACGCTACTGGGCTTCCTCAGCCTGCTCGTGGCTACCGCCCGCCCCTTACGGGAGCTCGGGATGGCCGGAGCGGTGGGATCACTGGCGGCGCTCGCCGTAGCGTACTCGGTATACCCCGCCTTCCTGGGTCGTTGGGCCAAGGTGCCCAGCACGACCCGCAGTTTCGACAGTCTCGCAGGCGCGCGCGGTCGGCCAGGCCTCGTGCTCGGGGCGACGGCGGTGGTCGTCGGCGTTCTCGCGCTCGGCGTCGCGCGCGTCGACACGGATCCCGGGCTGCTCAGCTACTTCGCCGAGGAGAGCGAGCTGCGCGCCGGGCTCGAGCAGATCGACCAGGACGGGGGCAGCAGCACCCTGGACATCGTCGTCGCGGACCCCGACGGGGGGCGCGTAGACGGTCCGGAGGTCTTTCAGCGGATGGTCGCGTTCCAGGCCGCCCTCGAGGCGGACTCGGCCGTGGGCGTCGTGGTGTCTCCGACGATCCTGATCGGACACGCGCGCACGCTGCCCTTGGCGGGTATGCTGCCGGTACCTATGCTCCTCGACCTGGCCTCGACCCCCCAGCTCGGGGAAGTCGCGCTCGGGTTCGTGACCCCGGAGCGTGACTACGCGCACTACCTCCTGCGCATGAGGGAGTCCCGAGCCGAGGCGTCCCGGCAGGGGGTCATGGATCGCTTGAGCGCCTCCGCCGTCGAAGCCGGCCTCGACCCCGTGATCGTGGCTGGCCTCTACGACCTGCAGGCGCAGCTCGGTCGCTTGATTGCTTCCAGCCTGCGCATCGGAATCGGCGGGCTGTTGCTCCTCTTCCTCGGCGTCGCGTTCGCTGTGTCACGCTCCGTTCCGACGACGCTCAAGATGTGGATCTGCCTGGCCGCGATCCCCACCGTGGTGCTCGGGACGTTCGGGCTGCTCGGCATCGCCGTCGACATCATCACCTCGCCCGCCGCCAACGTCGCGCTGGCCATCGGCGCGGACTCGATGATCCATCTGGTGGTGAGGGCCCGCCGACTGGGTGGTGTTCACCCGACTCCCTGGCGGGCGGCGGTCGCGCAAATCAGTCGACCCGTGCTGGGCGCGACCGGCATCATCTCCGCCGGGTTCGGGATCTTCGTGCTCTCGAGCTTCCCGCCCACCCAGCGCTTCGGTCTCGCGGTGATTCTCGGCACTGCGGCCGCGGCCACCATGGCCATCGTCGTGCTCCCCAGGCTCGTCGATGGCCTGGCCAATCCGGAGCCGGCCGCCACCGGCTGAACGAACGTCCGGTACCCCCGTTTTGGTACGCCGCTTGCACTTCCTACACGTGCGATGTGCAAGCCCCCAGCGGTGACGCGTTGTTCTGATGTCCAAAGGGGGAAGCGGTTACCGGAGGGAGGCACAAATGTTCGAGAAGCTGGAGCGATCCGAGGTCATCCTGATCCTCGCGGTGTGCTTCTTCGCGATCACCGGCGTGGCGGGCCTCGCGTTCGACAGCGGACCGATGCCCCAGGTCACTGGCGACCCCATCTACGTCCGTCCGGCCGATCCCGTGGACCCGGGACAGCCCGTCGACGCGGCCAGCTGGTTCCGTTCGGTCCGGCAGCACTGTAATCCGGTCGAGGTGGAGACATACATGAAGTGGCAGCCGGCCCCGCCGAGCCCGGACGGCCACATGCACAAGGCCGCCTGCTTCGCACTGGCCGGACGCATCGAGCTAGCCCGTGAGGTCATCGAGACGCTCCCACCGGATTCACGCTACCGCGCCGCCGGGGTCGTTTTCGAGGCCGGACATCCGGCCGCCGACGCGGGTGACGACATCGCCGCGGGGCCGCTCATGGAGCTCGTGGTCGAGTACTGGCCCAACCACTACATGGCGCTCTACCACGCGGGCGCGGCCCGCTTCGAGATCGGGGACCATGCCGTGGCGGCGGACTACCTCGAGCGATTCCTGGTGGAGTACGAGGTCGAGGACGGGTGGACCCGTTCAGCACGCTCGATGTTGGAGCAGGCTGGGTCCTAGTTCAGTTCTGTGGCACGCAGGCGCAGCCCGCGCCGCACCCCTGGAAGAACTCCCCGGCACCCGGTCGGGACGACGTCAGCGGTACCGGCGCGCT
>JAHEKM010000158.1 GCA_024638325.1 Gemmatimonadota bacterium | reverse complement strand
GAGCGAACAAGAGACGCCGCCCCCCGGCTCGGTGGAAGTGCCCGCCGGGACGACCGAAGCTCAGGACTGGGACGACCAGCCCGTCGAGCTGGAGGCCGTCCAGTCTCTCTTCGTCACCCTCGCCAAGACGTTCCGCGCGTTCCAGCTGTACGACGAGAACAACCCGGTGCGCCGGCGCTTCGTCGACCAGCTCCGCGGCGAGTTCCTCCAACTCTGGGAGGTCTTGGAGCGACTCGTCGTGACGATCGACGAGGACCACCTGTACCTCGGTGAGTCCGAGGTCTACAAGTCGGAGAACCGGAACGACTCGCTCGCCTTCCTGTTCTTCAAGGACGGCGTCCGGGAGATCACCTTCCTGCCCGGCTTGGAGACCGAGGAGCTGGAGTCGTTCCTCGGCGTCCTGCAGAAGGCGCGCAAGCTGGTTCCGGAGGGTGACGACCTCCTCACTGTGCTGTGGGAGCAGGAGCTTCGCTTCTTCCAGTACCAGTACGTCGACCTTCTCGCCGAGGGCGTGGAGCTGCCGGAGGCCGGCCCGGGGAACACCCAGGCGGAGATGCAGGCGGCGCTCGAGGCCGAAGACGAGGAGATCGCCCAGCAGGAGAGGGCGCAACAGCAAGGCGCTACGGCGGAGGAGCAACCGACCCCAACCACGGTCAAGCAGGACGATTTCAACCCCACGCTGTACGCGCTCGATCATCGGGAGATGGAGACGCTCAAGGCAGAGCTGGCGAGCGAGATCAAGCGGGACACACGGGCGGACGTCCTGAACGCCCTCTTCGATCGGCTGGAAGAGCCGGGCAACCGGGATCGCCAGTCGAACATCCTGAGGATCCTGGAGACGTTGTTGCCCAACTTCCTCAGCCGCGGCGGCCTGGTCGCCGCCACCAGCGTGCTCAAGGAGTTGCGTCGCCTCGAGCGCGTCGAGGGCGTCTTCGACGAGCAGAGGCTGCAGGAGTCGCGGCAAATCCTCGATCGTATCAGCGCTCCCGAAGCGATCGAGGAGCTGATCCAGGCGCTCTTCGACGGGACCATCCGGGCGTCCACGGCCCAGCTCGGGGGCTTCCTGCAGTACCTGCGAGGGGGGGCGCTATCTCCGCTGCTGCGCGCGTCTGAGGAGGTCGATC
The DNA here is from genome assembly GCA_024638325.1 of Gemmatimonadota bacterium. Lineage (GTDB taxonomy): Bacteria > Gemmatimonadota > Gemmatimonadetes > Longimicrobiales > Gaopeijiaceae > UBA2982. Next base: position 4,757 of record JAHEKM010000158.1, on the reverse strand, counting down.
ACAAGGAGCTGCAGGCGGTCCTGCGCAAGGCCGTTCAGGGCATTGCATCGCGCAACAAGAGCGCGGTGGTCGCGCTTCTCGAGGAGGATGACCCGGTCGTGGCGGCGGGCGCCGCTCGCCTGGCCGGTGAGGTACAGATCGCGGATGCGGGGCCTGCGCTCGCCCACCTGTTGGAGCACGAGGACCCGTCGGTGCGGCTGGCGGCGATCGAGGCAGCGATCACGCTGAAGGCCTCCACGGTCGCCAGTGCCCTCGAGATCACGCTCGGCGACGAGGAGCGCGAGGTCCGCATCGCCGCCGCCAAGGCCTTGGGGGTGCTGAAGTTCCGTCCAGCGGCGAAGACGCTCGAAGGGGTCGTGAAGGGCCGAGAGGTTCGCAGTGCCGACATCAGCGAGAAGGTTGCCGTCTTCGAGGCCTACGGCATCGTCGCCGAGCAGGACGGATTGAACCTCCTCGACGAGCTCCTGAACGGGAAGGGGTTTCTCGGCAAGCGTGAGCCCACCGAGATCCGCGCGGCTGCCGCCTTGGCGCTCGGCCGTATCCCGGGCAAAGAAGCGAGAGCGATGCTCGAGAAGGCCGCACGGGACGACGACCCGGTGGTTCGCAGCAACGTGAGCCGCGCGCTCCGCCACGACACCGAGATCGAGGCGGAGGACTAGCACATGGCAGAGCTCAACTACCAGGAGGAAGGCCGCAAGCTCCTCACCGCCTTCTACGGTTCTTTGAGCGCCCTCAAGCTGTATCCGGTCGAGAACGAGACGGTCCAGCAGGCGCTCTCGGACCTGCAGTCGCTCGTCGAGCGGATCGTGACCGTGGATGGTGGTGCGGAAGTCCGTGTGGTCGGCGACTTCTTCTTCCTCAACGAGACCCGACTTCGCCTCGACCTCTCGAACTTCGCGACATTCGGCTCGTTTGCGCGCGCGCTTCAGGACCACCAGGTGGGCGCGGTGGAGATCCTGCCGGGAGTCGAGAAGAGCGAGTGGGCGCCGTTCCTGTCCATGCTTCTGAGGAAGCCGACGGCCGAGGCGCCCTTCGACGGCTTCATGGAGCGGCTGGCGAGCGCGCCCATCCGTCACATCGAGGTGCGCTCGTCCACCGACGTCGAGGACCCCCAGGACGACGAAGAGAAGCTGGTCGCGGCGAAGCGCACCTACGCTCAGTCGGTGAAGGTGGCCAAGGACGTGCTGGGCGACATGCGCCTCGGCAAGGCGGTCAACGTGCGTAAGGTGAAGCGCGCGGTGCAGGGCATCGTCGACCAGGTGCTGTCGAACGAGTCGTCCATGATCACCATGACCACGCTGCGCGACTTCGACGAGTACACCTTCACGCACTGCGTGAACGTCTCGATCTTCAGCGTGATCATCGGCCAGCGGCTCGGCCTCGAGCGGCTCCAGCTCTACGAGCTGGGTCTCGGCGCGCTCTTCCACGACATCGGCAAGCAGCGAATTCCGAACGAGGTCATCAACAAGGCCGGCGGCCTGACGGACGAGGAGTGGGCTCTGCTCCAGCAGCACCCGACCGAGGGCCTGCTCCTCCTCTTCGACATGCACGGCTTCGCGGACATGCCGTACCGCCAGATGCTCATGGCGTACGAGCACCACATGAAGATCGATCTCACGGGCTATCCGCCGAACCGGCGCTCGCGTCAGCCCACGCTCTTCTCCCGCATCGTCGCGGTCGCCGACGCCTTCGACGCCGGCACGTCGGTGCGCAGCTACCAGCACCAGCCGTGGCCGCCCGACGCGGTTCTTCAGGAGATGCGTGACAACCCGAAGCGTGGCTTCGACACGCTGCTGGTGAAGGTCCTCATCACGGCGACCGGCGTATATCCCGTCGGTACGCTCGTGATCCTGGATACGCACGAGCTGGCCGTCGTCGCGCAGGTGAATCCCGACCCCGAGCTGCTGCACCGTCCCAAGGTGAGGGTGATCTCAGACCCGGTGGGTCTGCCGCTCTCGGAGCCGAAGACGCTCGACCTGGCCGAAGCAGACGCCGCGACCGGGGCCGCGAAGCATCAGATCATCAAGACCACGGACCCACAGAAGTACGGGATCCGGGTCAGCGACTATCTCATCTCGTGATCGAACGCGTCTTCGCGGCCCGTCGTGGCGAGGGGCGAGCCGCGCTGGTCCCCTACGTCACGGCCGGCCATCCCGAGTTGGGCTCCACGGTCGAGGTCATGGAAGCGCTCGTGGACGCGGGCGCCGACGTCATCGAGCTCGGAGTGCCGTTCTCGGACCCGTTGGCCGACGGTCCCACGATCCAGGCGGCGTCCTTCGCCTCGCTCGAACAGGGCACGACGGTCGCGCGGGTCCTGGAGGACCTGACGACCTTTCGGTCGCGACGGGATACGCCGGTCGTCCTGTTCACCTACCTCAATCCGGTCCTGCGCTTCGGCCTCACCGACTTCCTGGCCGCAGCGGTCCAAGCCGGTGCCCAGGGTCTCCTGCTCACGGACGTACCGACGGGGTCGGACCCGGATCTCGAGGCCGAGGTGATCGACTCGCCGCTGGACCTCATCCGTCTCGTGGCTCCGACGACGCCACTCGAGCGCGTTCCTAGTGTCGCGGCTGGCGGCTCGGGGTTCCTGTACTACATCTCACGCACGGGGGTCACGGGCGCGCGGAGTGAGCTGCGTGAGGAGATCGGGCGAGAGGTCGCGGCCATCAAGGCCACCGTCGACCTCCCGGTCGCGGTCGGGTTCGGAATTTCCAGCCCCGAGCAGGCGGCGTCCGTCGCAGCTGCGGCGGATGGGGTCGTCGTCGGCAGCGCGCTCGTGAAGCGGCTCGGCGAGGGTGGTGTCGCGGCCGGGGCCGACTTCCTTCGCTCGCTGCGCACCGCGATGGACTCGCAGTCCCTCGCGACGGACGCGGCCGCGGAACGGTGACCGCGGGGCGACCCGTCAGTCCTGCAGCTTCTCCAACAACGCCTCGTCGGGCTCCACGAACAGCGTCTCCGTGCGCTCGACCGCGACCTGCCCGGGTGGGCTCTTCCGTGGCTTCCTGACGTATTTCCGCAGGGTCCAATCGACCGGCACGCTGCCGGAGGTTCGGGCCTTGGAGTGGAGTGCTGCGAGGGTGGCGGCCTCCTGCAGGTCCCGCGCCGGAGGTCGGCCTTCCCCCTGCCACCGAAGGACCACGTGGGCGCCGGCGGTGTGCCGGGCGTGGAGCCACACGTCGTTCGGAGATGAATGACGGAACGTCAAATCGTCGTTGTACTTGGCGCCCTTACCGACCCGGATCTCGAGGCCACCCGAGCTTCGGAAGGGACGGTAGGGCAGCGCCTCGGTCTGCCGGTCGCCGCGCGGGGTCGGCGCGGCGGGGCCGATGGTCCGGATGACTTCGTCTTCGCCCGCGGTCCCCTCCCGAACCCGACGCGCGACGTCCTCGAGCTCTTCGACCTCCACTCGGGCCTTCTCGAGGAGGCGCGGCAGCTGGTCCGCGGCTCGCTCCGACTTGGTCGCCCGGTCGTAGTAGCGGGCTGCGTTGGCGTGCGCCGGCTCCGCGGGGTCGAGCTCCACGTCCACCGACGTGCCGTCGAATCCGATGAGCGTCACCCTGCTCGTGCCCGGCGGGATCTCGTGATATCGGGCCAGGATCAGGTCTCCGATCGCGCGCGCTGAGGCTGGATCCTCCAGACCGCTGAGTTGAGCTTCGAGGCTCGTGAGGCGGCGGGCCGCCCGGTTCACGCTGTGCTCCAACCGCGCGAGCAGGTCCGGCCCCAGAACCGCCCCCGCCGTGGGGTCGCCGGACCCCTCGTCCGCCTTGCCGCACTCGGCGAACGCGGCCATGAGACTGCTCACTCCTCGGGAGGGCGTACCGGGTAGTGGGAACGGATACGGCTGCGGGCCCGAGCGGAGTTCCAGGACGACGGGAGTGCTCGGTTGCTCGGGGTCGGCGAGGGCCCTCCAAAGCGCATGCCCGGCCGCCAGAGGCTCCCCCGGGCCAGTATCGGGCGTCGCGTCCTCCCCGAGGAGTGCCCGCGCGTTGAGCGGCGACGTCCAGGCGAAGCCACGCACGAGCGTACCCCTTCGCTTCGACGGCTCCAGCGGTTCCAGCGTCCCCAGCCAATCCGCGAGGGAGACGTCGCCGTCGACGCCGGAGCGGTTCGTCGGCGCCGGAAGACGGTAGGGCTGCCCGATCACGCGGCGCTCGTCGGCGCGAGAGCGCCAGAGGAGGTGTCGTACCGTCTGCGCCTCTCCCTCGGTCACGATGGCGTTCCACTGTGTGCTCATGAGCTCCACGACGACGCCGACGGGGCCGTCGCGTCCGGGAGAGAAGCGGAAATGGACCAGGCGCTCGTCGGGAGGCGTCTCGACGGCTGCGAGCGTCCCGCGGTAGCGGTGGTCGCCTGGCACGGGATCGACGGCATCGAGCAGGACCGGATGGCCCCGGCTCGGATGCAGTCGCCAGACGAGCGTCCGCTCCTTGAACAGGAGAAGGAGGTCGCGCCGGTCACGGTCGACGCGAATGGCCCGGAGGCGCGCGCCGGTGAGCTCTCCGGCGAGCTCTCGCGCCGTGTGGCGCGCCAGGAGGGTGTCCCATCGGATCGGCATCGGCAGGTGAAGGTAACGTCCGCGTCGCCGAGCGCCCGAACGAGAAGGTGGACCCTACGCGTAAGTCGATGTAGATAGGGGCGTTATGTTGTCCGTCGCGAGCTCCCGTCCACTCTATCCGGCGGCACCCCCGCCTGCCCGTCCATGGCTCTCCATCCTCTGGTCTCCGCCAAGCGCAGCGGGGCCACCGCTTCGTCGCGGG
>JAHEKM010000032.1 GCA_024638325.1 Gemmatimonadota bacterium | reverse complement strand
ACGACACACCCGCCGCGCCGAACATGGCGAAGGCGATGAAGACCTGCAGCAGCCCGACGACGTTGAAGACGTGGCGGAGCAGCATCAGGCGAAGAGCTTCTCCACGTCGGGAATCGCATCGGGCATGGCGAACACGATCACGTCGTCGCCCGGGAGGAGCACGTCCTGTCCGCGGGGCAGGATGATCTCGTCGCCCCGGAGGATCGTGCCGACGACGCCCTGCGCCGGGAAGTGGGCGTCCCGCAGAGCCTGGTGGGCGATGCGGGACTTGTCGTGTACCGCGAACTCGATGGCCTCGGCGTCGATGCCTGTCAGGTTGGCGATGGTCATCACGCGACCGCGGCGCACATAGCGCAGGATCGCGTTCACCGCCGAGATGCGGGGGCTGACGCTCGCGTCGATCCCCACACGCGGTACGAGCTGCATGTACTCGAACTTGTGGATGAGGCTGACGACGTTGTCGGCGCCGGCCGACTTCGCCAGCAGGCTCGAAAGGAGGTTGGTCTCGTCGTTCCCGGTCGCGGCGACGAAGCCGTCCACCCCGCTCACGCCCTCCATCTCGAGCAGCTCGAGGTCGGTCGCGTCGGCGTGTAGTACCAAGGAACGAGGGAGCCGCTCCGCCAGCTCGACGCCGCGGCGCCGGTCGCGGTCGAGGATCGTACACTCGATGCCGTTGTCCTCGAGCAACTCGGCGAGGAAGAGGCCCTCATCGCTGCCGCCTGCGATCATCACCCGCTTGAGCTGGAAGCGGTCGTAGCCCGCCAGCGGGGGCACGTCCGGGATCTCCGAGGTGGGCGCGAGGAGGTAGATCTGATCGTCCGCCTCGATGGTCGACTCCGCCGTGGGGACCTGGGTCTCACCGTTCCTGCGGATGGCCGCGGTCACGTAGTGGTAGCCGCGCGCGATCTCTTCGGCGCGGAGGTCGGCGATCCTCCGTCCCGCGACCGGGGCTCCTTCCTTCACCTTGAGCCCGATGAGCTGCACCCGCCCGTCCGCGAAGTCGGCGACGTCCGTGAAGGCGGGAGTCTTGAGCAGCTGGAAGGTCTCCCGAGCGCACTCACGCTCGGGGTTCACCATCAGGTCGATGCCCATCTGTTCGCGCGAGAGCACCGAGCCGCGGCTGTAGTACTCGGGGTTGGAGATGCGCGCGACGGTGTACTGGACCCCCAGGCGTTTCGCAGCGAGGCAAGCGATGAGGTTGACCTCGTCGCGACTGGTGACCGCGAGCAGCATCTGCGCGTCTTTCACGCGCGCCTTCTCGAGGATGGCGAGGGAGGCGCCGTTGCCCACGACGGTCAGGACGTCCAGCTGTTGGGAAGCGAAGTCCGCCCGCTCGGGATCGGACTCGATGATGACGACGTCCTGGTTCTCTCGAGAGAGACGCTCGGCGAGGTGGAAGCCGACCTCTCCCGCGCCCAGCACGACCACTCTCATGGCGGAAGGCTCTCATGCCGCTTGATGCGCCCCCCGGAGCGGGAAGCGCTGGCGGTTTGAAGGTAGCGAGGGCGAGGCGAAGGTGAAGGGACCACGGGCCGGCGGTCTGCGCAGCGGGCGACGCTTTCCCGCGCGCCTTCGGATTCCTAAGCTGGACCTTCCTCCAGCCCCCGTACCCATGCCCACTCCCCGGCTCCGCGTCGCCCTCGTGGCCGGCCTGACGTCGCTGTTGAGGTCCGACGGACGAGACCGAGGAGGGCATGGGTGATCCGGCTCACTGAGGTATTCGTCGCGGTCGGGGTAATCGTCGCATCGAGCGCGTGCTGGGAGGTGCCACCTGAGCAGGTCCGGGACGCGGGGGACGACCTCGCGCCCGCGGCACCCGTCCCGCAGACGACGTCCTCGGTTCCTCCCGACACGACGCCGCTTGCCGACCCGTGCCTCCGGGGCGGCACACCGCGGGGCGACGTGGCCCGCATCATGGGTGAGGCCGACTCCGTCGTGTACGGTGTCTGGTTCTACGGGGCCTCCGAGGTCCACTTCGGCTACGGGGTCGTGCTGGAGCTACGGGACCGAGGCGAGCTGATCCTCTGTGATCCCTAGTAGCTCATGACGACGTCGCGGGATGCGCCGTCGGCGGATCGGGGTCCCGAGCCGTGCGCCGGCCGGCTATACTCTCCCGCGTAGGGCCCGTAGCTCAGTTGGTTAGAGCAGCCGACTCATAATCGGTAGGTCCCAGGTTCGAGCCCTGGCGGGCCCATTGGGGAAGTGGCTGGAAGGGAACGACAGCTGGAACGCGCCTAAGGCCCGGAGCCCTCGGCCGTCGCGATTACCAAGGCGGCCAGCGCGGCCCAGCGGACCGGCGTCGGCATCAGTTCTTCGAGGATCTCATCCGCCGTCGGCCCGATGAACTGACCCTTGTGGGGTCTCTTGGCTTCCAAGTACGCTGCGACCGCTCGACGCACGACCGGGCGCTCGGCCCGAGTCAATTCCATGAAGACAAGGTAGCGGGAAGGCTACCCCATCGTTCGTGCGCCTCCGGCCGTGGACGCCTATCATGGGGGTCGCAGTCAACCCGGGGGCCCGATGACTGAAGGTCACAGCGAACGCCTGAGCGTAGCCCTCGGGGGTGGGTACCGTGTCGAGGAGTTGCGGGGGCGCGTCGGCACGTGAGGGTCCGCGGTAGGCGCACAAGGTGAAGCACCTGTCCCTGGAGCAGATCACCGAGCTGCGGGACGAGCTCTCGCGCCAGCTCGACCGTCTGGAGCGGAGCATGCGCGTCACCGAGGAGGCCATGGCGCCGGTGATGCTCGATCAGACCGCCGTGGGCCGGCTGTCCCGCATCGACTCCCTGCAGAATCAGGGCCTCACGCGGAACCTGCAGGAGCGCGAGCGCGTGAAGCTCGCCCATGTCCAGGGGGCACTTCGTCGCCTCGACGAGGGGACATACGGGCTGTGCGTCGACTGTGGCGACGCGATCCCGTTCGGTCGTCTCTACGTCGTGCCGGAAGTACCGGCCTGTGCGTCCTGCAGCGACGCTGCCTGACGCTCCTTCCCGGTGGGCTGCACGTCGTGGAACGTGAGCCCCTTCTCACGAGCGATGGTGCGCTCGAGGGCCCACTCGCTTTCGAAGAGGATCATCGTGTGATCGTCCACGTCGCGGGTGATCTGCTGACCATAGCCGCGCCCGGCCTCTCGAATCAGCCGCTCGGGCCCGGTCACCCACCGACCGGCCCGGAACGGTAGCGTCTCCAGCGACACCTCGACGCCGTACTCGCGCTCCAAGCGATCGACGAGCACCTCGAACTGGAGCCGACCGACCGCCCCGACGATGGGGACGGGCCCACTCAGCGAGTCGGAGAAGAGCAACAGGATCGTGCCCTCCTCGGCGAGATGGCGGAGACCCCGGTCGAGGTGCTTCCGCCGCATCGCGTCCTCCATCTTGACGCGGGCGAAGTGCTCAGGTGAGAAGCGAGGCACGCCCGGGTACTCCACGTCGCCAACCGCCAGCGTGTCCCCGACGCGCAGCTCACCCCGGTCGTGTAGCCCGACGACGTCACCTGCCACCGCTGTATCACCGTGCCGGCGCTCGTCGGCCAGGAACTCCTGAGGGCGCGCCAGTCGTAGGGCGCGGCCCGTGCGCGACACGGTTGCGGATATACCAGGCTCGAAGAGGCCCGAGCAGATGCGGAGGAAGGCCACCCGGTCCCGGTGCTTGGGGTCCATGTTCGCCTGGATCTTGAACACGAATCCCGAGAAGGGCTCCCGGACAGGATCCACCACGCCCTTGGTGCTCTCCCTCGGTGCCGGGGGCGGCGCCTCCGCCAGGAAGTGCCTCAAGAAGAGGTCGACCCCTACGTTCGTGAGGGCGCTCCCGAAGTGGAGCGGGATCGCCTCCCCCTGGGCCACCGCTTCGAGGTCGAAGCGCTCGCCGGCCTCGTCCAGCAGGTGGAGGTCCTCGCGAAGCGGATCGAGCACTTCGGGCTCGAGCAGCTCCTCGACCTGGGGGTCGGACAGGGCGAGGGTCGTCTCCGCGAGCTGCGTGGCACCGTGATCATCGCCGCGAGTGTAGAGGTGGAGCGTGGCGTCGCTACGGTCTACGAGGCCGACCAGCCGCCCGGTCCGCCGAATCGGCCACGAGGCCGGAAAGCAGGGGATACCGAGGTCGGCCTGGACGTCATCGATGAGCTTGAGCGGATCCTCGCCGACCCGGTCGCACTTGTTGACGAAGCCGTGGATGGGCAATCGGCGCCTCCGGCACACGGTGAAGAGCTGGCGTGTGCGCGCTTCGACGCCTCGCCGGTTGTCGAGCAGCATCACCGCGCTGTCCGCGGCCGTGAGCGCCCGGTAGGTGTCCTCCGAGAAGTCCTGGTGGCCCGGCGTATCGAGCAGGTTGATACGGAATCCCTGATAGTCGAAGTGCATGACGCTCGACGTGATGGAGATCCCGCGCTCCTTCTCCATCTCCATCCAGTCGGACGCCGCGTGCCGGGAGGCACGGCGCGACTTCACCGAGCCTGCCAGATGGATCGCACCACCGTACAGCAGCAGCTTCTCCGTCAGCGTGGTCTTGCCCGCGTCGGGATGGCTGATGATGGCGAAGGTGCGACGGCGCGCGATCTCGCGGGCCAGCGAGCTGTTCAAGCTATGTCCCCCGCGCCCGCACGAGTGCGGCCGCGCATCGAGTCCATTGGCGAGGTGAGTCTAGCGAGATCGCACGAGTGGGGAAGCGCTCAGTCCTCTGGCTCCGGCGGTTTCCTCAGCTTCTTCCTCCGTCCGCGTCGCTTCTTCTCTTCGAGGCGTTTCTTCTTCTGCGATCGCGGTACACGCTTAGGCACGCGCGGCTTCTCCTCCCGTGTTAGCTCCTCCAGCTTCTCGCGAAGCCTTCGGAGCGCGAGGGCCCGGTTCCGGTGCTGACTTCGCTCGTCGCGCGCGCTCGCGCGGATGCCCGTGGGGAGGTGGACAAGGCGGACGCCGCTTTCCGTGGTGTTCTGGTGCTGGCCGCCAGGGCCGCCGGAGCGGAACGTCTCGACGCGGCACTCCGCGAGGAGGGCTTCGTCGTCATCCGGGACGACGATCGGGTCGGGGGGTGTCGAATCGGTCATCTCTCGAGCCCAAAGCTATGGCACCTGTCCACCCATCACCGTACTCTTCCGCCCGCTCTCCCTCAGATCGCCCCGGCCACCAAGCATGATCTTCGACCGCTACGAGGAGCACCCAGGCGCCCGCCTACTCTTCGTGTTGGCCTGCCTCTTCATCGTCATCTACGGATTGCAGTTCGCCTCGGCGATTCTGCTGCCGGCCGCGTTGGCCCTCTTCCTGGCCGTGCTGAGCCTCCCGGTCATGCTCTGGCTGCGCAAGCACCGGGTCCCGTCCGGGTTCGCGGTATTGGGTACGGTCATGTTCAACGTCGGGGTGGTGGGCATCATCTTTCTGGTCGCCAGCCAGTCGGTCTCGGCGTTCCAGAGTCGCATCGGCGTGTACGCGCGTGAGCTCCAGGCGCTCTGGGAGGCGCTGCTCGTCTGGGTCGAGAGCCGCACGGGCGTGTCGGCGTCGACGTACATCACCACCGACCTCATCGATCCCGCCGCCGTGGTGGACTTCGCGCGCGGGGCCGTGGGTCGCGCCTTCGACTTTCTCGGAACGACGTTCCTGATCTTCCTGATCATGGCCTTCATGCTGGGCGAGGCGATGGTTTTTCCCGACAAGTTCCGGGCCATCACGGGGGACGGGGCGGGCGGGCGTATGGAGAAGGTCGTGAAGGAGGTCCAGACCTACCTGGGCATCAAGACGGTGGTCTCACTGGCTACCGGTGTCGTAATCGGAGCTTGGACCGCGGTGTTGAACCTCGACTTCCCGGTTCTCCTGGGGCTGGTGGCATTCCTGCTGAACTACGTGCCCACGGTGGGCTCGATCATCGCGGCGGTGCCGGCGCTTCTGCTCAGCTTCGTGCTGGTAGGCACGGTGGGTCACGCCCTTCTGGTCGCGCTCGGATACGGCATCGTGAACACCCTCTTCGGAAACATCCTCGAGCCGAACCTCATGGGTCGTAGGCTCGGCCTGTCTACGTTGGTGGTGGTGCTGTCGCTGCTCTTCTGGTACTGGGTCTGGGGACCGCTCGGAGCGCTGCTTTCCGTGCCGCTCACGGTGGTCGTGAAGATCTGGCTGGAGAACACACCGGACCTCCGGTGGGTAGCCATCCTACTCGACAAGGCGCCTCCGCCTGTTCCTGAGCCGGCGCCCGAGCCCGTAGGAGACTGACGTGCCGCGCGTACCGTTCGATGAACTGCCCGATCACGGGCGACTGTGGATCTTTCCGGCCACCCGCACCCTGACCGAGGCCGAGTCCGACGAGTTGCTCAGGGCCGTGGACGACTTCCTCGCCTCGTGGAGCGCGCACGGAGTGCCTCTACACTGCGGACGGGACCTGCGTGACCAGCGCTTCCTGCTGGTCGGCGTGGACGTCGACGCGGAGGCGCCGTCGGGCTGTTCGATCGACGCGCTCGTGAACCGACTTCGCGGGCTGGCCGGGGAGCTCGACGTCGGGCTCATCGATCACGCACCCATTTGGTACCGGGACCGTGAGCACGTCCACACGGTGAGCCGGGCGGAGTTCCGACGGCTCGCCGCCGAGGGGCAGGTGGATCCGGACGTGCACGTCTTCGACACGACCCTCACGACCCTGCATCAACTCAGGTCGGGGGGGCTCGAGCGTCCGGCCACCGTGTCGTGGCACGGCAAGGCCTTCTTCAGGGCCCCCGCGAACGGCTGACGCGGCCCCAGGTCTCGAACGCGAACCGGCCCCGGGGCCTCTCGGCTCCGGGGCGGTTCGTACTTCAAACTCGTGCGCGCCGTTCGGCGCGCCCGGTGGGCTTACGCAGCCTCGAGTCGCTGCACGTTCTCGGCGGCCGGCCCCTTCGGACCGTCGACGAAGTCGAACTCGACTTTCTCGCCTTCGGTCAGGGTCCTGAACCCGTCGGCCTGGATGGCGGAGTAGTGCACGAAGCAATCGCGGTCCTCTCCTTCGGGTGAGATGAACCCGAACCCCTTCGCGTCGTTGAACCACTTCACCGTTCCGGTGGTCCGCATGTATTCCTGCTCCTTCGTAGTGCTGTAACGGCGCGCCCCGTCGCGGCCGGCTCATTGTGCAGGGGGCAAAAAAAAGGCCCTGGACGTGTCCAGGTCCGAGCGCGGGTCGAGCAAGCTGCCTCAGAACGAAACAACCCCCTGCACGGCGACAACGCTAGACCATCGCCCAAACATCGTCAAGGAAATTTCCTGCTCCCGCGGGAGGCATTTCAGGGACGTGCGCCGAGTGTCTCCGCCAGGAAGCGCGCTCCTTCTTCCTCGGCCCAGAAGGACGGGCGGCCCGGCGTGCCCTCGAGGAATCCCACGTGCCCTCCTTCGGGGTGCAGGACCAGGTGGAGACAGGGGTTCGATTCGGCCTGTGGTCGCGGGATCCGCTCGGCCGGGAGGAACGGGTCGTCCGCCGCGTGGAGGAGGAGCGCCGGCACGCCTACGCCCTCCAGGTAGCGCACGCTGCTCGCGTTCGCGTAGTACTCGCCAGCGCTCCCGAACCCGTGCAACGGTGCGGTCACGTGATCGTCGAACTCCCTGATCGTCCGCGCGGCTACGGCGGACTCGAGGTCGAGCAGATGTCGCAGAACGGGCTCCTTCCACTTCAGCTTCCTTTGCAGCGAGCGCAGGAAGTACGTGGAGTAGAACTTGCCCATGAGCGAGCGCTCGAGGAGGTCGCATCCGGCCGCGAGGTCGTACGGTACGGACACGACCACGGCTGCATCGAGCAGCGCTCGGCCCCCGTCGCCACGCTCGCCCAGCAGCTTGAGCAACACGTTCCCGCCCAGCGAGAAGCCCAGCGCCCCGAAACGCCGTCCAGGATACCGCTCCCGCAGGGTACGCAGAACGAGCTCGGGGTCGTCGGTCTTGCCGGAGTGGTAGTAGTGCGGAGCTCGATTCGGCTCGCCGCTGCAGCCCCTGAAGTTGAGTGCGACCGCGAGCATGCCGGCGCGGTGGATCTCCCTGCAGACGTTTCGCATGTAGCGCCGCTGGGCCGAGCCTTCCAGCCCGTGAAGCACGAGGACCAAGGGCGCGGCCGGACCCGGATCGGCCGTCCAGTCGAGGTCCAGGAAGTCTTCGTCGGGCGTCGGCAGGCGCTCGCGTCGCACGAAGGGCGACTCCGATGGCCGCAGGATCCTGGCTCCAAGTGTCTGGAGATGGGGTCCTGGCGCCCAAGGCGCTCGCCGGAACGCTCGTGGCTCGAAGCTCATCGCATCCATGGCGGGTCGGCGGCCTCCACCTCCGCGTACACCGGGCACGCGGGGACGTGAGCGCCCGGCAGGTACCCCGTGCTCATGAGGAACTCACCCGTGATCTCCCCGCCGGTGAAGCGGAAGGTCTTCTTGAACAGCTTGACCCACTCGCCCTTGGGCCGGGGGTGGTGCCCGGCGAGCCACTCCGCGAACGAGCCGTACTCCTCACGCAGCTCGACGATACGCCCGGCGTTGTGGATGGCCGCTTCCACCTTCAGGCGGTTGCGGATGATGCCGGGGTCGCCGAGAAGTCGCGCCCGGTCGGCGTCCCCGTACGAGGCCACCCGATCGACGTCGAACCCGTCGTAGGCCACCCGGAAGCCCTCGCGTTTCTTGAGGATGGTCAGCCAGCTGAGGCCCGCCTGGTTGATCTCGAGCAAGAGTCGCTCGAACAGGGCGTTGTCCCCGGAAAGCGGAAAGCCGTACTCCGTGTCGTGGTACGGCCCGTGGTATTCGTGTCCGCGGGCGACGTGGCAGTAGCTTTCGGGCGGCAGAGCCATCGTACGGAGGCCGGGTTTCTGGTGACGCGGAGGAGGAAGCTAACAGCCATGGCGCGGGTGCGGGCGTGAAGGCGATCGGGGTGGCCCTCATGGTGTTGGTCGTCGCTCTTCCGACCGGTGGAGCGGGGCAGGCGACGTCCGGAGACAGGCCTCTCCTTCGCACTCCCTACACCCTTCGCGTCGGTCCACAGCGGGTGGACCTCATGCGCTTCAATCGCGTGGAAGGGCTCTCGCTCGGCCTGCGCGGACAGCTTCGCCCACGGACCCCGCTGGGTCCGCTCTCGCTGACGGCCACGACCCGGCTGGGCTACGCCGATCTCCACCTCAACGGCCGCGTGGACATCGAGCACGAGTCGGTCGAGCGACGCATTCAGTTGAGCGGCTACCACGAGCTCGCGGCCATCGAGGAGCCCGCGCGACACCTGGGGCCCGCGAACTCCCTCAACGGCCTGCTCCGCGGCCGGGACGACGGAGACTATTACCGTCGCACGGGTGCGACCCTGGAGTGGACGCCACCGAGCGCGTTGCCTCGGGAGTTCCGGCTGCGCGTCTTCGCGGAGTATCACGAGTCGGTCGCGAACGAGACGAACGATCAACTCCCCCGCCTTTGGGAAGACGAGCGCGCGTTCCGACCCAACCTGGTCGCAGAAGAACGCTGGGACGTCGGCGCCTCGGTGGAGCTGACGTCGAGGTGGGGTACCGACCCGACACTGGCGAGCCAGGCTGTGCGCGCGAGTGGGCTCGCAACCGACCGCTACTGGCGGGCTTCGTTCGGCTACGAGACGCGCTATCCGCTCCCGGCGCGTAGCAGTCTCACGCTGACGGCCGAGGCGGGAGGTGCGGGCGGTGTAGTCCCGGCCCAGAGGCTCTGGTACCTCGGCGGTCCCCTCACACTACACGGGTATGGTCCGAGAGCCCTGGCCGGGAAGCGCTTCTACCGCGGCCGCGCCGAGCTGGCCCGGCGCTTCAGCTTCGGCCGACTCGTCCTTTTCGTCGACGGAGGGTGGGCGGCCGGGGTCGGTCCCGAGGAGGCGCTCGCGGCTGTCGGGGCGGGGGCGGGCGTGCTCGACGGACTCATCCGCTTCGACGTGGCGAGGCAACTCGAGAGCCCGCACGACTATCGGCTGGACATCTACCTGGACCAGATCCTCTGAGACCGCCCCGCACGCGCGACAACAACCGGTGACGGGACCGCTCGCTGGCATTCCGCGCGGCCTCCGCCTCATGGCCGGAGGGGCGCTGGCGTTCTCGGTGATGTCGGCTCTTCTCAAGCTCGCCGGCGAGACGCTGCCGTTGTTCGAGATCGTCACCGGACGCTCACTGGTGGTGGCCGTACTGTGCGCCATCGCCGTCCACCGACAGGGCCACTCCTTCATCCCCACGGAGAAGAAGCTCGTCCTGCTACGGGCGCTCACCGGCTTCATAGCCCTGTCCTGCTACTTCTACTCCGTGATTCATCTGCCGCTGGCGGACGCCACAGTCATCTACTTCACCAATCCGGTGCTGACCGCGCTCGTCGCCGCGGCCGTGCTGCGAGAGCACATGGGTCCCAAGGAGCTCGGCTGGGTGCTCCTGAGCCTCGTGGCCGTGGTCGTCGTCGCCCGACCGAGCTTCTTGTTCGGGGCCGAGCGGGCCCTGGAGACGACGGCCGTGATCCTGGGCCTGGTGTCCGCGTTCTTCGCGGCGGCTTCGTACGTGACCATCCGGAGCATCCGCCACGACCCGCCGCTCCTGGTGGTCTTCTACTTCTCCGCGATCACGGTTGTGCTGGGGGCGCCGATGGTGCTTCTGGACTTCCAGCCGCCCTCCGCACTGGAGGTGCTCCTCGTTCTGGGCGTGGGCGTCGCGACACACGTCGGTCAGCTCTGGATCACTTGGGCCTTCCGACTCGAACGGGCAGGGCGGGCCTCCGCGGTCGGCTACCTGCAGATCGTTTTCGCGGCGGTCTGGGGTTGGCTGCTCTTCAGCGAGGTGCCCGACGCCTGGACGTGGGTCGGGGCGGCGATCATCACCCTGTCGACCCTCCGGCTTTCCCGGATTCCGCCCGCGCGCTGAACCGGGCGGAACCGCAGCTCCCGCGCTGGCCTAGCACCATTTGGTACTAAACAACGTTACTCAATGATTACGCGAAGGTATTGAGCAAAATCCGATTCTGGTTTACAGTGTTCACATGCAAGATCAACGTGATTCGATTCTGGCCTGCGCCTGTGACCTGTACCTGAGCGACGGCTTCGCCGGGTTGTCCATGAGGAAGCTCGCGAAGGAGGTCGGCGTGACGGCCCCGGCGCTCTACCGGTACTACGACGGTCGCGAGGCGGTGCTGGCCGATCTCGTGCGGCAGGCGCACCGCGTCTTCCTGGACTATCTGCGGCGCGGACTCGAAGCGCCGACGCCCGTCGACCGATTCCTCAGCGCAGGCGAGGGCTATATCGACTTCGCCCTCGAACATCCTCGCTGGTATGCCATCATGTTCTCGGGCTCGGAGCGCCTCGGCATGGACGCCATCCCCGACGACATCCAGTCCATGGGGCTCGCCATCCACCAGTTCTGGAATGACAGGGTGAACGAGTGCATGCGCACGGGCGTCTTGAAGGAGGGGGACCCGGAGGGTGTCGGGCTCACGCTCTGGGCCCACTCGCACGGCATGGTGCAGCTGTACCAGCAGGGCCGGCTGAATACGGACGAGGCCGGTTTCCGTAGGCTGATGAAAGCCTCGGGCGCGCGGCTCTTCGGCGGCCTGATGAACGACGACTACGCGGCGCGGCTCGCCGAGCTTGCCGCCGAGGAATCGGCGGTGCTCTCCGGGGTCGGGGCCGCTTCAGAGACGGATGGAGTAAAAGGATGAAGATGAGGAGTGACCGGCGCCTGAGCGGCGCCCAGGTGGGGACGGGTGTCCTTCTCGTCCTGTTGGGGGTGATGTGGCTCGGGTCGCCGGGCGACGCAAGCGCTCAGGCGATGGATCGCCCGCTCGGCTTGGAGTCGCTCGTGCGGTCCGCGCTCGACTCGAATCGCGACTTGCGCGCGGCTCGCTATGGGCTCGAAACCGCCCGCGAGCAGGTGTCCGAGGCGTGGAGCGGCGTGTACCCGTCCGTCAACCTGAACGCGTCCTTCTCGCGCAACATCTCGCCGAACGTGCAGTTCCTGCCGGCCCAGATTTTCGACCCGACGGCCGGCCCGGACGACTACATCAGTGTGCAGTTCGGCGCGGACAACAACTGGAACTCGACGATCTCGCTCGAGCAACCGCTCTTTCGCGCAGCCGCCTTCATCGGGGTGAGCACGGCCGGCCGCTTCGAGAACTATCAGAACGAGGTCGTGCGCGGGCAGGAGCAGGCGGTCGTGACGCAGCTCCGCACCTCCTACTACCAGCTTCTCCTGGCCCAGGAGCAGGTCCGGCTGACCGAGAACTCGCTCACCCGCGTCCGCGAGTCGTTGAAGGAAACCACGGCGCTCAACCGGGCGGGACTCGCCTCAGACTACGATGTCCTGCGTCTCGAGGTCGAGGTCGCGAACCTGGAGCCCAACTTGCGGCGAGCGGAGAACTCGGTCCGTCAGGCGCGGCGCCAACTGGCCGTTCAGGTCGACCTGGCCGATGCCGAGGCGCTCAGCGTGCGCGGCAACCTCGCCGAGATGGACCTCGAGAGCCTGGCTGGCAACAGCGCGGACAATCGCGAGATCCTCGCCTTCATGGGGTACGGTGGTGCCGACGTCGCGCCGGTGCCGAACGCTATGGGGATGGCCCTCGACTCGCGTTCGGACCTGCGCCAAATGGAGCTCACAGAGGACCTGCGCCGCGCCGAGATGCGCGTGGAGCAGTCGGAGTACCTACCCGAGGTGACGCTCTTCGGGGACTACATCATCACGGCGCAGAACAACGGTTCGCCCAGCTTCTTCGCCATGGGCGCCGGTCAGCGCGCGTACTCGCGCATCGTGGGTGTGCGGGTCAGCCTGCCGATCTTCCAGGGCTTTCGTCGGGACGCGCGCATCGATCAGCGACGAGCTGCGCTGCGTCAGGCCGAAGCACAGACGGAGCAGCGCTTCGACGTAGCGGTCAACGAGGTACGCAGCCTCTCCGAAAACGCGGAGGAGGCACTTCTGCGTGCCCGCGGCCAGCGGCTGGCGGTCAGCCAGGCGCAGCGCGGCTTCGAGATCGCCAGCGCCCAGTACCGAGAGGGCCTCGGCAGTCAACTCGAGCTGACGGACGCCGAGGTCGCGCTCCGGCAGAGCGAGTTCAACTACGCCCAGGCCGTCTACGACTACCTGGTCGCGCGCGCTCAGCTCGATCAGGCGACGGGACGTGTCCCGCTCGTCGACATCGACGTCCGTGCCGACCAGTAGAAATCCAACGATGAGTTCAAGGGAGATTCGATATATGCGGCGGATGAGGGAGTGGGGGGCGATGGCGTTGGTGACGCTGGTCATCACCGCGTGCGGGACCGCGGAGGCCGACGATGCCGGAGGCGCCGAAGCTTCAGAGGGCTACGTCCGGGTGATCAACGTCGAGGTGGCGCAGCTGGAGCCGCAGCCCTTCGTCGAGGAGATCCGGCTCACCTCGGTCGCTATGGCGAACCAGGACGTTCAGGTCGCAGCCGAGGAGAGCGGCGTCATTCGCGAGCTCTTCGTCGACCGCGGAGATCGTGTGAACGAGGGCGACCCCATCGCGCGCATCGACGACCGCGTGCTGCGCACGCAGGTTCAGCAGGCCCGGGCGCAGGCGGACTTAACGGCTCAGACCTGGGACCGTCGTCGCCGCCTCTGGGAAGAGGAGCGAGTCGGCTCCGAAATCGCGTACCTCGAGGCACGCTACGCCGCAGAGCAGACCGCGGCTACGCTCGCGGGACTCGAGGAGCGTCTCGCGCGCACGGTCGTGCGCGCCCCGTTCACCGGTGTGCTCGACGAGCGCTACGTCGACGTCGGGGCCATGGTCAGCTCGGGGTCGCCCATCGGGCGGCTCATCGACCTCGACCCCATCAAGGTGTTCGCGGGCGTGCCGGAGCGGTACGCGGCGGACGTACACGTGGGCGACGCGGCGGTGCTGACGTTCGAGGCGCTCGAGGGAGCCACGTACAACGCGCCCATTCGGTACGTAGGTGCCTCGGTCGATCCACAGAACCGCACCTTCCCGATCGAGATCGTGCTTCCCAACGCGGACAGTCGCGTGAAGCCGCAGATGGTTGCGGGCATGGCCGTCGTTCGGAGCCAGCTCGACGAGGCCATCGTGCTGCCACAGGACGCACTGGTTCGTGTCGAGAACGGCTACGTCGCGTTCGTCGCCGTGGAGCGCGACGGGGTGGAGGTGGCCGAAGTCAGGCAGATCGGGCTGGGGCCGTCGCGCCGGAACCTCGTGGTTGCGGCGTCCGGGGTCGAGGCGGGTGACCGCCTGATCGTGGTGGGGCAGAGGTCCGTCGAGGACGGGGACCGAATCAACATCGTCGGGCAGGGGGGCTGAGGACGTGATCGACACACCGCGTAACGACCGACCTTCCGGCAACGGCGACCAGCCGAGCGGCGAGGACCGGGGACTGCTGGACCGCTTCAAGGAGTTCGCGCCGACGAGCCTGGCCGTGGATCACACCACCTCGGTGATGGTGCTCCTCGCCATCATCACGATCATGGGGATGCTGTCGTACCGGGCGATTCCGAAGGAATCGTTCCCGGAGATGACGATCCCGATCATCGCGGTGAACACCGTGTACCCGGGCGTGTCGCCAGCGGACGTGGAGAGCCAGGTCACGCGTGTCCTCGAAGAGGACCTTTCCACCATCAGCGAACTGGACCAGCTGACGTCGACGTCGGTCGAGGGCTACTCGAGCATCATGGCGGAATTCGAGGCCGACGTGAACCTGGACGAGGCGCTCCAGAAGGTCCGTGAGAAGGTCGATCTCGCGAAGCCGGATCTACCGTCGGACGCCGAGGAGCCGACGGTCGTCGAGTTCAACATGTCCGAGGTTCCCATCATGCAGGTGAACCTGGCCGGGGAGTATGGCCTCGTGCGCCTGAAGGAGCTCGCGGAGGAGCTGCAGGACCGGCTGGAGTCGATTCCCGCCATTCTGAGGGCTGACGTGCGTGGTGGACTCGAGCGCGAAGTGAAGGTCGATGTCGATCTCTCGCATCTGCAGTTCTACGGTCTGGCGCTGGGAGACGTCATCGACGCCATCCAGGCCGAGAACGTGAACATCCCGGGCGGCTCGATCGACGTAGGTGACACCAAGTACTTGGTGCGCGTGGACGGAGAGCTCGACGACCCGTCCGCCATCGCGGACTTCGTCGTCATGGTGCAGAACGGTCGACCCATCTACGTGCGCGACGTCGCCACCGTCGATTTCGGCTTCGCCGAGCGCGAGAGCTACTCGCGTATGGACGGCGCCGCGGTCGTCACCCTCGACATCGTCAAGCGATCCGGTGAGAACATCATCGAGACCGCCGAGGCGGTGCGCGCCGAGGTGGACGCCATGACGCCGCTCTTCCCGCCGACGACGGAGGTCTCGATCACGGCGGACATGTCGAAGCAGATCGTACTGATGGTGTCGAGTCTCGAGAACAACATCATCAGTGGCCTCATTCTCATCGTGGGCGTGCTGCTGTTCTTCTTGGGAGCTCGTACGTCGATGTTCGTCGCGGTCTCGATTCCGACCTCGATGTTCCTCTCGTTCGTGGTGCTCAGGGCACAGGGCGTCACCATGAACATGATCGTGCTGTTCAGCCTCATCCTGGCGCTGGGCATGCTGGTCGACAATGCGATCGTCGTTGTGGAGAACATCTACCGGTTCCTGGAAGAGGGCTTCGATCGGGTCACTGCGGCGAAGAAGGCGACCGGAGAGGTCGCGTTGCCCATCATCGCCGCCACCGCGACGACGCTGGCCGCGTTCACCCCGCTGCTCTTCTGGCCGGGTGAGGTGGGGCAGTTCATGGGCTACATGCCACAGACGCTGATCGTGACGCTCACCAGCTCGCTGTTCGTGGCGCTCGTCATCGTGCCGACGCTGTGCGCGATGTTCTTGACGCTCGAGCACGAGAAGCCGGAGCCGATGCGTCCGGCCATGCGTGGCGCACTCGTGATCCTGGCTGCCTTGGTGGTGGTCGGGTTCGCGGCGGCCAACGCGCTGACCGCCGGACTACTGGTGGCGACCGTCTTCGTCTTCTGGGCGGCCCATCGCTTCGTTCTGGAGGGCTTGGGTGAGGCCTTCCGCGAGCGCCTGCTCCCCGTGCTGATGGGGACGTACGAGCGCACGCTCCGGTGGGCACTCGATCACCGCGGTGCGACGATGGCGATGACAGGGGTCGCGTTCGTGGCGACGTTCGCGCTGTTCGCCGCGACCCACGCCGACGACATCGAGTACTTTCCGGAGGGCATGCCACCGCGTCAGCTGCTCATCGACGTGGAGACTCCGGTGGGCACGCGTGCCGACGCCACGGATCGGGTCGTGCAGCGGATCGAACAGGAATTGACCGGCGTCGGCGGCCGGGACGATTGGGCCTCGGTCGTGGCCGTGACCGGCGGCACGGGAGGGGGCGGCAACCCCATGATGGGCGAGGGGGGACCCAGCGGCCCGGAGGCCGGACGCATCTCGGTCGAGATGGTGGATTTCCAGGACCGGAACCGTGATGCGTTCGAGACGCTCGCGGAAATGCAGGCGAGCCTCGGGCACGACATCGCGGGTGCCGAGATCACGGTCGACCAGGTGTCGGAGGGTCCTCCCGTTGGAGACCCCGTCAGCATCGAGATCGTCGGCGAGGATGCCGACGTGTTGAAGAGCCTCTCGGACCAGATGTTGGCGGTTCTCGAGAACGCTCCCGTCTACCAAAAGCTCGTGGGTCTCGAGAGCGACCTCGATCAGGCGCGGCCTGAGCTGTCCGTGAACGTCGACCGCGAGTTGGCGGCGCTCTACGACCTGGACACCCGAGCGGTCGGCAATGCGGTCCGGGGCGCTATCAACGGCGTCGAGGCCGCCAAGTACCGAACCGGAAACGACGAGTACGACATCATCGTGCGTCTCGCCGAGGGGTACAGGCAGGAACTCGAGGGGCTCCGTGAACTCACGGTCGTCGCGGAAGGTGGAATCCAGGTGCCGCTCGTGTCGGTCGCGAGTTGGAACGTGCAGGACGCGCAGGGCTCCATCCGCCGCAAGGACCAGCTGCGAACCGCCACGATCACCTCGGAGGTCGCGGCCGGGAACGCCAACAACATCGTGCTCGCTGAGGTTCAGGAGACGCTGGCCGGTTTCGTGGAGCAGCTGCCTCCCGGCTATACGGTGCAGTACACCGGGCAGTCGCAGGAGCAGCAGGAGGCCCAGGAGTTCCTCAGCGCGGCGTTCCTCGTGGCGCTCATGCTGATCGGCTTCATCCTCATCAGCCAGTTCAATTCGGTGGTGAAGCCCGTCATCATCCTGACTTCGGTGATCATGTCCACGATGGGCGTGCTCATCGGGCTCATGATCTTCCAGATGCCCTTCGGCATCATCAACACCGGAGTGGGCATCATCTCGCTGGCCGGGATCGTGGTGAACAACGCGATCATCCTGATCGACTACATCGATATCCTGCGCTCGCGTGACGGCATGGACCGGCGTGAGGCGCTCGTGCAGGGAGGTAAGACGAGGTTCCGGCCGGTCGTGCTCACGGCGCTCACCACGGCGCTCGGGCTCACGACGCTGGCTATCGGGCTGAACTTCGACTTCTTCGGTCTGTACCGAGCGCTCGACCCCGACTTCTACTGGGGCGGCGAGCAGGCGGCGTGGTGGGGCCCCATGGCCATCGCCATCATCGCCGGAATCCTGATCGCGACGTTCCTCACGCTGATCCTCGTGCCGGTCATGTACTCCTTGGTCGACGACGTCGAGAAGTTCTTCCGGCGGCATTTCATGCGCTCGGACCCGGTCACGGTCGGGGACGCAGCCGCGCCGCCGTCTGCGGAGGACGAGGAGTCGGAGAGAAGGGCCCCGGGCCGGCCTGCGGTACCGATGCCCGAACCGGTTGCCGTGGGGGCGCGGGGGGCCTAGCCTCTCGCGCCTCAGCGGCGGTCGGGGCACTGTACCCGACCGACGCTTCCAGCAGCGACTCGTCCCCTTGGCGCGCCCATGGACGCACAGCCGAAGTCGCCCCGTCAGGTTGTCGCCACCGCGGTGCAAGACCTCGTGGCCACCCGTCTCGGCCGCGGGCTTCTGCCCCTCGCGGTGCTGTTCGCGGTGGGCGTCGCCGAGCAGCTCACCGTCGGCCTGGGGATTCCCGCTCTGTCGGTGGGAGCGCTCGCCGCGGGCGGGACTATGCTGACGTACGGCCTGCGCATCTCGCAGCGGGCCTTCGACCGCCCCCGACGCGCCTGGATGTCGTGGGCCATGCTGGGGAGTCTCGTTCCGCCCCTCTTCGCGCTCTACGTTCTCGGCTGGCGAGGACTCCGGCAGCTCGCCATGGGCGATGGCCTCGGCGGACTCGGGACTGGCATCGCCTTTGCGGTATTGGGAACTTGGGCCATGCGATCCTGGATGAAGGTCGTCGAGGTCGAGCGCCTGGCCCAGGTCATGACCATGGACATGGACGGATGAGGGGGAGGGCATGACGGCTTCTGCACGGTTGGCAGGCGTGGTGGTGCTCGCGATGGCCGCGGGCGCGAGTGGCGCGGAGGCGCAGGTCGCGCGCCAGGGTCTGCTCAGCCTCGATGACGCTCGGCTCTACTACGAGGTCGTCGGCGGCGGCGACCCCATCATCGTGGTTCACGGCGGTCCCGGGCTCGATCATGCCTATCTGCAACCCGGACTCAACGTGCTCGCGCGTGGCAACACGCTGGTCTACTACGACCAGCGTGGGGTGGGCCGATCCTCTGCCGCCCTGGAACCGGCCGTGATCAACATGGGCGCGTTCGTGGAGGACATCGAGGCGCTGCGTCAGACTCTGGGATACGAGCGGGTACACGTGTTGGGCCACTCGTTCGGCGCAATCGTGGCACTCGAGTACGCGGCCGCGCATCCCGAGAGCTTGCGGACGCTGGTTCTCATGAATCCCGCGGAGCCCGGCTCACGCTTCAGCACGCAGCTCGCCGAGCGTCAGCTGGCCCGCCGCACCGCCGAGGACTCGACCGAGTTCTCCACTTTGACGACAGGCGAGGGCTTCGCTGCCCGCGATCCCGCCACGGTGAGTCAGGTCTTCCGTATCCTCTTCCGGCAGACACTCAGGGACCGGGAACGAATCGATGACCTCGACCTCGACCTGGCCGAGTCGACGGCCAAGAACGGGTCGGAGGTCGGGCGACTTCTCGGTCTCAGCATGGGGCCGGTAGACCTTTGGGATCGTCTGGGGACCATCGACACCCCCACGCTCGTGCTGCACGGTCGTTACGACCCGACACCCTTGGCGATGTCGCAGGCGCTGGCGAACGGGCTCCCGCTCGGTAGGCTCATCGTGCTGGAGAGCGGGCACTTCCCCTACGTAGAGGATCCCGAGGGGTTGTTCTCGGCGATCTCCGCGTTCTTCGTCGACGTGAGCAGGTAGTCCGGTAGCGCCACAGCGGCGACAACTTCCTCAGATGGCGCGTCGACGCGATCGTGTGGGCGTTCGCGAGCGCGCTTGATCCGGAACGCTCATCAGCCGGCTCGCGGTGACCGAGGGGGAGCGCTGACGGGGCCGTGAGCGGCCTGACCGAAAAGGGGGGGATCGCGTGGAGGCAGCGCCGTTGGAGGTCGGCCGGGTCCCCCTCGCGGACTACCGCCCGACCGCCCCCGACCTGAGAGCGCTTTGGCGGCTCGCGCTGCCGGTCGTCCTGGCCCAGGTCGGGCTCATGGCCATGGGGCTCGTCGACACGGTGATGGTGGGACGGGTCGGCCCGGTGGACCTGGCAGCCGTCGCCATCGGGCACCTGTACTTCTTCGGCGTGAGCGTCGTCGGCATGGGCATCCTGTTCGCCCTCGATCCGGTCATCAGCCAGGCCGTGGGTGCCGACGATGTGAACGGCATCGCACGAGGGGTGCAAAGGGGCATCGTCCTGGCGACGGGATTGAGCGTGGTGTGCATGGCGCTCCTCATGCCGGCGGGCTGGGTGCTGGACGTGCTGCGGCAGCCCCCCGAGGTCGTCCCCATCGGGGCCCGCTACGTGGTCGGCCTGGTGCCGGGCGTGCTCCCGTTCTACGTGTTCGTCGTCTTGCGTCAGAGCCTGCAGGCCATGGGCCGCGTGCGTGCCATCGTCATCGCGGTGGTCGCGGCCAACCTCCTGAACGCCGGACTCAACTGGGTCTTCATCTTCGGCAACTTGGGTGCTCCGGCGCTCGGTGCCGTGGGGTCGGCGTACGTGACGAGCGTGTCGCGGTGGTTCACGATGTTCGCGCTGCTCGCACTGGCATGGCCCTACCTGGCACCCAGTCTCAGACCGTTTCGCCGGGAAGCGCTGGCGGCCGGGCCTCTCGTCCAGTTGCTTCGCGTCGGCGGTCCCGTGGGTGCCCAGCAGTGGCTCGAAGTCGGCGTGTTCGCCACGGCCGGCCTCCTCATGGGTTGGATGGGCGCGATCGCGCTCGCCGGACACCAAGTCGCGTTGCAGCTGGCCGCGCTCACGTTCATGGTCCCGCTCGGTGTCGCCCAAGCCACCAGCGTGATGGTCGGGCAGGCCGTGGGCCGGAGCGACACGAGCGGCGCGCGACGCGCGACAGGGTCGGGCATGCTGCTGGGTGTCGGCTTCATGACGGCGACCGCCGTGGTCTTCCTGAGCTTCCCGGATCTCCTGTCCCGTGTGTTCAGCAACGACGCCCCGGTCATCGCTTCGGCGGCTCTTCTGCTTCCGATCGCGGGCGTGTTCCAGGTCTTCGACGGCATCCAGGTCGTCGCGGCGGGGGCGCTGCGTGGGGTCGGAGACACCCGCGTGCCCATGCTCGTGAACCTGTTCGGGTTCTGGGTCCTGGGGTTGCCCACCAGCCTCTGGCTCGGCTTTGGGCTCGGCTGGGGGCCTGTGGGCGTGTGGTGGGGGCTGGCGGTGGGCATCGGCGTGGTCGCGGTCCTCCTCACGCTGCGCGTGCGCCGAAGGCTCGGCCGGACGCTGCGTCGGCTCGTAATCGACGAGAGCGGGGGGCTCGAATAGCTTTGGCCGTCCTGCCCCGTCCGACCCAGAAGCCATGAAGTTCGAGTTCGAGCCCCTCGAAATCCCCGAGCTGGTGCTGGTCACTCCGACCCGGTACGGGGACGAGCGCGGCTTCTTCCAGGAGTCCTACCGTGCCAGCGTGTTCGCGGAAGCCGGCATCGACGCCAACTTCGTGCAGGACAACATCGCACGCTCGTCGAAGGGGGTGTTGAGGGGCCTGCACTACCAGATCCCTCCGGGCGCCCAGGGCAAGCTCGTCGGCACCATGAGCGGACGGATCTTCGACGTGGCCGTCGACTTGCGCGTGGGCTCGGCGACCTACGGCCGCTGGGTTGGAGCCTCTTTGGACGCCGAAGTCGGGCAGCTGCTCTGGATACCGCCCGGCTTCGCGCACGGGTATCTGGTGCTGAGCGACGTCGCCGACGTCTATTACAAATGCACCGAGGAATACCGACCCGAGCTCGACAGGGGCGTGCTCTGGAGCGACCCCGC
Organism: Gemmatimonadota bacterium; assembly: GCA_024638325.1. Taxonomy (GTDB): domain Bacteria; phylum Gemmatimonadota; class Gemmatimonadetes; order Longimicrobiales; family Gaopeijiaceae; genus UBA2982. The sequence goes on along the minus strand of JAHEKM010000032.1, from coordinate 2,056 downwards.
CATCGGCGTCGAGTGGCCGGTCTCCGACCCTGTGGTGTCCGCCAAGGACCGCGAGCAGCCGACGCTCGCCGACTGCGACAACCCGTTCCGTGTCTGAGCTCGAAGCCGTCGAGCACCACCTCGAGGTTGCGCGGACCGCGCGGTACTGGACCCTCGGCGACCCCGGGGCCACCGATGTGTGGTTCGTCCTGCACGGCTACAAGCAGCTGGCACGCCGCTTCTTGAGGCGCTTCGAGCCGATCGCTTCGAGGGACCGGCTCATTGTCGCGCCCGAGGCGCTGTCGCGGTTCTACGCGAGCCCCGAGCCCGGGCGCCATGGACCGAACTCGGTCGTGGGCGCCAGCTGGATGACCCGCGAGGATCGGCTCGCCGAGATCCGCGACTACGTGGCGTATCTCGACCGGCTTTCCGACGTCGTCGGGGTGCCGGGCGCCCGGGTCACCGTGCTCGGCTTCTCGCAGGGGACGGCGACGGCTGCGCGGTGGGTGACCATGGGCGAAGTGACCGCCGTCCGACTGGTGCTCTGGGCCGGGTTCGTGCCGCACGACCAGGACGTCCGGCGCGCGGCCGAGGTCTTCTCACGCATCGAGCTCGTGTTGGTGAGGGGTGACGAGGACCCCGCGCTCACGGAAGAGCTCGCCGAGAAAGAGCGCGCTTCGCTGGAGCGCGCGCGGGTCGGCTACCGACTCGTGCGGTACGCGGGCGGGCACGAGATTGACGAGGAGACCCTGAAGGGGCTCGTCTAGCCGCTCAGCCCCCCGTCCGAAGTCCGGAGCGCCACGTACGCGCCCGTGAACGTAGCTGCGGTAGCGCCCCCGGCCGTCACTCGGACCGACACGTGCACCCGGCCTTTGCCGTGCTTCGTGATGCCCCGGGTGAAACGACTCCAGTCCCGCTCTGCGATGGGATCGCTCGTGGCCTGGAAGTCTCCGTGGATCGGGGCGTCGTACTGCACGGAGCTGGTCTGGATCACCGTCTGAGCCTCGATGCCCTCGTCCTGTAGGCGGAGATGGACCTGCGTCCAACCGGCGAGAATGGCCAGCGCGGCCACGCTTCCTCCGAACGCCGTGGACTGATGGTTGAGGTTCGCCGGGCGAAGCGGTGCCCCGAGCGTAACCCGACCCGCTGACACCTCGATCACTTCGACGCCCATCCCAGCCGATAGGGGGATGTGCTCCGTGAGGTATGCCTGGACCTCCTCCGTACTCAAAACTCCCCCACGAAGGTGATCTCGGGGACCAGCTCGTGCCCCTTCTCTTGCGCGACCGTTTCCTGCGCGAGGTCGATCAGCGTTCTCACGTCGCGCGCAGTCGCCCCGCCCAGGTTCACGATGATGTTCGCGTGCTTGTGGAAGATGCCGGCACCGCCGTGTAGACGACCCTTGAGGCCGCACTCGTCGATGAGCCGGCCGGCCCCGATCCCGTCGATCTTCTGGAAGATCGACCCGGCGCACGGGTACAGCCACAGGTCGGGGTGACGCTCGTCCCGCCATTCCAGGTTCTCCCGCATGACGCGCCGGAGCTCCTCGATGGGTGTGGGCGTGAGTCGAAACGTAGCCGAGAGGACCACGTCGTCCCGGTGATGGAGGACGCTCTGGTCGTATCCGAACTCGAAGTACTCGACCGGAACCGTCCTGCGATCGCCCTCCTCCGTGAGGAGCTCGGCCGACTCGAGAATCTCCTCGATGAAGACCGTCCGCTCGCGCGCCGGGGCGGGGGACAGGAAGTGCAGGTTCTGCCAAAGCGCCCCGCCCACCGTGCTCGGGATCCCGACGAAGTGGTGTAGACCCCCGAGGCCGCGTGCCACCGTGGCGTCGATCAGGTCCGGATACGTCTCCACGCCCGCGCCGGCCCGCACGCGCGTCTCGTCCAAGAAGTCCACGCCGCCCACCTCGGAGTGTACGACCAGGCCGCGAAAGCCCCTGTCGCCCACGAGGATGTTGGCTCCTCGGCCGAGCAAGAACATCGGCACGGAGGCCTCTCTCGCCACGGTGACCACGTGCGCGAGCTCGTCGGGTGTCCGGGCGCGGTAGAAGTAGTCCGCCGGGCCTCCGATC
>JAHEKM010000031.1 GCA_024638325.1 Gemmatimonadota bacterium | reverse complement strand
ATCTTCTTCTTCATCATCTTCGTCGCCAACGCCTCCATGCCCGGCAGACCCATCAAGGAGTGCGGCATGGGGCTCGACGGGTTGCCGAGGAGGTCGGCGTGCAAGTGGTCCACCTTGCCCTTCGTGACGATGTCGAGGCCCCAGAAGGTGAAGAAGATCATCGCGTCCATCCCCATCATGCGGGCGGCGTTCGCCATGATCAGACCGGGGTAGGCCATGTCGAGGCTCCCCTTGCTGCAGATGATGGCGACCTTGCGCGTCACTTCGTCTTCCGTGGTCGGGGCCGGGGTCGCGACGTCCGCGGTCCGCGGCTCTCTCACTTCGGTGGCGGTGCTCATCAGATGCATCCCTTGGGCTTGGTCAGCCCGGAGATCTTGGCGGCCAGGATGCCGGGTCCCTTCGGGAACAGCTGATACATCTCCTTGGTCGGGACGCCGGCTTGCTTGGTGATGCGGCGGACGGTCGGAGGCGTACCCTTCGCCTCGTTGTCCCGCCGGCAGAAGTCGATCACGGCCCAGTGGCGCTCGGTGAGGGGGTCGATGCCGTTCTGGCGCGCGATCTCCTCGGCGATCTCCGGCGTCCACTCGTCGGGGTTCGTCATGAAGCCCTCGGCGTCGACCTCGACGGGGACTCCTGCGAAGGTTGCTGTGCTCATGGTCACGATCCTTTCGGTCAGGCAGCCACGTGGGCTACCGGGTTGTCCTTGGGTGCCTTCTTTCCTGTCATCGACATGTGGGAGTCCACGAAGGGAAGCTCCCTGCCACTGAGCAGCTGGTTCCAGTAGATCCATCGGAATGCCAGCTTGCCCCAGTGATTCATGCGGCTCTCCTCGAGCAGCTTGAGGGGTCCGACCTTCGCGAGCGGGAAGCGTCCGGGCAGCGGCTCCACGTCGTAGTTGAAGTCGATGAGGAGCGCTTTGCCGAAGCCCGTCTCGACGAAGCAGTTCGCGTGGCCGTCGAAGTCGGCGCACGGTGCGCGGCCGGCAATCGCGTCGAGCAGGTTCTGCTCGAGGATGCCGCCCTGGAAGTGGGCGACCGAGCCCGCCTTGGACGAGGGTAGATCCGTCGCGTCTCCGATCACGAAGACGTTGGGCGCCACCTCGGCCTGCAGCGTGTGCTTGTCGGTCGGCACGAACGCGAGCTCGTCGCCCATGTCCGACCGCTCGATCGCTTCGCTGCCCATATTCGTGGGAATCGAGACGAGCAGATCGTACGGGATCTCACGCTCGTCCCAGCTCGACAGAATTCGCTTCTCGCTGTCGACCTCGCCGGCGTTGAACAGCGTCTCGACCTGGATGCCCTTCTCCTCCATCACCCCGCCGAGTAGAGCCGAAGCGGTCGGCTTGGTGAAGGCGCCGTCGAGCGGGGTCGCGTAGACGAGTTCGACCTTGTCCCGCATGCCTCGCTCGTGGAAGTACCAGTCCGCGAGGAACAGGAACTCGAGCGGTGCCACGGGGCACTTGATCGGCATCTCCTGGACGTTCAGGACGAGCCGTCCGCCCCGGAAGTCCTCGAGCGCCTGGTGGAGCTTCAGCGCGCCGTCCAGCGTGTAGAAGTCGAAGATCGACTTCTGCCATCCGGGGCCGGTCAGGCCCTCCAGCTCGGCGGGCGCGATGCGGCTTCCCGTCGCGATGACGAGGAAGTCGTAGGGAAGCAGGGTGCCGTCGGCCAACCTCACTCGGTTGTCGTCCGGCTCGATCACGTCGATGCCGGAGAGCATCAGGTCCACGCCCTTGGGCACGTACCGGGCGCGTGAGCGAATGACGTCGCGGCGTTCGTACATCCCGAACGGAATGAACAGGAGGCCGGGCTGGTACACGTGGTCGTCGTCCTGATCCACGATCGTGATCGACCACTCGTCGCGCGGAAGCGCGCGGCGCATCTTCGCCGACATCAGCGTCCCTGCGGTCCCACCTCCCAAGATCACCAGCTTCTTCATTGAATCATCCTCAGATGCCGTAGGCTTTCATCTTCCGCCACAGACTCGTTCGACTGATGCCGAGCGCCCGCGCTGCGACGGTCCGGTTGTACCGGGCACGCTCCAGCGCAGCCCGGATCTGCAGTGCTTCGGTCGGCTCGGGCGCACACGCCGACGTCGTACCGTCGACCACCGGCAACACCACCTCGATCGCGCCGGTGATGCGCCCGGCCTCGTCCCTCACGACCCGGCCCGACTTGAGCACCTCGACCTCCGAGCCGTCGGAGCGAAAGAGGCGAAGCCTCTTGTCCGCGACCGTGCCGTGCTCGAAGACACCACAGCCCTTCAAGCACTCCTCACAGCGGTGGAGCCAAAGGCAGGAGCGCCCGATCGCGTCGTCGGCACGGAAGCCCGTGAGCCGTTCCATGGCGGGGCTCATCTCGACGACGTTGCGCTCCGCATCCACGCGGAAGTACGCCAGATCGGCGGCATCGGCGAGGAGGCTCGCCAGGTCCCGTCGGTCGGGGGCCGCTTTGGTGGTCATGCCATCCTCGTGGAACAGTCGGTGAAACGAACTGTTTCAAGGTGAGGCAGGACGCAGCCTCGCGGTGTCGGGAATTCCCCGACCCGGGGGTCGGGTCGCTGCCGGGGGTGGACGTCGGGATCGCTGGACGAGTGGCGCATCCGCGACATACGCCCGATATTGCTGATTCGTCACCCTTCCCTCAGTAAGGAAGCACACCCGATGCGCAAAGCACTCTGCCTCGCGCTGCTCGTGGGAGCGTTCGGGATGGCCACGCCGACTGCCGGTGTCGCTCAGGATGGACTGCTCGCGGTAGGTGAGATGGCTCCGGACTTCGCGCTTCCCGGCGCGACCCGGTACGGTGCCCTCGCCCAACCCGTGCGTCTGAGCGACTACCGCGGCGAGACTGTGGTCCTCTCGTTCTTCTTCCGCGTCAGGACGCCTGGCTGAACAGTCCAAATGACGGCGTACCGTGATCAGTACGCGAGCCTATTCAATGAAGGACAAAACGTCGTGGTCATGGGCATCAGCAATGATCCCGTGTCCGAGCTGCAGTCCTGGCTGAAGGACGCAGACTTCCCGTTCGTTTTCGCGAGTGACGCGGACAACGACGGAGCGACATACACCGCGTTCGGCGGTGGCCTACGGGGTAACAACATGGTCGACAGTCGCGCGGTCATCGTTGTCGGACCCGACGGTCGCGTGGCCGGCGTGATTCCCCAGTTCAACCAGGCCGACCCCATGGCCTACGAACAGCTCGGGGCGATGGTCGACCGGGTCACACCGGCACCAGCTCAGCAGTAGTCCTTCGCAGCATCGGGACGTTCGAAGGCCCGGCGCGGACTCAGATCCGCGCCGGGCCTTTGCTCGTCGAGCGGGCGCCGCCTACGCGGCGCCGATTTCCTACTGGCTGGCCAGCAGCCGCTCCACCGCTCCGGTGAGGTTCTGGTCCCCACCGACGCCCGTGTACGCCACCCTGCCCTCGGCGTCGAGCATGACCACGATGGACGTCGTGGTGGCGTTGTAGGCCCGCACGGCGGCTCCACGCGCATCCCAGAGATAGGTGTAGCCCGGGTCGTGATCCGCGAGGTGCCGCTGCACCCGCCTCACCGTCTGTGCCACGCCGACGGCGACGGCCACGATATTGACGTCGTTTCCGTGACGCGCCTGGATCTGGTCGAGCTGCGGCTGGAGCGCTTCACAGAGCTCGCACCACGTCGCCCAGAACTCGATAACGGCGGGCTTGCCCCGGACGTAGTCGATGAGGTCCACCGCGTTGCCCTCGAGGTCCTCGAGCGGCGCGCCGGGCCCGACGGTCCCGATCGGCAGGGAAACGGAGCCTTCGCCGCCCGCTTGGGCGCTCACACCCACGGGCAGAGCGAACACGAGGGTCAGAACCGCGAAGAGAGAAGCTCTGGCACGCATGGTCACCTCAGAGGTTGTAGCCGGCTGTGACGAAGTAGTACTCCGCAACGCCGATCATGATCAATCCAGCCACTCGCTTGATCCACACCATCCACACTCCCGAACGCGGAAGAAGCGCCAAGGTTCCCGAGAAGAGCCCCACCGCGATGAGCAGCGTGGTCATGCCGAGCGAGAAGACGAAGAGGTAGACGAAGCCCATGAGGCCCGCACCTGTCGCCGCGACCCAGGTGAGCGCGACCGCGAACGCCGGGGCGCCACACGGCGCCGCGACCACGCCGGACATCGCGCCCATGAGGAAGACCGCCCCGTAGGACCCGCCCTCGGTCTGCGCCGCCCGCTCGAGAAACTTTCGTGGTATCGGCACCGGAATCACGTCGAACATCGCCAGCGCGAAGAGGACCAGCAGGTTGCCGATCGCGAGCCGCGCCCACGGGCTGGCGCTCACGGTACCGAAGAGCTGCCCGCTCAGGCCGGCGATGGCGCCGAGAACCGCATACAACATCGCGAGCCCGACGGCATAGGTCAGCGTGAGGCCGATCGTGCGCCCCTTCGACTGGCCCTCCTTCGCCGTGCCGGCGATCACCGCGCTGGTGATCGGAATCATCGGATAGACGCACGGCGTCAGGCTGGTGAGCACGCCGGCGCCGAACATGGCACCCAGGGCCAGCATCGGACTCGACGAGAACGCCTCGCTGAGTCCGCCGGCCGGTTCGATCTGGAGAAGGGCTAGAAGAGTCACGGGCATGAAGGTGGCGTGAATGAGGCTGTCGGGCCAACACGTTAACCCCACAGACGGGTTTCCCGCTGGCGAAACCGCACCCAGCGCGAGACCGTAGGAGGCAGAGTCGACGCCTCCGGAGGGAAGAGTATGAACTGGGACGAGATGGCGTACTTCGCCTTGATGTTCTTCGTCGGTCTGTCGGTGCTGACAGTCTGCGGCGGGCTCACGGCTCGGCTCTTCCTGGGGCCGGTCTTACGCGACGTAGCCGACCGATTCGCGACCCGGCCTACGCGCGACGACCGGGTGCTGCTCTCGCGTCTCGACCAACTCGACGACCGGCTGTCGGCACTCGAGAACGGGGTGGACCGACTCGAGGCGGCCCAGGACTTCGACCGCCGGCTGAGCGCCGTCGATCCGAGAAAGTCGGATACCGGTTAGCGCCGACGCTCTGGCCCGCCTCCGACGGGCGCCCGCCTCCCCTATATTTCACGCCGAGTCGTACCCCTGCGCTGACCGGCATGGAACTCCCAGAGCTCACCCCGCTTCCCCGCCCGCCGCTGTTCAAGACCCGCATCGCGTCGGGCCTGGTGGTGCTCATCCCGCTCGTGATCACCGTCGCGGTGATCCGCTTCCTCTTCGACTTCACGTCGGGGATCCTGCTCCCGATCATCGATCCCGCGCTGGCGGACTGGCCCGCGTTGGCCCGGGCGGCCCTCTCGCTCGTCATCCTCCTCGTCATCGTCTACTTCCTGGGCGCGCTGGCCGCGAACATCGTCGGCCGGAGGGTGCTCGGGCTGGGCGAGAGCGTGGTCCTACGGCTTCCCTTCGTGAAGTCCGTGTACTCGGTCTCGAAGCAGGTCGTGGCGGCGTTCCAGGGCGAAGGCGCACGAGCGTTCAAGGCCGTGGTATTCGTCGAGTTCCCCCAGCCGGGTATGAGGGCGGTCGGCTTCGTCACCTCCGAGATCACGAGAAAGGACGGATCGGTGTGGAACACCGTGTTCGTGCCCACCACACCGAACCCCACGACGGGCTTCCTGCAGCTGATCCCGCGGGACTCGCTGGAGCAGACCGACTATTCCGTCGAGGACGGGATCAAGATGGTGATGTCGCTCGGTGTGCTGGTGCCCGAGTAGCGTGCGCTCGACTCGCCGTCGACTCGGGCCCGCCTTCCTCGCCATCGCCGTCGCCAGTTGCGGCGGCGGCGAGCCTCCCGCGCTCACGGTCGGTCCGGTCGCGTACTCGAACGCCGACCTGCTCGGGTTGTCCGACTCGAGGCGCGAGCTCCTCGTCGGGCTTACGGCACTCGGCCTCGCGGTTGCCGACTCGACGACGGCCGAGCTCGGGCGTCCACTGCTCGACGAGTGGGCCGAAGACCGCCTCCTCGACATCCTGGCGGCCGAGCTGACACTGGAGCGCAACGGCATCGGGGAAGAAGTGCTGCGGGCGCGATACGAAGTCGATCCGGACTGGGAGCTCACCATCCGCCACCTGCTCGTGTTCAGCGAGCGCTGGCGGGCCGACGATCACAGGGTCGCCGCAAGAGCCAAGGCCGAACGGGGCCTGGCGCTGCTGAGGAGCGGAGCGGACTTCCCGGCGGTGGAGGCTGCGCTGGCCGCCGAGGGAGGAGCGGAGGCTCGGGAGGGCACACTGCCTCCGAGCCGCGAGGGCGCGCTGGTCCCCGAGTTCTGGGCGGCCGCACTCGCGCTCGATCCGGGCGAGCTGAGCCCGGTAACCGAGACCCAGTACGGCTTCCATGTCCTGCGGCTCCTCGACCGCCAGGAGGTCCCCTTCGAGGACGCGCGCAGCACGTTGGTGCGGGAGATCGCTCCGACGGTCCAGAACCCCGCTAGAGTGTTCGAGGGGTGGGTGGCCGAACAGGGAGACGACGACGCGACCCGGCGCGAGGCCGCTCTCGCCGAGGCGAGATCTCGCGGACTCAGGGTGTCCGCCGCGGACGAGGCCGAGCTGCTGCGCGCCTGGGAGACGGACGTGTTGTCGTGGTCCACCGCGCTCGGCTTTCGGCAGGGTCTGACACCGGAACAGGTCGGACAGGCCGCGCTCGCCGCTTTGGCCAGCTCGGGGCAGCTGGCCGACATCGCCCGCCGAGAGTTGTCGACGCATCTGGAGGCGCTCCACTCCCGCTACCCCGTCACCGCCGGAACCCCCTAGCACCGAGTCTCGTAGGGATCCGCATGAGCGCCTCCAAGTCCAAGGTCGAGTTCCTGCTGGGCTACTCGCTGTTTTTTGCGGCCCTGTGGCTCCTCTGGAGCACGCCGCTCGTGTACCCGGTGAAGATCTTCGTCGTGCTCCTGCACGAGATCAGCCACGCCGCAATGGCGGTGGCGACGGGGGGCACCATCCAGCGCATCGAGCTCAGTCCCATGGAGGGAGGGGCGTGCTACTGCCCCGGTGGGAACGCCTTCCTCACGGCCAGCGCCGGCTACCTCGGCAGCTCGCTGTGGGGCGGCATCATGTTCACCGCGGCCAGGGCCAGGCGAATTCGTCCCGACTGGGTCACGGGATCCATCGGCGTGCTGGTCGTGGCGCTCTCGCTGCTCTACGTCCGCACCACCTTCGGTGTCGTGTTCGGCATCCTGTTCGGGGCCGGCATGGTGTTGATCGCAAGAAAGGCGACCCGCACGCTGAACCGGACGGTCCTGCTGGCGCTCGGGCTCACGAGCGTCTTATACGCGATTCTCGACATCAAGAGCGACATCCTCGACCGTCCCGGCATCCAGTCCGACGCCTTCATTCTGTCGGAGATGACCGGTGTCCCCACGCTCGTGTGGGGGGTGACGTGGATCGCGGTGGCCATTGCCTTCAGCTTCTGGTTGCTGCGGCGCGCGTACGAGGAGGCCTGAGCTCACCCCCGGCACCCGCCGGTCGACCCCATATGTCGTGGGGCAAACCCCTCGAGCACCCCTTCTCTGGTGGTCTCCAATCAAGGGTTGCACGGGGCCCGCGGTTTCTTGTACAATGGCGGCGTCGAGTCGTAAGTGACTCGTCTGGGCCGCGACCGGCCGCTTACTGCAAGCCCCGGACGTGGACCGCGGGCCTCGAGCCCGCCGGCGCTCCGCCCAAAGTCGAACCGAAATAAGGAGGTGATCCTTGTCTAGTCCGAGTACCCTGTCCAGCCTGGCACGGGCAAGCGATCGCCGGAGCGGCTTCTAGAAGCCGAACCGTAGATGTAGTCGCTGTTCGCGCCGTACCCGGCCATCGCGCTGGGCTGCGACAGTAGGGGCGCCGTCGGGAAGTCAGTCCGGCGGCGCCCCATTCTATTTCGGGCCCCCGCCTGCTCCGCCCTAGCCGAACCAGGCCGGGTTGTTGCCCGCCTTCCACTTGATGTTGCAGCCTACGCTGGGTCGCTGCCCCGCGGAGGGACGGTCCCCTGCGAGCACGGCGTCGCACGCGGCTCGCAGGTCCGCCCCTGTTACGGGCACGTCGCCGAGCGACGGACGGGCGTCGTCGAACTGGCCGCGGTAGACGAGCTTCCGGTCGGCGTCGTAGAGGAAGAAGTCCGGGGTGCATGCGGCCTGGAAGGCCTTGGCGACCTCCTGCGAGTCGTCGTGCAGGTACGGAAAGGCGTAGCCGCGGAGGTCGACCTCCTCGGCCATCTTCTCGGGGCTATCGGCCGGATAGTTCTCGACGTCGTTGGCGCAGATCCCGACCATGGCGAGACCCTTCTCCGCGTACTCGCGGCTGAAGTCGCCGAGCTCGTCGGCGATGTGCTTCACGAACGGGCAGTGGTTCGACAGGAAGGCCACGAGCAGAGCCGGGGCCTGGTCGAGGTCCGAGAGCGAAACGTTGCCGCCGGTCTTCGGGTCGGGCAGCGAAAAGTCGGGCGCGCTCGTACCGAGCGCGGCCATCGTCGAGGGCGTTCTGACCATCGGGGAGCTCCTTCGATCCTCTGCTGTTGTCTCACGCCCGGGCAAACCCCTGTCCCAGCGATTCGTGCCGACGGAGAGGGCGACGCGGCAGGGCCATCCGGACTCCCCTTGACCCTCACTACCGTATCGCGTATTCATACGAACGTATGATTGAATCCCGAACAACGGCCTCCGCGCTGGCCGGCGCCGACACGACCTCCGCGCCGAGCACCCGTGTCCAGCTCATCGCGGCGGGTCGCAAGCTCTTCGGCCAGAGAGGGTTCGACGGCTCGTCGATCCGCGCGATCACCGACGAGGCCGGGGCCAATCTGGGTGCGGTGACGTATCACTTCGGGTCCAAACGTGGGCTCTACTCGGCCGTGCTCGAGGAAGGCCTCCGCCCGATGGCGGCGCGTGTGACCGAGGCCGCGAGCGCCGGCGGCACCGCGTTGGACCGCATGCTCAGGATCGTGCGCGCCTACTTCGAGCACTTCGAGACGCACCCCGACCTGCCCCACCTCCTGCTCCAGGAAGTGGCGGCGGGCAAGCAGCCACCCCCGGTCGTCATCGAGATCGTCAGGGGCGTGAAGGAGACGATCGCGGGGCTCCATGTCGAGGGACAGACGGACGGCTCCGTGCGCGAGGGCCATCCCGTCCTCACAGCGCTCAGCGTCGTGTCCCAGCCGGTGTTCATGACACTGGTGGCCCCGATGCTCGCCACGGTCGGTCCGTTCGACCTCCGGGAGCCAGCCGCTCGCCGCCTCGCACTCGAACATTCCTTGGCATTCGTGCGCGCGGGCCTCGAGCCCCGCGAGGACCTACAACCATGAACCGACCTCCATCGATCCGTCGCTGGGCGGGCGCCGCCGCGGTCGCGCTGCTCGCGCCGCACGCGGCCTCGGCCCAGTCCCTCACGCTCGTCGACGCGGTGGACGCGGCGCTCAGGGCACACCCCTCGGTGGCCGCGGCCGAGGCACGCGTCCAGGCAGCGGAAGGCGCCGGCGACGCGGCCCGATCGGCGCGCCTCCCCGGGGCGTCCCTGGACGCCACGCTCACGCGCTTCCAGGAGCCGATGATCGTGGCGCCGTTTCACAGCCTCGACTTCTCGAACCCGCCGACCTTCGACCGGACGCTGGTCCAGGGGCGTTTGGCCCTGGCCTACACGGTCTTCGACGGTGGCGGGCGCTCCTCCCGCATCCGAGGGGCCGACGCGCTGCTCGAGGCGAGCACCCACGGGCGGGCGGACACCGAGATGGCGGTCGTCGAGGAGACGGCCCGTGCGTTCGTCGGCGTCCTCTCCGCCCAGGCGGTGTTCGAGGCAGCCGACGCGCAGGTCCAGGCGCTCGAGGAAGAGGCGGGCCGCGCGCAGCAGCGCTTCGACGCGGGCACAGCGGCCGAGCTCGAGGTTCTGCGGTCGCAGGCGACGCTCCAGGAGGCCCGTGCTCAACGGGCAAGCGCCGAAGCGCGCGTGGGTCTGGCCGAGCGAGTGCTGGCGCGACTCATGGCGGTCGACCCGGCGAGCGTGTCGGCGACCCGTCTCGCTGACGTTGCGATCTCCGACACCGACGCTCCCCCGCAGACTCCCGACACCCAGCGCAGTCCGCTCGTTCTCCAGGCCGACCGAGCCGCGCTCGCGGCCGAGGCACGCCTCGCCGAGGAACGCGCGGGACGGCTGCCGACCGTCCAGGCGGGGGCCGGCGTTCTCGACTACGGCACGTTGGATGACAAGCATGTCTTCGAATGGCAGGCCGGGGTTCAGGTGTCGTGGCCACTCTTTACGGGAGGGGCCCGGAGCGCTTCGGTGCGTCGGGCCGAGGCCGAGCTCACCGCCGCACGCATGGAGCTCGACGCCGCGACCCTCCGGGTCGCGCAGGCGATCGATGCCGCCGAGACGGCGGTGGTCGAAGCCGACGCCCGCGCCGAGGCGCTGGATCTCGCCGTGGCCCAGTGGGAGGAGGTCGCTCGTATCGAGGCCCTGGCGCTGGATGCAGGGTCGGGCGTGCAGGCCGACCTGCTCCGCGCCGAGGCCGGGCTCTTTCAGGCGCGTGCCGGCTACGCACGCGCCCGCTACGACGGGGTGCTGTCCCGAATCAACCTGGCCCGCGGGGGCGGTACGCTCGACCGCGACTGGCTCGACGAAGCATTGGAGATCACACCATGAAGAAGCGTATCCGCATCCTGATCCCGGTCCTTCTGCTGGGCGGCGCAGCGGCGTGGTACTTCCTCGGCAACGGCGACGCCGCACCGGGCCTGCTCACCGCCTCCGGGACGGTCGAGGCAACGGACGCCGACCTCGGCTTCCAGGTACCCGGCAGGGTTCTGGCGATTTCGGTCCGCGAGGGCGACGCCGTGCAGGCCGGCGACGAACTGGGACGACTCGACGCCCGCGAGCTGGACGCAGCACTCGGCGCGGCGGTGGCCCAGCTCGGGTCCGCCCAGGCCCGGCTGACCGAGCTCGAACGCGGCGCTCGACCGCAGGAGCTCGCGACGGCGGAGGCGGCCCTGCGCTCGGCGACGCAGCGTACCGACGAGGCCCGGCGCAACGCGGAGCGCGCCGGCCAGCTGTTCCGGGGCGGTGCCATCAGTAGACAGGCGCTCGACCAGGCAGAGACCGCTTTGGAGGTCGCCGTCGCGGCGACGGACCAGGCAGAGGAGCAGCTCGCGCTCCTTCGCGAAGGCCCCAGGCGCGAGACCGTCGACGCGCAACGCGCCATGGTCGCACAGGCACGCGCCAACGTGGCTCGCGCCGAGGCGGCGCTCACGAACGCCATCGTCACGGCACCCTTCGCTGGCATTGTGACCGAACGGCACCGGGAGGCCGGCGAGGCCGTGCCCGCCGGTGCGCCCGTGCTCACGCTCCTCGACCCCGACGACCGCTGGGTCCGCATCTACATCCGTGAGGACCAGATGGGCATGGTCCAGCTCGGTCTCAGCGCCGACATCGTCTCCGACACCTACCCCGACCGCTCCTACGAGGGCGAAGTGGTCTTCATCGGCAGCGAGGCCGAGTTCACCCCCCGCAACGTCCAGACCGCCGAGGAGCGCATCAAGCTGGTCTACCCGGTCAAGGTGCGTATCTCGGGCGATCCGAACTTCGAGCTCAAGCCAGGGATCCCGGCGGACGTGACCCTGCGGGGCGCGGGATGAGCGAGCACGCCGTGTCGCTGAGCGGCGTCACCCGCACGTTCGGCGACATCACCGCGGTGGACGACCTGGACTTCCAGGTCGAGTCGGGCGAGCTCTTCGGCATCGTCGGGCCGGACGGAGCCGGAAAGACGACCACGCTGCGCATGCTCGCGGGCGTGCTCCGGCCCTCGGCCGGCGAGATCCGCGTCGCGGGCGTCGACGTAGGTCGAGACCCAGAGGCGGTGAAGCACCGCATCGCGTACATGGCCCAACGCTTCGGCCTGTACGAGGACCTGACGGTCTCGGAGAATCTGGACTTCTACGCCGACCTCTACCGCGTGCCGCGGTCTGAACGGCCCGCGCGACTCGAGCGACTCTACGCCTTCAGTCGGCTCGCCGAGTTCAAGGACAGGCTCGCCGGGAATCTCTCCGGCGGCATGAAGCAGAAGCTCTCGCTCTCGTGCTCGCTCATCCACGAGCCCCAGGTGTTGCTGTTGGACGAGCCCACCTTCGGTGTCGACCCCATCTCGCGGCGTGAGCTCTGGCTGATCCTGCACGAGATGGTCTATCGGGGGGTGACGGTGGTGGTGTCGACGGCGTACCTCGACGAGGCCGAACGGTGCGACCGGGTCGCGATGCTGCACGAGGGCCGTACGCTGGCACTCGACCGCCCGCCCGTCCTGCAGGCGTCGCTCACCGGGTCGATGTTGTCTCTCAGCACGGACCGACCGCGGGAGGCGCGCGACCTCCTGCGGGGCGTCCCCGGCATCGACAGCGCGACCTTGTTCGGAGACGCGGTCCATGCCCTCCTCCCGGCGGAGACGGGGACCGACATCGTCTCTCGCGCGCTCGCGGACCGCGGCATCGAGCTGCTCGACAGCTCGGTCGTCGAGCCGTCGCTGGAAGACATCTTCATCCACCTCGTCGGTGCCGAGGACCGCGTGTCCGAGGCCGTGAGGGTCCCGTGAGCCAAGCCGCGCACCCGGTCGTCGTCCGCGGGCTCACGCGACGGTTCGGTGACTTCACCGCCGTCGACGGCGTCACGTTCGAGGTCAGGGCCGGTGAGATCTTCGGCTTCCTGGGACCGAACGGCGCCGGTAAGACGACGACCATCAAGATGCTGACCGGCCTACTCGCCCCGTCCGAGGGGGAGGGGTGGGTGGCGGGACTCGACATCCGCCACGAGCGCGCCGACATCAAGAGCCGCATCGGCTACATGTCACAGAAGTTCTCGCTCTACGCCGACCTGACCGTGCGTGAGAACATCGACCTCTTCGCTGGACTCTACGGGGTGTCCGGCGCGCGGCTCGCCGAGCGACGTGCGTGGATCCTCGAGATGGCGGAGCTCGAAGAGGCCGAGCAGCGCGTCACCGATCAGCTCCCGCTCGGGTGGAAGCAGCGGCTGGCCCTCGGCTGCGCGCTCGTCCACGAGCCACCGATCCTCTTCCTCGACGAGCCGACGTCGGGGGTCGACCCCGTCGCTCGACGCCGCTTCTGGGACCTCGTCACCGAGATGGCTGAAGGGGGCACCACAGTCTTCGTGTCCACGCACTACATGGAGGAGGCGGAATACTGCCACCGGCTCGCCTTGATGAACCGCGGGCGCTTGATCGCGCTGGACACGCCTCGTGCGCTGCGGGGTCGCGTCGTGGAGCCGATCCTCCGCGTAAGAGCCGATGACGCGCCTCGTGCCGTGGAGCTCCTGACCGCACGGCCCGGCGTGCTCGATGCGGCGATGTTCGGCCGCACACTGCACGTCACGGTCGACGAGGTCGAAGCCGGTCAGCAGATCGTGCGCGACGCCCTGGCCGGGGCCGGCCACGCGGTCGATTTAGTCGAGCCGATCGAACCCTCGCTTGAGGACGTCTTCGTCTCCCTGGTACGCGCCGAGGGCGGCGCGGTGGTGAGCTAGAGATGGACCCGGTGCGCCTGTTGGCGGTGGCCAGGAAGGAATGGATCCAGCTCCGCCGCGATACCCGCAGCGTGATCCTCGCCTTCATCCTGCCGCTCTTCCTGCTCCTGTTCTTCGGCTACGCGATCACGTGGGACGTCAACGACATCCCCGTCGCGGTCCTGGACGAGGACCGCACGCGCGAGAGCCGCGAGCTCCTCGAGGCGTTCGTGGCCAGCGGCTACTTCACCGTGGTCGAGCACCTCGAGTCGCCGCAGGCGGTCGACGACCGGCTCGTGGTCGGATCGGTCGACGGAGTCCTCACCATTCCGCCCGATTACGCCCGAGACCTCGCCGCTCCCGGCCGGGCAGCCCGGGTCCAGCTGCTGTTGGACGGGAGCGACGCCAACACCGCGACCATCGCCCTCAACTACGCCGACGCGATCGTCACCAGGCACGGGGCCCGGGTCGCCCTCGAGGGCCTGCCCGCCCAGCCCGCGATCGCCCTGGAGTCGCGTACCTGGTACAACCCCAACCTCGAGAGCCGGCACATGATCGTGCCGGGGCTCATCGCCGTGATCATGTCGATCATCGCCGCGATGCTCACGGCGCTGACCATCGCGCGGGAGTGGGAACGGGGCACCATGGAGCAGCTCGCGGCCACGCCCGTCAGCCGGCTGGAAGTCGTCATCGGAAAGCTGCTGCCTTACCTGGCGATCGGCCTGTTCGACGTCGTGGTCACGGTGGCGGCCGGCATGATCATCTTCGGCACACCGCTGAACGGGAGCGTGCTTCTGCTGGGGGTGCTCACCCTGCTTTTCCTCACCGGCGCGCTGGGCCTGGGGATCTTCATCTCGGCAGCAGTGAAGTCGCAGGTGTTGGCGACGCAGATCGCAATGGTGGCGACCTACTTGCCAGCGGTGCTCCTCTCCGGCTTCATGTTCGACATCGCCAGCATGCCGACCGTGCTTCGGGGCGTGACGTTCCTGATCCCCGCGCGCTACTACGTGACCGTCACGCGCGGGATCTTCCTCAAGGGTGTAGACGCGACGGTCCTGTGGCCGCAGGCCGTGCTGATGCTGCTCTATGCGGTCATCGGTCTCGGGCTGGCGACGCGCGCGTTCAAGAAGGAGCTCGCGGCATGAGCGCCGAGGGACGTCGTCTGTCGCTCCTGCGCATCCGGCGGATGGTCAACAAGGAGCTGCGGCAGCTCTTCAGGGACGAGCGCACCAAGCGGGTCATCTTCGTCTCGCCCATCATCCAGCTCATCCTGTTCGGATACGCCGTCAACACGGACGTGCACAACGTCGCGACCGCGCTCGTCGACCACGACCGGACCGTGGAGTCCAGGGCGCTCGTCTCGGCGCTGACGGCCTCGGGCTACTTCCGCGTCGTCACCCGCTCGGACCGCACCGCCGACCTGGGGAACGCGCTCGACCACGGACGCGCCGTGGTGGGGCTGGAGATCCCCGCCGGGTTCGAGGCCGACCTCGCCGCGGGGCGCTCCCCAGCGGTGCAGCTCCTGGTGGACGGCACGAACTCCAACACGGCGACGGTCGCCCAGGGGTACGCCACGCGCATCGTGCTGCAGCGGGGCGCGAGCGTCTTGAGCTCGGGCGGAGCCGGGGCCGCGCCGGCCGGTGCCTCCGGCCCCGCAGCAGCCACGGCGCCCATCGATCTCAGGGCCCGAGCCTGGTTCAACCCGTCGCTCGAATCACGCGTGTACAACGTGCCCGCCGTGATCGGGGTCATCGTCCTGCTCATGTGCCTGCTACTGACCGCGCTCGCCGTCGTGAGGGAGCGCGAGGTGGGCACGCTCGAGCAGCTCCTCGTCTCGCCCCTCTCCGCAGGCGAACTCATGTTGGGTAAGACGATTCCCGTGGCGGGAATCGCGCTCGTCCAGCTCACGCTCGTGACGACCGTAGCGCTCCTCTGGTTCGATATCCCGTTGCGGGGCTCGATACCGACGCTTCTGCTGGCCGCTGCGCTCTTCATTCTCGCCGGCCTCTCGTTCGGGCTCCTGATCTCGACTGTCTCGTCGACCCAGCAGGAAGCTTTCCTGGCGATGTTCATGTTCATCTTGCCCGCCATCATTCTGTCGGGCTTCCTCTACCCCATCTCCACCATGCCCGCGCTGTTCCAGCAGCTCACCCTGATCAACCCGCTGCGGCACTTCCTGGAGATCGTGCGTGGCATCTTCCTGAAGGGAGCCGGGATACCCGAGCTCTGGATGCAGTTTTCCGTTCTGGCCGCCATGGCAGGCACAGGCCTCGCCGTGGCGACGCGGAGATTCAGGCGGACCCTGTGAGCCCGTGACCTCTGCCCCCGCCAACCGGGCGAGTGCTCGTCTTGACATTGTTTTAAGTTGAAAATAAAATCTTCGGCATGGACAACTCTCTGAAGACTCTAGGCTTCCACCACATCACGATGGTCGCGACGAACGCGCCCAAGACACTCGCGTTCTACGGCGAGCTGTTGGGATTCGATTTGGTGAAGAAGACCGTCAACTTCGACGATCCCGGCGCGTACCATCTCTACTTCGGGAGGGACGGTGGCCGGCCGGGTACGATCCTGACCTTCTTCGAGTGGGCGCACGCGCGCAGAGGGCGCTGGGGCGTCGGAGGCGTGCATCATCTCGCACTCGGTGTGGAATCCCCCGAGGCCCAGTTGAAGTGGAAGCGTCGCCTCACCGACGCCGGCGTACAGGTCAGCGGGCCCATCGATCGCGGCTACTTCCGCAGCCTCTACTTCTCGGACCCCGACGGCCAGATCCTCGAGATCGCCACCGCCGGCCCTGGCTATGCGATCGACGAGCCGGCGGACTCTCTAGGGCGCGAGCTCATCGAGCCTCCTGCCGAGCGACTCCCGGACGGAAGAGACGAGGCCGCCATCGCCGCCCTCACGCATCCCGAGCCCGTGCCGGTGGTCACGCCCGACATGACGCTCGACGGGATCCACCACATCACCGGCATCACGGACGATCTGGAGCGGGCGAGCGACTTCTATCAGAGCGCGCTGGGCCTGCGCCTGGTCAAGAAGACGTTCAACCAGGACGACGCGAAGACCAAGCACTACTTCTGGGCGAACTACGAGGGCTCCGAGGTCGGGGCCCACTCCGCGCTCACGCTCTTCGGCTGGGAGGGGTCGCGTTACGTGGCCGGACCGGGCGCGGGTCAAACCCACCACATCGCGTTCCGGGCGGCCGACGCGGACGAGCAGGCCGCGTGGCGCGACCATCTGCTCTCGCAGGGTATCGATGTGACGCCCGTGAAGGACCGGACGTACTTCGAGAGCATCTACTTCCGAGCCCCCGACGGAATGCTGCTGGAGATCGCCACGGATTCGCCGGGATTCACGGTGGACGAGCCCCCCGACGCGCTCGGCGAGTCGCTCAAGCTGCCCGAATGGCTCGAGGCGGAGAGGGAGTCGATCCAGAAGCGGCTGGTTCCGCTGGGGTGAGCGAGGTCCAGGGGCAGGCACCACTCGACTATATCGTGGACCGACCCGAGACCGCCGCGGACGGAGCGACGGTCGCCGTGCTCCTGCACGGTCGCGGCAGCAACCGCCGCGACCTCCAGGGACTTCGGCCACTGCTTCCGCCTACATGGACCCTGGTCACGCCGGAAGCGCCCTTCCCCGGCTCCCTCTGGGGATACGGCCAGGGCTCCGCGTGGTACCGCTACATCGCCGACGACCGGGTCGTGGAGGAGACCCTCGAGGAGAGCCTCTCCAAGCTGGACGACTTCCTAACCGAGCTTCCCGAGCTCATCGGCTTCGGACCGGGGACGCTTGTACTCGGCGGCTTCTCGCAGGGCGGCACGGTGAGCTTGGCGTACGCGCTCTCACGTCCCGATGCAGTGAGCGTGGTGCTGAACTTCTCCGGCTTTCTGGTGGCTTCCGCTCCACTCGACGAGACCGGTGCCGCCCCGCCGACCACACCGATCTTCTGGGGGCACGGCGTAGCCGATCCGGCCATCCCGATCGCGCTCGCCGAGAAAGGACGCAGCCGTCTCCGCAAAGCCGGCGCGAAGCTCACGGCCCGCGACTACCGCATCGGCCATTGGATCGCCGAGGAGGAAGTCGAGCGCGCCGTGGCCCTGGTGGAGGAGGCCAACGGCTAGAGGTTCTCGAGCCGCGACCGGCTAGTCCGACTTGCCCTCGAGCTGCTGAGGTAGCGTCAGCAGGCTCAGGACCTTGTAGCGTCGCTCACCGCGTGGCAGCGCGACCACCACGTCCTCACCCTCGACAGCCCCGAGCAGACCCCTGCCGATCGGCGACGCCAACGACACCTGCCCCGCATCCAGGTCGATGAAGTCACCCGCCGTGATGGTGAACGTGAAGTCGTCCCCCGAGTCGTGGTCCTTGATGGTCACGCGCGAGCCGAACCCGACCTTGTCGTACGGCATCTGAGTGACGTCGATCTTGGAGAGCTCGGTCATGCGCGACGTGAGGTGGTTCAGTCGGGCCTCCACGAACGCCTGACGCTCCTTCGCCGCCTTGAACTCGGCGTTCTCGCGCAGGTCTCCGTGCTCCATTGCGGTCTTGATCCGCTGGGGGAGCTCGACGTTGAGTTCCTCGGTGAGTCGGACGATCTCACCTTCGATCTTGTCACGGATTTCGTCGAGCATAGGAAGGCCTCGGGAAGGGTCGTGTGGGCACCCCGGGGCGGGGGTGGCCGCGTCGCGCTGCGTTTAGTCCAGGGGCCCGGAGTCGGCGATGACGTCCAGGTTGGGCAGCATCACGATCTCGATGCGGCGGTTCAGGCGGCGACCGTCACGATCGTCGTTCGACGCGACGGGCTGGTGCTCTCCGTAGCCCGCCCCGGAGAGCCGCTCGGGCGATACGCCGGCATCGATGAGCACCGTCACCACCGACAGGGCCCTCGCACTCGAGAGCTCCCAGTTCGAGGCGAACGGCGCCCCGGCGATGGGGACGTTGTCCGTATGGCCCTCGACTTGGAACGTGCGGTCGTCGAGATCGGAGAGCACGCGCCCGACCTCGGTCAGGGTGCGCCGGCCTTCGGCCCCCAGCGTCGCGCTGCCCGAGCCGAACAGGACGTCCTGCGGCAGCTGGATGACCATGCGCCCGCGAGCGATGGACACCGCCAGCTGACCGCCGTCGATGAGCGAACGGAAGCGATTGAGCATGTCCTCGTAGATCGCGTTCCGCTCCCGGACCTCCGCCTCGACCGCCCGGAGAGACTCGAGACGTTCCTGCAGCTGATCGTACTCCGTGCCCTGGTCGCTGAGCAGGACCTCGAGCCGGTGCACCTCCTCGGCGGCGAGGCCGAGTCTGTCCTGCAGCCGGGCGCGTTGCCCCTCGAGGTCGGCGATCTGCGCCTCGAGCCCTTCGATCTCGGACTCGAGCTCGGCGATGTCTGCCTCCAGGCCATCCTCGCGGTCCCAGCCCGCCTGAAGGTCCTGACGGAGCCCCATCTCCACATCGCGTGCGTCGGCCAGCGCCTGGTTGTACGTGCTCCGCCGGACGCACCCCGTCGCGAGGGGCACGATCAACAGAGCCATCAACACGGATGTGCGGGCCGAGCTACGCATCGTCGTCCTGGATGTGTCTACCGGAGAACGGGTACCCTAGCTCCTCGGATCGGAGTCCGCGAGCACCGCCTGGCGTCGGCTCTCACGGTCCGTCTTTACGGCCTCGCGGATCTCCGGGTGCTTGAGCCCCAGGATCTGACCCGCCAGCAGAGCCGCGTTCACGGCTCCGGCCTTGCCGATGGCCAGCGTGCCCACCGGCACGCCACGAGGCATCTGTACCGTCGACAGGAGGGAATCGAGCCCGTCGAGCGACCACCCCTGCATGGGCACGCCCAGGATGGGGAGCGTGGATTTCGACGCGAGCACGCCGGCGAGGTGAGCGGCACCACCGGCGGCTGCAATGATGACCTCGAGGCCACGCTCCTCCGCCGTCGCGGCGTACTCCGCGGCGACGTCCGGGGTCCGGTGCGCCGACATGACACGCACTTCGTGCGCGATGCCGAGCTCGTCCAGGGTCTTGGACGTGTGCGTCATCGTGTCCCAGTCGGACTTCGATCCCATCACCACACCGACCAAGGGTGCCGCCATCGTGCTCTACCTCGTTGGAGGGTACACTTTCTGAGTGCTTCCAGCGGAAGGCCGCCACGTTGGTGGAAGCGCATCCCAGGATCAAGGGCCGCCCGGCGCGGCACCGCCCGGAGACGATACGAGCGATGAACCCGACCCAGACCGTGCGCGCCTGGCCCGAGGACCGGCCGGAGCTCATTCCCTTCGTTCCTTTCGTCATCGAGGTGTGGTCGGACGGAGTCCTCTCGCCGGTCGAGCGCGAGATCCTGATGGAGACCGTGGACGCCCTCGAATGGCTCGCCGGCGGTCGCTCGGTCCTCGAGGAATGGCTGGACCCCGACGCGCCGCCGGCGCCGTCGGACGTGAAAGCGCTGCGGTCTCGGGTCCGCGCTGCCTCGGTGGCGGACCCCGCAGCCGCGACGAAGTCACTCACCGATCTCGGGTTGGCGCTTTGGGATCAGGCCGACCAGCCGGGTCCCTGGTCCGACCAGGAAGCGAAGGACGCGCTCAGGGCACTCGAGATCGCCTTGGGGTGCCTCGGCGCCGAGTCCGCCCGGTCGATCCTGGGGGCACCTGCGCCGACCCCCACCCCGCCGCCGGCGCGACCCGACGCGGGCTTCGATGGACAGCGCCTCCACTCCTTCCTGGAGCGAGAGCACGCCGACCTGAGGGCCCGCGTGCGGGCGCTGCTCGAAGATCCGCCGGTCCGGATTCCAGCGGGACTCGAGACCCCCGAGTACAGGGCCCGCGTCCTCGAAGCCGTCTCGCGCCTCGCCGACGAGGGCCTGGGGAGCATCGGTTATCCATCGGCCTACGGCGGCGAGGACGACCCGACGGCTTCCGTGGCGGTCTTCGAGACGCTCGCCTACGGCGACCTGAGCGTGGTCGTGAAATTCGGTGTCCAGTTCGGGCTCTTCGGCGGCAGCGTCCTACAGCTCGGCACCGAGTCCCACCACGACGCCTATCTCGAGATGATCGGCACGTTGGAGCTGCCCGGCTGCTACGCGATGACCGAGATCGACCACGGGTCCAACGTGCGCGAACTGGAGACGACCGCGACGTACGACTCGCAGACCGACGAGTTGATCGTACACACGCCGCATCCGGGCGCGTCCAAGGACTGGATCGGCAACGCCGCGCTGCACGGCCGGTTGGCCACGGTCTTCGCACGCCTCGTCGTCGGCGAGGAGGACCACGGTGTTCACGCGGTGCTCGTGCCGCTGCGCGACGGCGACATGAAGGTGCTGCCCGGCATCCATATCGAGGACTGTGGAGAGAAAGAGGGCCTCAACGGCGTCGACAACGGGCGCCTCCGGTTCAATCAGGTCCGGGTGCCGCGTGCGAACCTCCTCGATCGCTTCGCCGAGATCGACGCGAACGGGCAGTACCACAGCCCGATCCCGAGTCCAGGCCGGCGCTTCTTCGGCATGCTGAGTACACTCGTGCTCGGTCGTGTGAGCATCGCCGCCGCCTCGCTCAGCGCCACCAAGGTCGGGCTGACGACGGCGATCCGGTACACGGCCGCGCGACGGCAGTTCGGCCCGGACCAGCAGCCCGAGCAGCCTGTGCTGGACTATCCGCTCATCCAGCGTGCCCTGCTCCCCAGCCTCGCGACCGCCTTCGCGCTCCACTTCGCCATCAGGGATCTGCAGACATGGGCCGGGGACCCCCAACGATCCGACGACCCCGAGCTCGAGGTTGCTGCTGCGGGACTCAAGGCCTACGCGTCCGAGCACTGCGTGGCCACGCTGCAGGCGTGCCGGGAAGCGTGCGGTGGCCGCGGGTACCTGGCGGCGAGTGGCTTCGCCGCGCTCAAGGCCGACACGGACGTCTTCACCACGTTCGAGGGCGCCAACTTCGTCCTCTATCAGCTCGTGGCGAAAGGACTCCTGTCGCGGTTCCGGGACGAGATGGGCGACCTCACGCTGGGGCGGGCGTTGCGCTACCTGCGTGAGCGCGCCGAAACCGCGCTGACTGAGCTCAACCCGGTGGCGACCCGAAAGACCGACGAGGAGCATCTCCTCGACCCTGAGTTCCACCGAGCGGCGCTCCGCTACCGCGAGGAACGGTTGCTTCGTTCGGCGGCTACCCGCATCCGGGCCCGACTGGAGGAAGGTATGGACTCGTTCCACGCCGTGACGGAGTGCCAGGACCATTTGGTCTCGCTCGCCCGGGCCTACGTCGAGCACAGTCTCTTCGAGCACCTCGACGACGCGGTGGCTCGTGCGCCTACACCGGGGCTCTCGGAGGCCCTACGTGCGCTCGCCTCTCTCTTCGCGCTGTCGAGGATGGAAGCGGACCGCGGCTGGTACCTGGAATCGGGCTACTTCGAGGGCAACAAGGCTCGGGCGATCCGGGGCCGCGTGGCGGCCCTCGCCGACGAAGTCCGCGACGATTGCGAGGTCCTCGTGGAGGGCTTCGGCGTGCCCGACGCGGTGCTCCCCGACTTCGCTCGCAAGGGACGCCCGTAGCACACCACACCACCCCGAGCAAAAAAACATTTGTTTTTTCCAATGGTGCTGGACATTTTGCTAGTGCTCGTCAAAGGAAAACCGGGCGCGCTCGGCGTCCGATATCCTATATTGGAGCCCGTGATCGCCGAGGGAGCGTCGGGGTGACGCACCCATATCGAGTCGGAGGAATATCTCATGGTTCGTAGGAGCCTGATCCTGGCGGCCCTCGCAGCCGTCTCGTCACCACTGGCCGCGCAGGTCACACCGGCGCCGGACGATTACGTGTGGTCGTCCGACCGTCCGGACGCGCATGCGCCCATTGGCGTGACCGGTGTGCGAACGCTCGAGCTCGGAGACATCGAGTTCTCGTACAGGTTTTCGCAGGACAACTCGCGAGGCGTCTGGTTTCTGACCGATTCGCTTCCGCTTGCGCAGACCCTGCAGCTCTACCAGATCGCGCCGCTGACGCTGTCGAAGCAGACGCACACGGTCATGGGCTCGTACGGAGTCATGGAGGGGCTCACGCTCACTGCGGCGGCGGAGTTCGTCGTGTACGAGCGGGAGCAGCTCACCTCCGGTGGCATCTACTTCATCACCGGTGCCGAGGAGCTGGGTGACCTCAGCCTCAACGCGATCTACGAAGTGTACGCGGGTGGGCCCTACCGCATCCATGCGTCGCTCGGCGCTGTCATTCCGGTCGGAAAGGCGCGCACATGGGCCTGCACCCCGGCCAGCATCGCGGTAGGCTGCGATCCGGACACGCCCTCGTCGCCGCACAGCGCCCTGCCCTACGACATGCGTCCCGGCAGTGGCTCCTTCTCGGTGCAGCCCGGCCTGAGCGGGCAGGTCCAGAACGAGTTCGGCTCGGTAGGCGCCCAGTTCAAGGGCAACATCAACCTCGGCGTCGGTTTCGAGGACCTTAACTTCACCCCGGGTGACAGCTACGAGGCGAACGGTTGGGCCGCCTACAAGATCAACGACTACTTCAGCATCTCGGCCGGCGTGCGCTGGCGGATCTGGGGCAACTACGAAGGCGCCGACCCGCTCCTCGACCCGACGCTCGACCCGGGTACGGACCCGGTGTTCCTCGCCGGACAGCGAGCCGACATGCCGCTGGGCATCAACTTCATCATTCCTGGCGACGGACCCGTGGGCGGTCACCGGCTCTTCGCCGAGGCGATCTACGCGATCCATCATGACTACGAGGGGCCGCAGCTCGGTCTCGACTGGGGACTCAACCTCGGGTACCGGACCGGCCTGTAGGCCTCACCGAACAAACCTAATCGGGAGAGGGCCCGGGGATTCGTCCCCGGGCCCTCTTTTTGTTCAGCGCACCGCCACCAGGTGGTAGCGCTTCTTGCCCTTCCGCACGAGCAAGAATCGTCCGTCGATGGTGTCGTCCATTGTCAGCGACCTGCCCACGTCGTCCACCCTCACGTTGTTCACGTAGACGCCCCCACCGTCTATGGAGCGACGGGCGTCGCCCTTCGACGAAGCGATGCCCGACTCGGCCATGAGGTCGACCAGAGACGTTCCGTCCCCGCTGAGCGCCTCCTTCGCGATCTCCGACGACGGCACGTCCGCGAAGACGTCGGCGATCTCGTCGGCA